>JAADJA010000072.1 GCA_013151015.1 Chlorobiota bacterium
TACAAAAAACGAGCATCATTTCTTTAAGAAATTTATCCATAAAGTCAATAAAATTATTGGGAGATATGAGGTTGGCTTGAATTTTTGTTCTTTCCCCGATGTTGATGATGATGGGTTCAAAGAAATTGCCGTTTCAATTTATACCGGCTTTACACTTACGCCCCGGAACCTGTTCCTTATAGACATTGTAAACGACACGGTGCTTGAATCACCGGAAAGCGGTACGGCAATAATCTCACCGTTGGCTTTTGATTTAGATAATGACGGGCACGATGAATATATGGGCGAAAGCGGTGCCTTTGGTAATTGGCATTCGGATGTGCCCTTTAAGGATAGTGTGGCATGGCTGATGGTTATCGACAAAAACATGAAATTTGTTTTTGACCCCATCCCTTTTGGCGAATACAAAACCTATTTGCAGGCCCTTCCATTGAAAACAGCCAGGAAAACCGAAATAGTGATTTTGCAAAAACACTATGGGCCCGAGGATGTGAAAAACAAACTATTGGTTTTTGATGTTGGGGGCAATAAAATAAAGGAAAAGGTATTGTCGGATCATGGGGAGGTGAAAAACCTTTTTATGGTTTCGTCCGATAAAAGGAAAAGGGATCGTTTGTTCCTGTTTTCAGAAGGTGGCAAGGTGGAGCAATTGGACATGAATTTGAATTTGACAAACCCGGTTTTAATAAAAAACATAAAAACAAGCAAGCCGGAAAGAATGGACATCGACCTTGACGGTAAGGACGAATTCCTGTTTTGCAAAGAGGATAGGCAAGGGGTTGTTGTTACAAGAAATGATTTTTCATCCCCTGTTGAAATAGATTTCAGGAACGATTCGTTGAACGGCATAACATATTCTTTGATCGAACGTGGGAGCCAAAAGCCACTTTTGTATGTCCGCTGCGGAGCCGATTATTTTAAGTTCCTTTATTACAAAAACCCATTGTACTTCCTCAAATATCCTTTGTGGATTTCAATTTATGGGATTACCCTTCTGTTTTTGTTCTTGCTTCAAAAATTACAGCGTTCAAGGGTAGAACGACATTACCAAACCGAAAAGAAAATCGCCGGGCTGCAATTAATGGGCATCAAGAACCAGATCGATCCACACTTTACGCTGAACCTCATTAGCTCCATCGGGGCTTTGTTCAACAAAAAAGACAGCGAAAAAGCGGATTATGTTTTTGGCAAATATGCAAAATTGCTTAGGACAACTATTCTAAGCTCCGAGAAAATATCCATTCCGTTGAAAGAGGAACTGGAATACATTACGAATTACCTCGACCTTGAGAAATTCAAATATGATTACTGTTTTGATTATACAATTACGATAGGTAATAAGGTTGATACCCGTTATGAAATCCCCAAAATGCTTGTCCATACGTTTGTGGAAAATGCCCTGAAGCATGGGATCAAACACTTGAAAGGAAAAGGCTTTATTGAAGTGGATGTAAAGGCCGAAGCGAAAAGAATCCTTGTTACGGTAATTGATAATGGTGTGGGTAGGAAGCAGTCCAAGGAATATTCAACATTCAGTACGGGAAAGGGGTTGAAAATACTCGACAATATCCTGCAACTTTATTCCGACTACCGAAAAGTAAGGATAAGTTATTCGGTAACCGATTTGTACGAGGGCAAAGACGCAACAGGGACAAAAGTGCTGATAATGATACCCATAAACATAGATCAGGATAAAACATTTATCTAATTAAAACGTAATGAACAGGACAGTACCCATAGTGAATGATTGATTTTTTTTTGTAATGACTGTTAATTGCCAAGATCAATATAAATTCGAACAAATGAAAAAACTTTCTTGCTATATTATCGACGATGAAAAAGGTCCACGGGAAAGGATGGCCATGTTGTTGCAAAAGTTCGATGATATAAGCATTGTTGGAATTGAAGGAGAACCTGAGAAGGCCATTGAATCGATCATAAGTAAAAAACCCGACCTCGTGTTTATTGATGTTGAAATGCCGCGTTGTTCAGGCTTTGACATGATAAAGGCCATCAGGGAAAAGAATGTTTCACCTGAGTTTATTTTCGTTACCGGATATAACACTTATGCGATCAAAGCCATCCGCAACGGGGCTTTCGATTTTCTGGTAAAGCCTGTTGATATTGACGAACTAAGCGATGCAATTCGGCGTTACCGCGAAAAACATCAGCAAAAGAATGGTGTTGGTTCATCCGGCAATTTGGCCATTGTCGAAAGTTTTTCCGAAAGGGAACTGGAGATTGTCCGATTGATTTCTGCCTGTAAGGATACCAGGCAAATAGCCGAAGAATTGAACATCAGCAAAAACACCGTTGACACCCACCGTAAAAATATCCTCGAAAAAGCCGGCCTACGTAAAACAACCGAGCTTATTGTTTTCGCATTGGAGAATGGATTGCGGTAATTATTACCACATCATTGCGACTTCCACGTCATTGCGAGGAATCCTTAGGGGTGGAATCGTGTGAAGGCATTCCGAAGCAATCCGCCAACTATGAAAAACTGCCCCAGAACAGCCAACCTTGTTGGACAGCCATATCCGTTGACAGATTGCTTCGCTCCCTCGCAAATCCTGGCCTTTCGGCTCGCAATGACGGGGGCGTTGATTTATTCTTTGTCACAGGCGTGCAAATTGCATTTTTATTAATTTTGCTAAAAAGCAACAATGGAACGGGGCGGACATACATATATAATGACCAATAAGAACAATACCGTACTCTACACAGGTGTAAGCAGCAGATTAAGGGACAGGGTTTATGAACACAAAACCGGCAAATACAAAAAATCCTATACCCACAGGTACAATTGCCATAAATTGGTTTATTACGAAGGCTTTGTCTCGATAGTAGAAGCAATTGCAAGGGAAAAGCAGATCAAAGCTGGTTCCAGGAAGAAAAAGGAAGATTTGATAAACGAAATGAACCCGGAATGGCTCGACCTTTATGATCAAACCCTTGATTTGTAAACATCATTGCAATTACCCCGTCATTGCGAAGCATTGAATGGAAAGGCCAAAAGTTAAAAACGTCATTGTGAAGCATTGAAAGGAAAGGCCTTATGAGAAGGAATGCTGAAGCCTGTCTGCCGAACAGGCAGGCAATCTGCCAACTATGAAACACTGCCCCAAAACCGCTAACTATTGAAAGGTAGCCTCAACCGCCGACAGATTGCTTCGCTCCCTCGCAAATCCTGGCCTTTCGGCTCGCAATGACGGGCGTTTAATTTACTGTCGTCATTGCGAAGCATTAACAGGAAGGCAAGTGCGCCTGAATGTTGAAGCCTGTCTGCCGAACAGGCAGGCAATCTGTCAACAACACGGAGTTAGTCCGTATGGACTATGAAAGACCGCCCCAAAGCAACTTTTCACCTCCCCTTTATTATGTAAAATTATCACACATAAACTCCGCCCATTTTAAGGTAAAAAGCCAAAATCACCTTTCATTGGTATCAAAAACCAGAAAACCATACCATCAAAAGGGGATAAAAAAGCGAAAAATCACCTTTTGATGGTATTGACTTTGGGCGGGCGGTGGTTGTAGTTTTGGGGCAATAATTTATTATAAACGAAAAAACGAAATGTTATGAAACGATTGATTTTATCTGCCATTGTAATGGGATTTGTCGTATCAACTTTTTCTCAAGACACAATAATTTTCGCAACAGGTCTTAAATTGGTTGAGACAATTCTTCAAGAAAAAAAGAAAACAGTAAAATTCCTTTACAATGGAAAACTAAAGAAATTTTATAAAAAAAATCTTTATCAAATAAAATATAAGGATGGCAGAACTTATTTAAACCCCTTTGCGACAAAACCAATTGTATTACCTTCCAAAAAGATTGATTTGGAACAAGATTGTTTTATTGTAAAAGATACAAGATTAATAAAAAATATTGTAGGTTATCAGCATAATGTAATAATAGTTGGAGATAAATTTAAAATAAAGGATGATTTAAACATTTCATCTTCATTTATAAATTATTTCGCTCAAGAGTTATCGGGTAATAAATTTTGTTCACAAACAAAAGGGAAATTTCTTTTTAAAGTATCCGTTCTCAAATGGGATTGGCATGGAGGCACTCTATTAACATCTGGAAGAATGGACTACATAGTAAAAATAGATTTTTATAAAAGAGATGACGATGAAGAAATATTTTTGAAAACTTTTACTGAGACAAGACGAAATGTTGTTGGAGGGTATGTGCAAGCATTTTTGGACATGGAAAAAACGATTATTTCAAGAGCCATTGAATACATTAACACTAATCAGTAAAATTCAACAATTAATTTAATTGCAAAATAGCTGTGATCCCGAAATAAATAAAAAAAGATAAAAATGACAATTCTTGATGCAAAATATTTCAGCTTTTTGTGTAAAATTTACTGTTGTAAAGTATTAATGGACAAATTAGGAAAAGTTAAAATTATTAAAATTAGATTCGAAAGATTTATATAAAACCAAACAAATTCCTTTTAAGATATGACCCGAAACACAAGTCTTTTGATTTTCAAAATGGTTTGAAACTATTGTAATTTTATTTTAAACCTTTCAAAGGAGAAATATTCTTTGTGGTTTCTTGAACAGAATTAGTTCTTAAACATACAGTCTTACTGCGTACATATAAACAAAATAAATTCATTTATATTTTAAACATATTGTTATGAAAAAAGTAATATTAACATTAGTAATAATTTTGATTTCTATTTCTCTCAATGCAAAAAACAGAGATAAATTAACTTTTTTAAATGGAAAAACATATTATGGTAAAGTAAAACGAATAAAAAATTGCCGTATAAAATTTAAAACATTTGGAAGTATTTTTATTATTCCTTCAGATAGTGTTTATTCTGTCGAATTCGAAGACCCCTTTAGTAATTTCTTAAGTAAAGATGGGGAAGAATTAAGTGGTTCTGAAAAATGTATGAGGGGCACAATGGATGCTGAAGCTTTTCACGGCAAAGGAGGATTTCATTTTACAATGGGTGTTTTATTTGGACCTTTTGCCGTAATTGGAGCAGCTGTAGCTAATCCAACACCTGACAAAGGAAAGGACACATATATGATGTCGGAAAACAGAGAAATATTTATGGATCCAATGTATATGATGTGTTATAAAAAGAAGGCTAAGAGAAAAAATGTAGGTAATGCTGCTATAGGATGGGGAGCTGGTGTTTTGTTTCTTATCATAATAGCCGGATCATCTGGATGATTATTCATTGCAATAACATATTAATTTGTTTTATTGCTTAGTTTTCAAGACAATGAAAGAATTAATTTCTTTAATAAGATATCTGGGTAATGCAATAAAACAATCCTTATTCTCACAACCATCATTGCGAAGCATCCAAGGTATAACCTTAAAGTTACAAACGTCATACGAAGCATCAATGAGTTGGCTTTGTGCAAAGGAATACTGAAGCAATCCACCAACTATGAAAGGCCACCCCGGAAACTGCCGACTATGGAAGACCAGCCGTAACCTTTTGCAGATTGCTTCGCTCCCTCGCAAAGCCCGGCCTTTCGGCTCGCAATGACGGGGCGTTGAGTTGTTTTTTGCCATAAGCGTTAAGCATAGTCTCGTTATTGCAAAGAATTATAATGAATGCACATAAGCAGAATGTCATTAAGTTTTATAAGGATAATACCAACATGCAACCAATCCCACTCCAAAAGGACCAAGACCAGGCCAAAGCAATATTCCCTACCTTCCGGGCCTGGTCTTCATTTTCGAAAAAGGAGGATCATGAGGCCATGCTGGCCTTATGCCAGGCAAACTCCGGCTTTGCCGAAATAACGGAAATGTGCAAACGGGCAGGGGAAATCGGTATCCGGTATTATTATAAGTTTGAAAGGCTTGTTGAGGTTTCTATGTTGGATGAGGGAAAGAAAGCCCTGGTCACTGGTGATATTGAGTTAGTACAATCCGGTAGTGGGATTGTTTTCACCGGGCAATTCCAGGCAAGTTGCCATTCGCCTATTCGTCTGACCACTGCGAGTGCGCATGCCATTGCGAAGTGGTCTGACGAATCAGCAGCGTGACCACTGCGGGTGCGCATGCCATTGCGCAGTGGTCTGACGAATCAGCAGCCGTGACCGCTGCCTTTGCGCCATGGTCTGACGAATCAGCCGATAACTGGAAACTTGGGGATATTGTTATTAGTTGGAAAGATTAAGCTTGCCCGTCAATACAAAGCAACAACTGGTTGGCATTGTGGGAAGGAATGCTGAAGCAATCTAATAATAATGAAATACAATCCTAAGTTAGTAGCCAGTCTTCATAGGTAATGGCTATAGAAAGGGTGGGTAAAGTTTAGGAAATTCCCATTTCATTGAATTTAAAGTTGTGCAGACCAGTAATAAAATAAGCAATCACTATCTCAATTTTATTTTCATTTTCAGGAAGCGCCTTCCTGCGCCTGATTTGAAATACTGTTCTCTTTGCAAAGCTTGTTCTCTGGTGTCGAATTCTTCATAGTACACTATTTCCCAGGGTCTATAGGATTTGGTTGATTTTACTTTTCCTGAGTTATGTTGTTTTAACCTCGTTTTCAGATTGTTTGTTTGGCCTTTGTAGAACTTTTTAAAGTTGGGACTATATAAAACGTAAGTGAAAAACATTGAAAAAATGTGGGGAAATCCGGTTTCCTACCTGAATGATCAAGTAAGAAACCGTTTGATGATTTAGTAGCCCCACCAGGACTCGAACCTGAATCTAAAGTTTAGGAAACTTCCGTTCTATCCCTTGAACTATGGGGCCAAAATTTTGCGCAAAAGTAATAAATCTATAATATGGTTTTAGATAATTTTGTTTTTAGTTGCCTAAACGAAACCTGAATCTAAAGTTTAGGAAACTTCCGTTCCCCGCCCGAACGACCGAATATTGAAAAGCAAATCTTGTAAAAAGGAACATTCATCCTCAAAATCTATTTTTAAAGTCGTACGGTCGGGCGGGTATCCCTTGAACTATGGGGCCGATATTTTTCAGTTGTAAAAGCAAAACAATTTCAATTGCTACTGAAAAACAATGATGTTTTTAATACCTGTAATGCTCAGGTTTGTACGGGCCTTCCACGGGTATCCCAAGGTAATCGGCTTGGTCTTTCGTTAATGTCGTGAGCTTCACGCCGATTTGCTCAAGGTGCAAACGGGCAACTTCTTCATCCAACCTTTTTGGTAAACGATATACATCCACATCAAAGTCTTTTTGCCAAAGCTCTAATTGTGCCAAAGTTTGATTTGTAAATGAGTTGCTCATGACAAAAGAAGGGTGTCCTGTGGCGCATCCCAGGTTAACCAGTCTTCCTTCAGCAAGTAAAAATATTTCATGTCCGTCGGGCCTGCCTGCCGAGGCGGGGAAAATATACTTGTCAACCTGTGGTTTGATATTCAGTTTTGTAACTCCTGGTGCATTGTTCAAAGGCTCAACCTGGATTTCATTGTCGAAATGGCCAATGTTGCAAACGATTGCCTGATCTTTCATGGCCTTCATGTGTTCCACGGTGATAACATCTTTGTTCCCGGTGGTGGTCACGAAAATATTCCCTTTCGTAACCGCATCTTCCATCGTGGTTACTTCAAAACCTTCCATTGCCGCCTGCAGTGCGTTGATGGGGTCGATTTCGGTAACGATTACCCTTGCGCCATATCCCAGCATAGATTTTGCGCTTCCTTTGCCTACATCACCATATCCGGCAACAACCACAACTTTTCCGGCGACCATGACATCCGTTGCCCGCTTAATCCCGTCTGCCAAAGATTCGCGACAACCATATAAGTTGTCGAATTTCGATTTCGTAACCGAGTCGTTAACATTGATTGCAGGTGCTTTCAAACTTCCTTTCTCCATCATTTGGTAAAGGCGGTGGACACCAGTGGTTGTTTCTTCGGAAATGCCCCTAAGTTTCTCAATTGACGGTGTCCATTTGTTGTTATCCTCAATATAGGCACTTTGGAGAATCCGCAATAAAGCAGCCTCTTCTTCTGAATGTGTTGTTTGTTTCAACAGTTCAGGGTTCTTTTCTATTTCAGCCCCCATGTGCATCATCATAGTTGCATCCCCTCCATCGTCCACGATCATGTCGGGTCCCCTGCCATCAGGGAAGGTCAATGCCTGGTTGGTGCACCACCAGTATTCGTCCATGGTTTCACCCTTCCAGGCAAATACCGGAACCCCGGTAACTGCAATAGCTGCGGCCGCATGATCCTGGGTTGAAAAAATATTGCAACTTGCCCAGCGTACATCGGCTCCCAGTTCAGTAAGTGTTTCAATTAAAACTGCCGTTTGGATCGTCATGTGCAACGAACCCATGATCTTAGCTCCTTTCAAAGGTTTGTCGGCACCGTGTTTTTTTCGCAACGACATCAGGCCGGGCATTTCTTTTTCGGCTATATCGATTTCTTTCCGGCCCCATTCAGCCAGGTTAAGGTCAGCAACTTTGTACGATAGGTTTTTATCTATTGTTAATGTTTCCATAGTGTTATGTTATTAAAGTGAATTATTGGGATTAATTTGAAAAAGTTTGCAAAGATAGACATCTTTTTTACTCTGCCAAAAAGAAAATAAAATGACAGGATTTCATCAATATGAAGCTTTTACAAGGCCTTTAAATCAATCTTCAATTGTTGATTGAAAACTCTGCCCAAAGGGGGAAATGATCCGACATCCTAAAAGAAACGGAACGCTTTGAAAGTTTTTTTTCTTTGAAAACCAAAGGGAGGAAATCGAAATAGCCTCCTTTCATATATTTCATATTGAGTTTCTTTTTTCCGCTTTTGTTCGTAAACCAGGCAATCTGGTCGTAGAATTTTTCCTTTTGGGGCGATGATTTTGAAGTGAAAATGGTACGGGGCACATTTTGTAAATCATCGGGAACGGTAAGCCCTGTCGAAACAAAGCTTTCCCACAACTCATCCCCTTTCCTGTCAATGTTAAAATCGCCAAGGGCCAAAAGGTTGTGGTGCCATCTATTTGACCGGCTTGCCCAATCGTACATCCATTTCGCAATTGCCTTTAGTTCAGGAATCCTGTCGGCACTTTTTTTGCCATAATCAATATGGGCTGTCAGTAGGATAAATGTTTCTTTTCCTGCTTTAAAACTAACTGCATAGGGTGTCCGGGCAAATTGCCTGTTCAATGCACCGTTGTTTTTTCCATTGATTTCTTCTGGAGGGATCACGATTTCAGAGGCAAGGCCAGATGTTTGAACCCGTGTATTGTGATAGAGATAGGCAATTCTCTCGTTGTTCCCTGCATCGCCCAGGGTAATGTCTGTCATCAGGAACGACCATTCATCCCCCAAACATTGCATCAGGTTACGGAGTGCCCGGAGGTTCCCCATTACTTCCTGGACTGCAATTACATCGAATCTCGATATGATTTCAGAAATGGCCCAGACGGCCCTGAAATTACGCTTTGGGCTTTTGTTTCCCGAATCCCATTCCTTTGTGAGCGAGCCGAACATCCGAATGTTCCATGTTGCGATAAGAAGGTTTTCGTTGGGTTTTTTTGAAGGGATTTCCACATCGAGCGAAGCACTTAACCCTGCAAGCTCATTGAGTACAATGGGTGGTTTGTCGTCGAAAATTGATGCCATGATCTTGTGGTTTTTATGGTTCGAAACAATTGCTTGTGGCAAACAGGCATCGCAAAAATACAAAATTTGTTCATTGGATTCCCGGTTATGAAAGATGAAAGTGTGTCAAAAGGAATATTTTTTTACTTTTGACAACTCCTGAATAAAATCTGATTTTAAATTATGGACATTATATTAATAACCGGCTTCCTTCTCTCTTTTTTCCTGGCAATGTTCCTCCTCTTCAAAAAGAAAGAGAAACTTGATTCGGACAAGGTACTTGCCTTTTGGCTCTTCGTGTTTTCCCTTGATTTTTTACGTTCCTATATGTTGTTTTTTAAAGGGAAGATGTTTTTGCTGGGTTTTGGCTATACCCTTCCATTGCTTTATTCACCCCTATTGTACTTTTATGTTTCTTTGGTGATCGGCAATAGCAAGCAATTTGGTTTGAGGTTTCTATGGCATTTGTTGCCTTTTGTGCTTGCGAATATTTATATGTTTTTTTATATCTATACCAAATCACCTGAATGGCGGATTTCGTTTTTTGAAGGTACTTCGTTTATCTCGCGCCCAATGTTTTTTAATTTTATCCTGTTCCTTGTCGCCATCGTTTATCCTGTTTATGTCATTTTGATTTATGGTTTGCTAAAAAAACATTTGCAGAACATTAAAAGGGTTTATTCCTGTCGCGACCAAATTGACCTGTATTGGGTGAATTATTTATTGGTAAGTGTGAGCGTTTTGTGGGTCATAAGCCTTTACTCAAAGTTCATAAGTGGATATTTCAACAGCCTACATTACAGCAGCTCCACGATGATCGTTTATTTTTTTGAACTGATTATTATTATGATAATAGGGTATTTCGGGTTTAAACAAGGGATGATTTTTCTGGGTTCCCAGGTAAGGGGGAATATTAGTGCCGATGCTGAAAAGTACAAAACAAGTGGGTTGAAAAGCGAGGATGCCAAAGCCTTTCTCCCCGTTTTGTTAAAATACATGGAATCGGAAAAACCTTATTTGAACAACCGCTTGGCAATATCAGGGCTTGCAGGCCAACTTGAGATTCCAACGAACCATTTGTCGCAGATCATCAATGAACAAGTGGGAAAGAATTTCTTTGAGTTTGTCAATCAATACCGGGTCGAAGAGGTCAAGCAAAGGATTTTGGAAAACAATGACAAGAAATTCACCCTGCTTGCCATAGCTTTCGACAGCGGTTTTAATTCCAAATCATCCTTCAATGGTATTTTCAAAAAGCAAACGGGCCTTACCCCTAAAGAGTACGTGAAAAGGAGGTCAGTTGCCTGATTTTGTTGCGGACAATATAAAACACCCTTCTCGTTTTGCAGTTCAATATTCCAAGTTTGGACATATATACCGCTGACAGATAGTGCCGAAATCCTAAGTTTGGGCGATTCGTTTTTCTTTTCTGAATTCCTTTGCACCTGAAAAATAGATTATCATGAAATTCAGGAAAATGGACAAAAAGATAAAGTGCCTTATCGTGGATGATGAAAAGCATTTCTTTCTTTATCTCAGAATCCT
>JAADJA010000109.1 GCA_013151015.1 Chlorobiota bacterium
CCACCATGTCTTCGGTGGAAACAAGGCCAACGCCCAAAGCATCTTTGTAATAATATGCCCCGGTTCCCGAAACAGGCACACCGCTCACAAAATTTGCAGGTTGCCCACCGATTCCGCCCATAGTGGATTCGAAATTGGTCATTCCGGCCTGAAGTGCGGCAAGCACATTGGCATTGCCCCAGCCACGGGTAGTATGGAAGTGTGCAATTTGTTTGTGCGGATTGTCCACATTGTCCAGAAGCATTGAGAAATAATCGTAAACCCGGTCGGGGGAAGCAGAGCCATCATGGTCGGCATGTTCAACGTCATTGGCCCCAATATCGAACCAACGGTTGGTAAATTCGATGGCTTTTTTCGGATCGGTCGGCCCTTCTATCGGGCAGCCCCAGATCGTGCTCACGGTTCCGTTTACTTTAATCCCGGCATCATGTGCTTTTGGAATCCACTCTTCGGCCATTTTCCAATAATCGGCCAAAGATAGACCCGAATTTGTTTTGTGGTGCGATTCACTGGTTGAGACCATCAGCAAAATCCTGTCGGGGCCGTAACCTTCCAATTTGGCTTGGATGGCACGTTCAATGGCACGTTCGCGGATAGTAATTGCAGTGAGCATCACATCGTCCAATTTGCCCTTGAGTTTCTTGCTGTTCCTGATCAACTTGAACAGGTCATCGCAATCTTTGAACTGTGGCATCCCTTTAGGATTTCCAAAATTGGAGACTTCAATATGTTTGAAGCCAGCCAGGATCAATTGCTCCGCAAGCCATAACTTGGCCTCGGTTGGGATAAATGTTTCTTCGTGCTGAAAACCGTCCCTAACGGTTATGTCGCCTATCGTTACTTTTTTTGGGTATTGCATATCTATAAATGTTGTGATTGCTATTTTAAAGGAAGCAAATCTACAAAATATCTTTGTAATATTCGAGGGAATCAGGATTGGTGAGTGTCTCCCTGTTTTTGATCTCTTCGCCGTGGATCATTTTCTTAACGGCCAGTTCCACTTTTTTCCCATTGATGGTATAAGGCACTTCGGGAACTTGTTTTATGATTGACGGGACATGGCGGGGGCTGCAATTTTTGTTGATGGTGGACTTGATTTTCATTATCAGTTCATCATTGAGTTGCAAGCCATAGGCAAGCCTGACAAATAAAACCACTTTCTCGTCCCCGTCTTCTTTTTTGCCAACCACAACAGAATCTTCCACTTCATCCATATTTTCAACCACACGGTAAATCTCGGCAGTCCCGATCCTCACACCTTGGGGGTTCAGGGTTGCATCGGAACGGCCAAACATGGTAACACCTCCATGTTCACTGATTTCGATAAAATCGCCATGCCGCCAAATATTTGGATAAGTACTAAAATAGGTATCATGGTAACGTTCGTTGTTTTTATCGTTCCAAAAATAAACGGGCATGGATGGGAATGCAGTTTTACAAACCAATTCCCCCTGACCCTCTGAAACCGGTTTCCCATCGTCCCCAAAACAATCAACATCCATTCCGAGCCCAAGGCACTGGATTTCGCTTTTATAAACCGGCAGAACGGGGTTCCCCAACATAAAACAGGAAACAATATCGGTCCCTCCGGCAATGGACGAAAGCTGGACATCCGGTTTCCAATCACGGTAAACATATTCAAAACTCTCATCGGTAAGCGGTGAACCTGTTGAAGCTATTATTCTCAAGTTTGGGAAATCACTTAATTCCTTTGGTTTTACACCTGCGGCTTTAAGTGAGGCAATGTATTTTGCGCTTGTGCCGAAAAACGAAACCCCAAGTTCATCTGCCATTTTCACCAAAGCATCCGGGCCGGGATAGAAAGGGTTTCCATCGAACAAGACCAATGTTGCGCCCGTTGCCAAAGCCGACACAAACCAATTCCACATCATCCACCCGCACGTCGTATAATAAAACACGGTTTGTCCTTCCCTCATATTGGAATGCAACCTTAGTTCTTTTAAATGCTGTAATAAAGTTCCCCCTGCCGAATGGACAATGCTTTTTGGCAAACCCGTAGTGCCAGATGAATACATGATATAAAGAGGATGGTCGAAAGGGAGTTGCTCAAAAACCAATTCTTCATCGGTAGGTACAACGACCTCTTCCCATTTTATCGCATTTTGGATTCCGCTTTTATTGATATGGCCGGTGTAATCAACCAGGATAATATGTTCCACATCGGGCAGTTTGCCAATAATACCTTCCAGCTTATCATGGGAATCGAATACTTTTCCTTTGTAAAAATAACCATCTGCTGCAAGGATTACTTTTGGTTTGATTTGGGAAAACCGGTCCAGGACGCCCTTGATCCCAAAGTCAGGCGAGGTGGAAGACCAATAGGCGCCGATGGATGCAGCGGCCAACATCATAATGACCGTCTCGGGCATATTGGGCATAAAAGCGGCCACCCGGTCATCTTTTTTCACACCGAGCCTTTTTAAACCTGCGGCGGCCCTTCTCACCTGTTCATATAATTCGGAATATGTCAGTTCCCTTTTTACGGAATCCTCTCCGCGGAATATTATGGCTTTGTGGCCATCGTTCCGGCCCAACAGGTTTTCTGCAAAATTCAATCGGGTCCCTTTGAACCATTTTGCCCCCGGCATCAACTTTGGGTTGTCAACGACTACATCGTATGGTTTAGAAGATTTAATCCCGCAATAATCCCATATTTCGGCCCAAAACAGATTTGTGTTTTCAATGCTCCACTTATGCAGGGTAGAGTATTCTTTGTCGGGCAAGTTATACTTTTCTGAAATACGGTCGATAAACTCGTACATCTGTGTATTTTCAATGTGCTCTTTTGTGGGTTTCCAGAGGATTTTGTTGCTCATATTGTTTTATTTATTCTTTGTTTTTGAATAACATATTGAGGTTAATAAAGTTCAAATGGGGATGATTACTCTATTTCTTTGGGGACGCAATTTAATAGGTCGTCCCTAACGGGACTATGTTTGTTGTTCTGTTTCTCCACCGGATTTGCCTTCTTTCGCTTTGGTCAATCAGGCTGCATCCGGTGCTACAAAAAGACCGTGCCGATGGCACTTTGATACGATCTCCTAATATTTCCTATCTAGCTCCCGTAGGGAGTCCCTATTTGTAACCCAGTACGCCAGTACCGGGGATTAATTGGCATCCCGTAGGGATTGGCCTATTAAACTAACCTAATCATAGAACTCAAATAAATATCGTTCGTCATAATCAACTTCAAACTTTTTGAGAAACCCCAAATACTCCTCCCTGAACGTTTTCTTTTTATGATGTTCCCGTTGGTTCTTGATATAGTTGACAACATTGTCGATTTGGGATCGGGAATAAGAAAACCCTCCATAGCCTTCCTGCCAGTAAAAATCGTCCTCTGTCCAGTTTTTCTTGTTGATGAAACCCGATGAAATGGCTTTGATTTCCTGTATGAATTTTGAAACCGAATATGTTGGGTTCAAGCCTACGAACATATGAAGATGATCGGTGACATTATTGATTTGCAGCATTTTTGATTTTCTGTTTTTGACAAGGCCGGTTATATATTTTTGTAATTCCTCATTATTCTCAGGATGTAAAAAATTCTTTCTGCCTTTTACAGCAAAGATATAATGGATATAGATTTGGGTGTATGAATTTGCCATAATCGCTTATATTAGGTCGTCCCATACGGGACTATTTGTTTGTGCATTATTTCACCGGGCTTGTTTTCCTTCGCTACCGCTCCGGCAAACTTCGTCCGGTGCTACAAAAAGACCGTGCCGATGGCACTTTTTATTTGTTGTTCTTTCAATAAGTTTGGTTTACAATTCATTCCCGTAGGGAATACTTATTTGTAACCCGGTACGGTAGTGCCGGGGATTAACCAGCAAAAACAAGAAATCCCGTAGGGATGGCCTATCGATTATTAAACTAAGGAAAAACCTCCAAAGCGGTTTCATAGGCTTTCACGAAAGCCTCTTCATCAATGTGAAAAGGGACATTGTTGATCTCGAAATATTCCAGCAAGTTGGAAGTCCTTAAATTTCCCACCAAGCGGTTTTCGGCCATGGGACAGCCACCAAGGCCATTGATGACCGTATCGAAACGTTTACATCCATGGATGAAGGCTGCATTGATTTTCCGGTACCAATGCCTCACCGTTGTGTGCAAGTGCAGGCCAAATTCAATGTCGGGAAACTCGGGCACAAGCTCTGAAAACAACCAACCAATCGTTTTCCTGGAAGAAATACCAACCGTATCCGACAACGGGATAATCCGCACGCCCTTTTTATAAAGTTCTTCGACCCAATGAATCACTAAATCGGGATTCCAGGTGTCGCCATAAGGATTTCCGAAAGCCATGGAAATATAAACGACAAGTTCCTTATTCTTTTTGTCACAAATATTTAATAAAGAATCTACGGTTTCAAGGGACTTTTCAATGTTGGATTTGATATTCCTTTTGAGGAAAGTCGGGGAAATGGAAAATGGAAATCCCAGGTAGGATATTTCATCAAATTGTGCCGCAACCTCTCCTCCCTGTGCATTTCCAACAATGGCCAATAATTTTGAGTTGGTATTTGACAAATCAAGCAGACTCAACACTTTTGCCGTATCCTTTAATTGCGGGATTGCCTTTGGCGAAACAAAACTTCCAAAATCAATGGTGTCGAAACCCACTTTCAACAGGGCATTGATGTACCTTGCCTTTTCTTTTGTCGGGATAAAATGAACCAAGCCCTGCATGGCATCGCGGGGGGATTCAATTACTTTGATCGTGTTCATTGTCCTGATATTTTTTGTTTTGAAAGATACGAAAAATATCGGTCCCTGAACAATTTTTTTTATCATGGGAAATTCATGAATTTTAAACTTTTCCCGTAATTTTATTGTTTTACTGATTAGTTACATTTTAACTTTGTGCCATAAATACACTTACAATGAATTCAAACAAAAAACTGTTCATATACCTCCCCTTTCTTTTTGCAATTACCTTAATTGCCGGGATATTTTGGGGCTCCCGCTTGGTCCCTGTCACTTCGAAAAATTCAAAACTTTTTCACCTGAATATGAACAGGTATGACAAATTGAGTGATATGGAAAACTATATCTTGCAGGAATATGTTGATTCGGTGAGCCGTGAAGACCTGACAAGGGAAGGGATAAACGGGATATTGAGCACGCTCGATCCACATTCCCAATATATTGCCGCAGAGGAATTCCATGAGGTGAACGATCCCCTGATCGGGAATTTCGAAGGCATTGGGGTGCAATTCCGCATTGAAAAAGATACCTTGATAGTTGTCCAGCCCATCGCAGGCGGCCCTTCGGAAAAAGTGGGCATTATGGCAGGCGATCGTATCGTTACCGTGAACGATTCATTGATTGCCGGAAACGGACTTGACAACAAGGGCGCAATGAAGGTGTTGAAAGGGAAAAAAGGGAGTTTGGTGAAAGTTGGCATTTTCCGAAGGGGAAACGATGAACTTTTACATTTTGAAATAACCCGCGATGTGATCCCGACGTACAGTGTTGATATTTCATATATGCCGGATAAAATCACAGGCTATATAAAGGTAAGCAAGTTTTCGGCAACCACTTTCCAGGAATTTCACAAAGCGATTGAAGAACTCCTTGACAAAGGGATGCAAAACCTGATCCTCGACCTTCGGGGAAATACAGGCGGTTACTTGCAGGAGGCCATCGACATGGCCGATGAGTTCCTGGAGGATGGAAAACTAATCGTTTATACGAAAGGGAGAAACCAGCCGAAAGAAGTTTTCCGCGCCACTTCAAAAGGGAAATTGGAAAAGAACAGTTTAATCCTTTTGATAGATGAAAATTCTGCCTCGGCAAGCGAAATCTTTGCAGGGGCAATCCAGGACAATGACCGCGGGTTGATCGTGGGACGCCGTTCGTTCGGCAAAGGGCTCGTACAGCGCCAACTCGATTTTTTGGATGGTTCGGCCTTACGGCTTACCGTTGCAAGGTATTATACACCAACAGGCAGGTGTATCCAAAAACCCTATGATTCGGAAGCGGGCTTTGATGGATATTACACCGAATCATACCATAGATATTACAATGGGGAAATGGACAATCAGGACAGTACACACTTCAACGATTCACTGAAGTTCGTTACACCAGGAGGAAAAGTTGTTTATGGCGGGGGCGGGATAATGCCCGATGTTTTCATCCCCATCGAAAAAGATGAGCGATTGGTTTATTACAATCAGCTTTTCCAAAAAGGGCTAATGTACCGATTCGCCTTTGAATTTACGGATGACCATAGGGAAATGTTCAAACAGTATGCGTCCTTTTCTGAATTCAACAATGGTTTTGACATCGAGCCCCCGACCCTGAAAAAGTTTGTGGATTTTGCCATTGAAAATGGCGTTGAAAAAGATACTGAAGGATTGCGTTTTGCCAACGAAAAAATCAAAGTGCTTATCAAAGCCTATATTGGCCGCAATTTATATGACGACAAAGGCTTTTATCCCGTCCTGTTGCCTTCGGACAGTGTATTTATCAAAGCCCTGGAGTTAATTGAAAACCCTGCTTAGCTACAGGCTTTCCAGGCTCTAAGTTCATGACTTTGATTCTAACAATGTGTTAAACGGAAACTTCTCAATTTACTCCACCGTAACCGATTTTGCAAGGTTCCTTGGTTGGTCCACATTGCATTCGCGCATCACGGCAATATGGTACGAAAGAAGTTGCAGCGGGATAGTAGCAACAAGAGGCACAAACAATTCATCCGTTTCAGGAACTTCTATTACATAATCGGCCAATTCTTTCACAGCAGTATCGCCTTTGGTAACGATGGCAATGATACGTCCGTTACGGGCTTTCACCTCCTGGATATTCGAAACCACTTTATCATAGGTCCCTTTGTTGGTGGCAATAACCACGACCGGCATTTCACGATCAATAAGCGCAATGGGGCCGTGTTTCATTTCGGCAGCAGGATAGCCTTCTGCATGTATATAGGAAATCTCCTTCAATTTTAAAGCACCTTCAAGTGCTACGGGGAAATTATATCCCCGACCGAGGTAGAGAAAATTACGGGCAAACGTAAAAATCCGTGCCAGCTCTTTTATCTGCTCGTCCACTTTTAAAGCTTCTTCAACTTTTGATGGAATGCTCTCCAATTCGTAAAGCAAATGGTGGAATTTCGACTTTTCGATAGTCCCTTTCATCTGGGCCATTCGGAGTGCCATTAGCGTTAACACAGTTACCTGTGCCGTAAAAGCTTTTGTGGAAGCAACCCCGATTTCAGGGCCTGCATGAGTGTATGTTCCGGCATGTGTGGTTCGGGGAATAGAAGAACCCACCACATTGCAGATTCCAATAATAGTGGCCCCTTTTGATTTTGCCAGTTGAATTGCAGCAAGTGTATCGGCGGTTTCCCCTGATTGGGAAATGGCAATAATAATATCGTCCTCGTTAAGTACGGGATTCCGGTACCGGAATTCGGAAGCATACTCAACTTCCACCGGGATACGGGCAAGGTCTTCAAACAAATATTCGCCCACAAGCCCAGCATGCCATGAAGTTCCACAAGCAATGATGATAATCCGTTTTGCCTTTGCCATTTTTTGTTCATAGTCACTTATTCCACCCAACTTCACCAGTCCTTTTTTGGCATCAAGACGACCCCTGAAGCTGTCTAATATGGATGTGGGCTGCTCGTATATCTCCTTCAGCATAAAATGCTCAAACCCCCCTTTTTCAAGGGCAGTAAGGTTCATTTCCAGTTTTTGGATATAGGGGGTTTTAACTTTGTTTTTAATTGTTTTTAGAATAATCTTTTCACCTTTCCTCACACAAACGATTTCTTCGTCATCGAGGTAAATCACCTCCTTTGTGTATTCGGCAATGGGTGTTGCGTCAGAAGCGATGTAAAAATCATCGTCTCCAATCCCGACAACCATTGGGCTCCCTTTTCGTGCAGCTATGAGCATGTCAGGGTCATTTTTTGAAATAACCACAATGGCATATGCACCAATCACCTGGTTCAAGGCAATCCGGACAGCTTCCTCAAGTGGCACACCCTCTTTTTCCATAATATCCTCGATGAGATAAACCAGTACTTCCGTATCGGTTTCACTCTTGAAGGTATAATTTCTTTGGATAAGTTCTTCCTTTAGTGAAGCATAATTCTCAATTATCCCATTATGGATCAGGGCCAATTGTTTGGATTCGGAGTAATGGGGATGGGCATTCACATCATTGGGTTCACCGTGCGTGGCCCAACGGGTATGGGCAATCCCAATAGTGCCCTTAATATCTTTCCCTGATACAAAATTCTCAAGGTCGGCAACTTTCCCCTTTGTCTTGTACATTTTCAGGTCACCGTCAATAATGGCGATACCGGCACTATCGTAGCCACGGTATTCGAGACGGTACAATCCATTTATTAAAATGGGATAGGCTTGCTTTGAGCCCACATATCCAACAATTCCACACATAATGCAATAGTTTTAATTAGTCGGCAAAAGTATATATTTTACAGGAAACGAAAAGAAGTTATTTAATCTCTGTGTAAATAATTTCCAGCCTCACCCTGGCCGATTCATTATCTGCAGGGGCTGTCCCGTAAATCACGACATCTTCGGCCTTCACGTTTTTACCGGAAGGGTGAAGGACAATGCCATAATCGGTTTCACCATTCAGCAATGATTGGGTGTATCTCGATAAGCGGAAAAAGTAGTCATTGAACCCATCGGAATAGGTTCCATTGAAGTATGCGTCCCCTTCGATTTGATCTGTGGTAAACGCTATTGAACCATCTTCTTTATACTTAAAAAGCACCAGTCTTTCAGGGGTAACATCATTTTCGGAATTACCATCAGAATAAACGGGCAATATCAGTTTAGCCTGGTTTATAGCTATATTTCCCTGATTGGCCCAATCGGCCAGACCGGTAAACCACATCTCCATTTGTATGCCCGACAATCCCTCCAAATAGAGCTTTTCTGTTCCTTTTGTGGTATCCCCATTCACGATCTGACTTAAAAAAACAGGATCGGAACTCAGTGAATAATCATGCTGAAACCGTCCAACACGACCACAAAACAAGTTAATATTGAAAGCATAACTTAGGGAATCCTCTTCATCGTTGTGGTAATAAACAACAACATTTGACCGCTCCTTCAAAAGATCAAAAGCAAGAATGGAACCATCACCGGGAACCATCACATCACCAACACTTATATATAGCCCTTTAAAAATATTCAGAAATGAAGTGCTGGAGCCCAAACTGTCAACATTGGCCGGGTCGAAAACCCTGTCCGCCAAATCATTGTTCAACGGAATCCTCAATTCCGCCGGATTTGGAATAGAATCGATGTATATGGTATCGTTGGGGGCTGGAATGAAGTTCATCGAGGCCATTTCGTTGGGGGAAACCTCAAATTCCGCATCCGCATAATAGACACTGTCCTTTGAAAAGCTTTCCATTACCTCATTTACTTTCAGGCTCAACTCCGTTCCAATATTGCCATAGGAATCCATGTAAACAAGGCTAAGGATCGTAGAATCAGGGATTGGGTTATCACCAAAATCGGGTTGGACTTTTGATAATCTAATTTCAGTATAGATACTTGCATTTGACAGCCCAAAAACATCAGAAAACCTGCTGCCCAATAAATTAAGGCTTGTTTCATCCGTGCGAACGGAATCTTCGATGGAAGAATAGGCATTGATTTCAAAAGTAGTATCAATGCCCACAAAACTTTGGTTATCGTTCACCAAATCCAGGCCAATGGATTCAGGTTTTTTAGTGCATGATGATAGTGAAAAAAACAGTAACGACAAACCCAACAGGGCAGCTATCGAAAAATAACTAATTGTTCTCAATTTGATAAATAGGTTTTAATTAACACATTAATCGTCAAGATCACCAATAATTTCATCATAGAAATTATTATAGGATTCAATATACGTATCAGGGGATTGGTAATCAAGGACAGGTTTGTCCAGTTTGGAAACATAGGATTGAAGTTCACTGTTGATCGTTTCGGAACCAACAATCACGGCATCGGAAAAATCAATGGCGCCTTTAATTAAATTTGCATGGGAAGGCTCTTTGAAATGCTTGGTGTCTTCGTCTGTAATCCCTTTGAGTTTTATCTTTTCGGCAAAATCACTGTTTAAATTTCCCGGGAAATCATCAGCATAAACGGAAAGCACAATTTTGGAATCAGAAAAAATCGGATTGTCCTTAAAGGCTTTTTTGATGTAAATCGGTACCAGGCTCGACATCCAACCATGACAGTGCACCAAATCAGGTGCCCATCCCAGTTTCTTGACGGTTTCCAAAACACCCCTTGCAAAGAAAATTGCCCGTTCATCGTTATCTTTAAAAAACTTCCCCTTTTTGTCTTCAAATTTGAATTTCCGATGAAAATAATCATCGTTGTCAATAAAATAAATCTGCATCCGTGCTTGCTGGATCGAAGCCACCTTGATAATCAAAGGGTGGTCGTTGTCATTGATGATCAGGTTCATGCCCGAAAGCCGTATAACTTCATGAAGTTGGTTTCTGCGTTCGTTTATAATCCCGAACCTTGGCATAAAAGTCCTGATTTCCCTCTTTCTTTCCTGTGTTGCTTGTGGAAGGTACCTGCAAACATTGCCCATGTTCGATTCAGGTAAATAGGGGATTATTTCCTGTGATATAAATAGTATTTTTGCTTTTTTCATTTTATCATTCTTGGTTCTATCTAAAGGACTGCAAAAGTAGTAAAAATTTAACAATCATTCAACTAATCATTTAAGGAATTCGATTTTATTTTTGACGGAAAGTGTTCTTGCTTTTTAGGTCCTGTTCCTTTCATCCGTTTTACAATTGGGCATACATTCACAATTCATAGAAAAGCATACGTATCTATTAAATTAATATTGCTTATAATTTTCAAGAAAAATTCGTTATTTGCAACTTAACGGATTACTTTTGTACCTTTAACACGAATAAAATTCGTGTTAATATTTTGGCATTGTTAATATAGTATACTTAATTGATTGTTCCACTTTAGCATCAGCATCATTACAGCCTGTTTCAGCATTTCCAACTTTATTGG
>JAADJA010000132.1:0-1086 GCA_013151015.1 Chlorobiota bacterium
ATTATTGAAAACTATGCTCACCCTAAAAGTCATACACATTGCCAAGTCGCTGCAAACCAGCCGCGCAATCCAAAACTTGTCAAAGAGTATGCCTTTGCCAACGCCAACAGAAGAAAACAGCCAGTAGGTAACAAAGTATAAAAACAATAGCCGAGATAGTTGTAAACCAGCCTGCCGGCAGGCTGGTTTGAACATTGTAGTCCGCATAAAATTTAGTTGTAACTTGAAAGATTCGAGTTTCGCAGTCGGCTACTATTCTTATACCAACCGTTACCCACAATATAAAAATGACAGTTGCGTTTCTAAAAATAAACCAATATTTACTGAACGATAAAACAACCACTTTTCTATTGATTAATTAAATTTATAAATATGAAAAATGCTGTTTTATTAACTTCAATGCTATTATGGTCTGTCATCGTATTCTCACAAACAGAAAGTGATAAAGATTACAGTAAATTCAGGTTTGGATTCAATCTTGGTGCAAATTATTCAAATCTAAAATCAAAAGAAACTCTTCCAAATAATGCCAAAATATCGAATGGTGTTGGATTTAGTTTGGGAGTATTTATGGATTATTCAATCACCGAGAATTTTATATTTTCACCTAAATCAGAATTATCATTCTACAATAGCAGTGTGGAATTTTCAAATAATGATAATTCTACGTATGAAATATTCCCGATCAGTTTGAATTTCATGACTCATTTCGTTTATAAAATTGGAAATAGTAAAGTTGTTCCGTATTTTTTTGCTGGACCAAATTTAAAAATGCCAATTTCCAAAAAGCCTGAATCAAGTTCAGAATTTTATACTAATTCTGATTTTGCAATTGACTTTGGAATTGGATTAGAAAACAGAACAAAGTATTTTATTTTTGCCCCCGAATTGAAATATTCTTTTGGATTGTTAAATATAAATCAGAATCCAACCTTACAAACTTTGAATTTTCATAATATATCGTTGATTTTGAATTTTAAATAAAGGGGACTTCTTTTAATTCATTACTTTCAAGAAACAAATAGAATGAACAAGGTGCCTGCCTTGCCGGTCAGGCAGGCAAGGCACAAATTTTCCTGAATAGCC
>JAADJA010000132.1:1168-12165 GCA_013151015.1 Chlorobiota bacterium
TCAAGGTTAATTTTCTTACATTATCCCGATAGTGTTTCTAAAATTTTCATTGCCTATGAAAAACCCTGAAAATCTTGATGCGAATGAATTATAAGAAGTCCCCTAAAGAAAAACTACCGCCAGCATACGCTCATGCTGCATGACGCTGAAAGTTGTGAACATTTGCATTTGCGCTATTTATTGGCATAGTGCACGCAGACAAATTTGTATAAAAGTATCGCATAAATCAATGTTTAAACTGTAAACCTATTTCAGGACAAGACAGTGGCCATAAAAAAGCAATATTTGCGTATTACGGACTTTATTTTTGCACGTATAAATTTAAGATCATGGACACAAAATTAACCTTGAAACTTGACAAATTTGTGATTGAACAAGCGAAAGAATACGCTTCCTTAAATAAAAGGAGTTTGTCAAGAATCATTGAATCGTATTTAAGATCATTGGTTGATCGAAATAAAAATAACGACGAATTGGATATAGAGATTTCCCCTTTTGTAAAAAGCATGGCAACCGGTGTTAAAATCCCTACAGACCTTGATTACAAATCCGAGTTCTTGGATCATTTAATTGAAAAACACAAATAGACATGAAATTGTTTTTAGATACGAATGTGATATTATTATTACAAGAAATGGTAAAGATTTCAAAAAATCCCAAATACCTGTAATGACTCCTGATGAGTTTTTATATAGCATGAAGTCATAAACACCTACACCCAACAATCACTAATACTGTATGCCGCAATTAGTTGTAAACTTGAAAACCATGCTACATAATTTAATATATTTACAGGTTGAGAAATTGGTCACAATAATGCGGCACGCAGAATGGCCGCACCCTTAGCTGCCATTTGGGAGGAATCTTTCAAATTCAAATTGACAATAAAACATGAAGCATTATCACTACGCAGGCAATGACCTGCAATTTGGTCTATTTACAATGGATGAATTAAAATCCAAGTATCTTTAAAAATCAACTTTGGTTTGGACTGGGGGTATGCAGAACTTGGCTATTGCTGACAATATTACGGACTTAAAGAAATATTAATTCCTGAACCACAGCCACTTTCTAAAAAACCATGCACCACAGTCAATTGAAACTGTTCGTGATAAACAAAAATCCATACCATTAACAAGCACGAAGTTTGATCTTTCTTATAACAATGGGCTTTTGGCTTCTGTTCAAGGGATTAAGACCACTTGGGGTTGCTGTAAAGTTAACAGGCTTTCTTTTCAGGCGGTGTTATGGGAACAAGGGTTTGGTAACACTATCACATCAAACGAAAACTGCATACTTGTCCCGGTTAGCGTTTGGTATTTGCCACATAAGGACTTTTTATTTTTTCCACCGAAAACTCTCTATCAAATGCTGAATATCTTCTTCAATGAAATTGATGACCGGGGCGAGGGAATCGTTATTGGGGACAGTGTTGAAATAGAGTGCACCGCGCAGGAAGTTGCTTGTGCTGTCGGTCAGGTAAAATTGAAAGGGCGAAGCCGCATCCGGGCCTGAAATGATATAGGTGAGCCCATAAACTTTCGCATCGGTGTTGATATAAGTTTTTTGTTCAATGGCCGATGCTTTCGGGATATGCTTCATGGCCAGCTTCCGCGAATCTTCGATAAACCTGTTCAGGTCGTTGTCCACTTTTTTGTAGCTCAGGTAAACCCGTCCCTTGAAACGGGGGAATTCCATGTTTATCCAATAAGGCTCGGCATCTTCGTTTTTATCGGGGGTGATTTTTGCATAAACCGGGTATTCAAATGAATAGGGAAACGTGGTATCGAAACGGACATATTCTTTTTTCGGAAGGTCGATCCTCAGGTATCCTTTTGGTTTGGGATAATAGTTCTCATCACAACTTGCAAGTACTACAATATTGAAGATTAACAATAGGATTATTGGAGTATTAATCGGAAATGAACGACAGGTTTTTTTCATTTTGGATTTTATTCTTTGTTGTTTAAACTTTTTAAGGGATTTCAGGTTGTTGGGGTGTTTTATCCTTTCCGTATGTTGACTTCAATTTTCTTGATCCTCCTGCTATCTACGGTAAGTATTTTGAAGGTGAAGTTTTTGATCGGGACGATTTTGTTTTTCTTGGGCAAGCTCCCTTCCGCTTCCAGGATAAGTCCGGCAAGCGAATCGGAATCCCCTTTCACATCATCGAAAATATCATCCTCGATTTCTACTATCTTACAAAAGTCGTTGATACTTGTTTTCCCCTCAAAGACATATTTATTGTCGTCTATTTTTTTGAAGTCGATTTCATCCCCAGGTACATCGAATTCATCGGTGATTTCGCCCACTATTTCTTCGATAATGTCCTCCAGGGTCACTATTCCAGAAGTCCCGCCATATTCGTCCACCACAATGGCGAGGTGGATTTTTTTTTCCTGGATTTCATTCAGGAGGTCGTTTATCTTTTTGTTTTCAGGGACATAAAAGGCCGGGCGCAACAGTTCCAGCCAGTTCAAGTCGTCCT
Source organism: Chlorobiota bacterium (assembly GCA_013151015.1). Taxonomy (GTDB): domain Bacteria; phylum Bacteroidota; class Bacteroidia; order Bacteroidales; family JAADJA01; genus JAADJA01. Next base: position 3,657 of record JAADJA010000132.1, read on the forward strand.
TTGCATCCAAATGGGGCAGGAGGTCTTTCACGTACAATATCCCTTTGATGTTGTCAAAAGTCTCTTCGTAAACCGGGATGCGCGAATAGCCCGATTCAATTACGGTTCGGATAACCTCTCCAAATGGGATTTCAGCATCAAGGGCCGTAACATCCATCCGTGGGTTCATGATCTCTTTCACCTCGATGTCGGTGAACTTCACGATCCCTTTCAGGATTTTTGTCTCCTTGTCCGAATTTTTGTCATCGGCGGTAATGTCAATGGCATCCGAAAGCTCGTCCATTGTGATGTTCCTTCCTTTTCGTGCAAATCGTTTATCGATAATGGAGGTAGTGCTTACCATAATCGAGCTAAGTGGATGAAAGAGCTTGATGAGGAAACGTAAAGGGCCGGCCATGAACCGGGCAAAAGCAACAGGTTTTTGGGTCGCGTAAATCTTGGGCATGATTTCCCCGAAAAGCAAGATGACCCCGGTCATAACCACTACTTCTATGATGAACCCAAGGATTGGGAAACCGGCAAAATCAAATAATCTGTTCGACACATATGCACCCAATATCACAATGCTTACATTGGTGAAGTTGTTGGAGATAAGGATGGTTGCCAGTAGCCGTTTGGGCATTTCGAGCAAGGAAAGGACAAGCGCATTGGTCTTGCTTTTTTTCGATTCAATTTCTTCCAATTGCGCAGGGCCCAGGAAAAAATAGGCAATTTCCGAACCTGAAATGGCGGCGGAAAAAACCAGCAAAACCAGGATTACCAAGGAAACGATGATTACCCCCGGATCAAAATCGCCCCGGAACAGGGTTGAGATAAAAGCTATCGAATGTATATAAGGGTCGCTGTCAGTTGGTTCCAAAACAGAAATTTAAGTTATTAGAATGGCAAATCGTCCTCAGGCTGCGGTGCTTCGGTTTCTGATCCTTTTCCCGTATTGTCAACCTTTGGTGACTGTGCGGCAATCTCGGGCGGGATTTCGTTCGAGTCCCTTTGCTGCCTGCTTCCCAACATGGTCATGTTGTCGGTAAATACTTCAGTGATGTACTTTTTCACCCCATCGGTTTCGTACGAACGTGTGCGCAGTTTGCCTTCAATGTAGATCTGGCTCCCTTTGCGAAGGAAACGTTCGGCGATATCGGCCAGTCCGCGCCACATGATAATGTTGTGCCATTCGGTTTGGTCAACACGGTTTCCCTCTTTGTTTTTATAACTTTCGGTGGTGGCAAGCGAAAAACTTGCTTTTTTCACACCATTGTCAAATGTAATGATATCAGGGTCTTTTCCCAGATTTCCGATTAAGATTACTCTATTTACTCCAGCCATTATGATTTTTTTTGTGTGAATGCAAAGATAATATTTTCGATTGATACACTTTAAAAAAAATCAATATCGATAAGAAACTTTTCAACCAAACGGGGGATTGGGTATTTTTTTAAATCACCAAATGCCACTTCTTCAACAGTGCCCTTTTCAAAACCAATCTCCCCGGCAGGCTCTAAAACGTAAAACCTTGCATGGAGTTTCTGGTGCGACAGGATATGGATATATTCCCTTGAAACGGATTTAACCTGCACTTCCTGCTTGCCAAAAAGTTTTTCCCTTGAAATAAGAGCTTTAAGTTTTCCCTTATCGGTTTTTCCTTTAGTTTCGATCATTGGAAAATCATATAAGCCTTTCCAGATATCGTTTTCAATTCGTTTTTTAATAAATACTTTTTTGGGTTCGTTGGTAATGAACAAATAATTGAAGAAACGGTTCCGTATCTTCGTTTTTCCTGATTTAACCGGGATTTCATCGACGATTTGCTTTTTGAAAGACCCGCAGTTTTCCTTGAAAATGCAGGAGGAACAAAGGGGGGATGTTGGTTTGCAAACCAGTGCCCCGAATTCCATAATGGCCTGATTGTACAATCCAGCTAGCGAATGATCCATGTTTTCCGTGGCTTTTTCCCGGATGCTTTTTTTCCCTTTCGAAGTATTTACAGGGATTGAAATGCTAAAATACCTTGCCATTAAGCGTTCTACATTTCCATCGGCAACTGCATAGGGCAAATCAAAAGCAAAAGATGCAATTGCGGCAGCGGTGTATTCGCCCACCCCTTTTAGTTTCAGTAATTCGGTGTAACTTGCCGGGAATTTCCCATTGTGGTTATTGGCAATTTCCCTTGCAGTTGCGTGCAGGTTTCTTGCCCGGGAATAATAACCCAAACCCTGCCAAAGCTTCAGGACATCTTCTTCAAGGGCATTTGCGAGGGCAAATACATCGGGATATTGTTCCACAAAACGTAGATAATAAGATGTTCCCTGCTCAATCCGTGTTTGTTGCATAATAATTTCCGACAACCAGATTTTGTAGGCATCATTGGTCTTTCGCCATGGCAAATCGCGTTTGTTCGTATTGTACCAATCAATGATTTTATGAGAAAATGACATATCAATACGTTTGAGGAAAAATTATGCTGTGGGCAAAACTAAACATTATCTTCATGCGATGTGGTTTTCGACTACGGGAACAAATTTATTAACAGCAAGTTAAAAATAATATTATTTCTTTTACCATTTAAAAAAATTTATATATTTGCAGCCCTGTTCAGAAAATTAAAATTCATATAAATAAAAAATAATTTAATATCATGACAAAAGCAGAAATCGTTGCAGAAATTGCAAACAAAACAGGAATCGAGAAGGTTACGGTTCAGCATACGGTAGAATCATTTATGGAAGCGGTTAAGAATTCCATGATTGCAGGTGAAAATGTTTACCTGAGAGGATTTGGAAGTTTTGTAATCAAGAAAAGAGCTGAAAAAACAGGTCGTAATATTTCAAAAAACACTACCATCATTATCCCTGCCCATAATATCCCTTCATTTAAGCCTGCAAAGACTTTCGTAAATGAAGTTAAAAATAACGTTAAGTAACATACTATTTATTAATTAAGACGATGGATTATGCCAAGCGGGAAAAAGAGAAAACGTCACAAGATGTCGACCCACAAACGGAAAAAGCGTTTGCGGAAGAACAGACATAAAAAGAAATAGGTTTTTTAAACCATTTTTATTGATAACATGGCAACTACTTTAGTGTGTTGCCATGTTATCGTTATATAATTATACCACCAGGATTTACAGCAGCACTCTCATCATAAAATGTCAGGATCCAATGTCCTGATGAATGTGAATGTATAAGATATTTAAGTGTGAACAAAGAATTAATTATTGACTCGAGAGATTCGCAGGTTGAAATTGCCCTTTTAGAAGATAAAGCCCTCGTTGAGTTAAACAAACAGAAAAGCAATACTAACTTTTCGGTTGGCGATGTGTATTTGGGCAGGGTCAGGAAAATTATGCCCGGCCTCAATGCTGCTTTTATTGATGTGGGTTACGAGAAAGACGCATTTCTGCATTATTTGGATTTGGGACCCCAAATCCGGTCGTTGAACAAACTGACCAAAATAACGGTTTCCGGGAAATTTAAAGGTGTATCGCTCGATAGGTTCAAGCTCGAAAAGGATATAGAAAAAACCGGGAAAATCACAGAAGTACTAACCACCGGACAAAATATCGTTGTCCAAATCGCAAAGGAACCTATATCCACGAAAGGCCCACGGGTTTCATCGGAACTTTCGTTTGCCGGGCGTTACCTGGTGTTGGTCCCTTTCTCCAACCGGGTTTCCATTTCCCAGAAAATCAAGAGCAATGAAGAGAAAAACAGGTTGAAGCGTTTGATAATGAGTATCAAACCGGCAAACTTGGGCGTCATTATCCGTACTGTGGCCGAAAATAAAAAAGTGGCCGACCTCGATGCCGACCTGAAGGGGCTTGTTGAGAAATGGGGAGCGATGATGAAAAGCATGCGGTTCGCAAAACCCCCCAAAAGGATAGTAAGCGAATTGGATAGGACTTCAACGATTTTACGCGATATTTTAAGTGAATCTTTTAACAGCATTATCTTAAATGATAATGTCTTATACGAGGAAACGAAAAATTACATAAAAACATTTGCCCCTGAAAAGGCGAACATCGTAAAGCTTTACAAAGGCAAAAAGCCCATTTTTGAAAATTTCGGGATCGACAGGCAGATTCAAAATTCGTTTGGGAAAACAGTAACGATACGGAGTGGGATTTACCTTATAATAGAGCATACCGAAGCCCTTCATGTGGTGGATATCAACAGTGGCCATAGGGTAAACAAAGAAAACAGCCAAGAGGAAAATGCACTTGCCGTTAATATGGAATCTGCAACAGAACTGGCCCGGCAGTTAAGGTTGAGGGACATGGGCGGAATTATCGTGATTGACTTCATCGACATGCGGGCAGCGGTAAACCGTAGGAAATTATTCCAGCACCTGAAAGAAGAAATGTCGAAAGACAGGGCGAAACATACCATACTTCCCCCCAGTAAATTCGGACTGGTACAGATCACACGCCAGCGGGTAAGGCCTGAACTGAACGTACAGGTTATCGAAAAATGCCCTGTTTGCAATGGAAGTGGCGAAATAAAACCCAGTCTGTTGTTTACTGATGAAATTGAGAATAACATAAAATACCTGCTTCAGGAACAAAATGAAAAGGGCCTTCGTTTGTTGGTACATCCATTTTTACATGCATATTTTACCAAAGGCCTTATTTCTCGGAGGGTGAAATGGTATTTCAAATATAAAAAATGGATTCATTTGCAAGAAGAAAAATCCTATCATTTTCTGGAATATCATTTTTTCAATAAAAACATGGACGAGATTAACCTCTGATTTTTTTGGGTTTTGATTTCATTTTAGCATTGAACCATTGTCGCACTGAATCATTTGTCCTTTGCGAAAAGCCAATAATTAACCCTTTTTTATAAGATTAGATAAAAAAAATATCCAATATGTCAATAGTATTAAGTGGGATAAGACCAACCGGAAACCTGCACCTTGGGAACTATTTTGGCGCATTGCGCAATTTCAAAAAGATGCAATACGAGAATGAATGTTATTTCTTCATTGCTGATTACCATTCCCTGACAACGCATCCAACACCGGCTGACCTGCACGGAAACGTGCGACAGGTTTTGGTTGAATACCTCGCTGCCGGCATCGACCCGGAGGCTGCCACTTTGTACATCCAGAGTGATTTGCCCGAAACGGCAGAACTTTATTTGCTCCTGAACATGAATGCCTACAAAGGGGAGTTGGAAAGGGTGTCCACCTTTAAGGACAAGGCCCGCAAACAACCGGATAATATCAATGCCGGATTGTTGACCTATCCAAGTTTGATGGCTGCCGACATACTTATTCACCGTTCGCATAAAGTGCCGGTTGGGAAAGACCAGGAACAACACCTGGAGATGACCCGCACCTTTGCCCGCCGGTTCAACCGTTTGTACGATGTGGATTTCTTCCCGGAGCCTGTTGCGTATAATTTTGGGGAAGAATTGGTGAAAATCCCCGGCCTGGACGGTTCAGGTAAAATGGGAAAATCGGAAGGGGAGGGGAATGCCGTTTTCCTTGCCGAAGATCCCAAATCCATCCGAAAGAAAGTGATGAGGGCGGTAACCGATAGCGGACCAACCGAAATGAACCAGAAGAAACCGGAACCCATCGAAAATATTTTTGCACTTATGAAAGCCGTGTCAAATCCCGATACGGTAGCCTTCTTTGATGAGCAATATAATAAATGCACCATCCGCTATGGCGACATGAAGAAACAATTGGCCGAAGATATCATCAATTTTACCGAACCCTTCCGTGAGAAAGTTAAGGAGATTTCGGCCGATGAGGATTACATCCGAAAAGTGACAAAGATGGGCGCCGAAAAAGCCCATGCCAGCGCATCAAAAACAATAAAGGAAGCACGGGAGATAATTGGTTTCAGACCGTTTTAGTATCTTATTTCTGATATTCCCCGCAGAAAATGCGGGGCAGGCTGTGTGTTATTTGGCAACAAAACAAAAATCAATGTTCAAAAAACAAATAAATTCCAATGAGAAAACTCAAAATCCAAAACAAGTTTCATATTTATTATTTTGAGTTTTGGGAATTATCCACCAGGAATGTCGGACAAGTTTTGAAATTTATTTTTTGTCTTTTCTGATTTATTCAGGTTAGGAATAGTAAACAAACAATGCTTATTCTTTAATCCATTTCCCGTTTTCCAATAAGTTGCCTTCCCGGTTAATCCGATAGGAATAAACCCCCACCGGGAGAAAGCCTGTGTTTATTGTGGTGTTTTTGTCAAAAGCTTGTTCCAATATAATTTTTCCATTAAGGTCAAACAGTTTAATGACCAATCCGTCTTTTCCTGAACTTATGTTCAATACATCCTTGCCGGGATTGGGGTAAACAAGGAAATCGGAAATATATATGGGCGGTGTATTTTCGGGGACAGAGGTAATTAAATCGCCATCGCTGTTGAATTTTAGGAATAAAATATCAGTATTGTCCATGTTCGGATATTCGTAAAAATCCCAATAGGAGCAGGTGCCGATACATCCACCGTCCGGGGTTGCCAATAGCCCGGTCAAGGAATACCGGCCATATCCGCCAAAGTTTTTTTGGAAAAAAACATCCCCTTCAAGATTGGTCTTAAATATCGACACCCAAGTATCAGAGGATCCAGGAACCACGCTTTTCCTACCTCCAATAAACAATGTGTCGAGGCTAATGTAATCCATTCTTGGAAATTCTTCATTTGTGTCCGGTGATCCGAAAATTTGTAGGTTGGAAGTATTCATTTCATCGCCCATGATTATAAACGATAAATCAAAATTCTCATAAGTAAAAGGTGGGGCCATATTGTTGTACTCACCAGAAATAAAATAACTCGAATCGTTTATTTGTTTTGTTATTTTAGGGCTAAATGCCTCCTCGTACCAGAAATAAGAGGTGTCATAGTCCAGGTTGTAATCATAATGAGCGATATAAAGATGCGATTGGAACTGATACCTGTTTTTATTTGGAAAATCAATACCACCAAGGAACAACATATAGGGGATGGTATCGAGTTTATATCCAAGCTCGTTCCCTTCCATGTCAAACTTCCATAAAGCCGTAGGGATTTCTGTTTTTTGTCCGGCATCTTTTCCACCGAGGTAATTCCTGTAAAAAACGATGTTATCGTTATGGTCGATAAAAAAACCGCCCATCATGTCATCTCGGCCGGGCAAGCCATAGATGCTGTCCCTTAGCAAGTTCATATTGCCATCAAGCCAAACCATATACAGTTGCATATCATAGGTGGCAGTATCGAGTGCCGGCCCGAACAAAATGATTTCACCATTGTATTCGCAAATAAACGTAAGTTGGGCCAACTTGTAATCGTTCTTGGTATTCAATGTTAAACTGTCAATATTTGTTAAGGACAAATCCGCTGTATAATAATGCTTTGAATAATTGTTAAAGATTTCATAGTAGCTACCTGTTCCATAAATACCCTCCATGTAGGAATAAAAATAAACATCTTCATTTTCCAATATTTCTAAATTGGTCAATATCTCATTTTTTGGGGAATTGATCCATTTTATGAAAGAGGATTGGCCAATTATTATACCTGAAATGATGATCGACGCAATTGTGAGCAATATTTTTATTTTCATGCTTGTACGGATTTTGAAAACAAAAGTAAACCTAATAAAAGTATTTGGGAAGAAGAATCAGTTAACGGCCATGAAAAACCAGTTAACGGTAAGTAAAACTTTATTCTTTAATCCATTTCCCGTTTTCCAATAAGTTGCCTTCCTGGATAAGCTGATAAGAATAAACCCCTGTTGGAAGAAAAGCTGTGTTTATTGAGGTGTTTTTGTCAAAAGTTTGTTCCAATACCATTTTCCCTTCAAGGTTGAACAGTTTAAACAGCAATCCATCTTTTCCTGAACTTATGTTCAATACATCCTTGCCGGGGTTTGGGTAAACAAGGAAATCGGAAATATAAATGGGCGGTGTATTTTCGGGGACAGAGGTAATTAAACCGCCATTGCTGTCGAATTTCAGGAATACGATATCAGTATTGTCCATGTTCGGGTATTCGTAAAAATTCCAATAAGAGCATGTTGCAATGCAGCCCCCATCAGGTGTTGCCAATAACCCCGACAAGGAATACCGGCCATAACCCCCAAAGTTTTTTTGGAAAAAGACATCCCCGTCAAGGTTGGTCTTAAATATGGAAACCCATGTATCAAATGGCCCCGGTTCAACCTTTTTCCTACCGCCAATAAACAATGTGTCGAGGTTAAGGAAATCCATTTCTGGCAAAACCTCATTTGTATCCAACGAACCAAATATCTGCAGGTTGGACGCATTCATATCATCGTCCATGATCATATAAGACAGGTCAAAATCCTCATAATAGAAAGGAGGTACATTACTTATGTATTCACCAAGCAGAAAGTAGTTGAAGTCATCTATTTCTTTTACGCTTTCCAATATAAATGCTTGTTCATCCCAATAAAAAGAAGTATCAAAATCCAGGTTATAATCAAATAAAGCAACGGTATGGCCTGCTTGGAATTGGTACAAACTCTTGTTGATCATGTCA
>JAADJA010000139.1 GCA_013151015.1 Chlorobiota bacterium
GGCCATTGAAGACATGAAAAAATTGCCCAAGTTCACAACGGATGCTATTTTGCTGAAAGAGAAGCTATCAACCAACTTATACCGTAAAAGGACTCCTTTATTTGGCCTTTTGACATACACGGAAATCTTGCTGGAGGTTTAAATAAAACCTTTAACACAAAGTTTTTCGATAGACAAAATCCAACAAATTAAAAATTTATTCCCTGTTCCGGGCTTTTTTTCGAATCCCGGCTTTCATTTTATTTTATTCTTGAATCATGAAAAAAAAATTCCTCCTTTTTTTTGCTTTCCTGCCTACCCTCATTTTCGCCCAGGAAGAAATAACCATAATGCAATATAATTTGTTGATGTATGGAAATTCCACCAGTTGGTGCACCTCGACCAACAACCCTTACCTTGAAAAAACAGAATACCTTAAAACCATTGTTGATTATGTGAACCCCGATATCCTAACGGTAAATGAATTAAGCGGTAATACGTTTTATCACGAATATATCCGCGACAATGTGATGAATGTAAATGGGGTTGATTACTTTCAGATGGGCGAACCTGCAAATACATCGAATTCATATATTGTCAACCAGATTTATTTTAACTCCCAAAAATTCAAGTTCCATTCCTATTCGGTCGTCCCGACCAATGTGAGGGACATTGATATTTTTAAATTGTATTTCCTCACCCCGGGCCTGGAACTGACCAATGACACTGTTTTCCTCAATTGCATAGTGGCTCATCTGAAAGCCGGCTCCTATCCCGACAACGAAACCGAAAGAGCCAATGAAACCAATTTGCTGATGAACCACCTTCAGGATATAAATGCCTCCGGGAATTATCTTTTCATGGGTGATTTCAACCTCTATTCAAATGCCGAACCTGCGTTCCAGAACCTGATTGATTTCCCGAACGAAGATATCCGCTTTTATGATCCGTTAGATAAGATGGGCTCGTGGCACAACAATTCATATTATGAGGATATCCATACACAATCCACACACACGGGTAGTGGTTGCCCTTCGGGAGGTGGCATGGACGACCGTTTTGATTTCATCCTTGCCTCTGATGAAGTTATTGATGGGGTCGATCATGTAAAATTTGTTGATGGTTCGTACAAAGCAGTTGGCCAGGACGGACAGCACTTCAACCAAAGCCTGGTCAGTTCGCCCACGAATACCTCTGTCCCTGCCGATGTTTTGGAGGCTTTGTACGGGATGTCCGATCATTTGCCCGTCACCCTTAGGTTATTGATTGACAACAATGTGGGTATTGCCGAATCGGGGATTCCCGATTTTAAAATCAGCATGAACAATCCTGTCAGGGATAATCTTTCCCTCAAAATCGATGTAACAGAAAACTCCCAATTTCTTATTGAAATTCGCAATCTTTGGGGCCAAAGGGCCTATTCCAAAACCATCATTGTCCCATCTTCCAAAACTGTTGTAATCCCAATGAAAATGTTTATGACAGGAATGTACATATTGAGCGTAACTGATGAGAAACAGAATATGATCGTGAAAAAGATATTGAAGGATTGATCGGTATTTTTGCAATAAACATGAAAATTGCAAAGTCCATTTTACAATTTCAAACCGATTGTGTCATTTCCATTTTGCAAAAAGCAAATTAATCGCCCGTTAAATAAACTTTCCTTCCCCAAACTTGTTTGTTGTTAGAATTCGTATTTTTGTCTTTTGAACCAATACTTAATTGTATGGATAAATATTCCTGGTTGAACAATGCCGGCCCCAAATTAATTGAAGAACATTACGAAAGCTATAAAAAAGACCCGTCTTCTGTGGAAAAGGGTTGGGCACGTTTTTTCGAAGGATTTGATTTTGCCCTTTCCGATTATTCCGGCCCAACTGACGAGAAAGGCCTCATCCCTGCTGAATTCAAGGTGATAAACCTGATCAATGGTTACAGGCAACGTGGCCATCTTTTCACCAAAACAAACCCTGTGCGTACACGGAGGCATTATTCCCCATCATTGGACATTGTGAATTTTGGTTTGGACAAAAAAGACCTGGAGAAAGAGTTCCAGGCCGGAAAGGAAATTGGCATTGGAAAGGCAAAGCTAAAGGATATTGTGTCCCATTTAGAGGAAACTTACTGTCAATCAGTTGGAGTGGAATTCCTGTATATTCGCGAACCCCGCGTGCTTGAATGGTTAAAGGGGCAGATAGAGGGCAGTAAAAATTCCTATGCTTTTACCAAAGAGGACAAGAAATATATGTTCCATCACCTTAGCCGGGCGGTGTTGTTCGAAAAATTCATCCATAAAAAATTCCCGGGGCAGAAACGTTTTTCACTCGAAGGTGCCGAAACGGCCATACCCGCCCTTGATGCCATTATCGAAAAAGGGGCCTTGCTCGGTGCCAAGGAGTTCGTGATCGGTATGCCGCACCGGGGCAGGCTGAACGTGCTGGCAAATATCATGAAGAAACCCTTTGAAGACATTTTCAGTGAATTTGAAGGGAAAGAATATGAGGATGAATCCCTATTGGGCGATGTGAAATATCATTTGGGGTTTGTGTCGGACAGGATAACAACTTCCGGCAAGAACGTGAAATTGACCCTGGCTCCAAACCCATCGCACCTTGAAGCCGTTGACCCAGTAGTGGAAGGGATTGCACGCGCAAAAATCGATAAAGAATACAATAAGGATTACAGCAAAGTAGTGCCCATCCTGATGCACGGAGATGCCTCCATTGCCGGACAAGGGATTGTGTATGAAGTGGTGCAAATGGCCGGCCTTTCGGGTTATAAAACAGGTGGCACCATCCATCTTGTGATCAATAACCAGGTTGGTTTTACCACAAATTACCTCGATGCCCGGACCAGCACATATTGCACCGATGTGGCCAAAATAGTTCTCGCCCCGGTTTTTCATGTGAACGGCGATGATGTTGAGGCACTGGCTTATACAATACAACTTGCGATGGCCTACCGTGAGAAATTCCAGAACGATGTTTTTATCGACCTTTTGTGTTACAGGAAATATGGCCATAACGAAGGCGATGAACCGCGGTTCACACAACCCATTCTGTACAAGGCCATCGAGAAACACCCGGATCCCATGCAGATTTATAAGGGGAAATTGATTTCCCAGGGATTGATGAGCGAAAAAGACGTTTCGGAAATAACAAAGCACCTGAATGAAGTATTTGAGAAAAATCTGGCGGAAGCAAAGCAAAAGGAGAAAGTGGATATCCAGTTTATCCAGGAAAAATGGGTCGATATAAGAAAAGCGGTCAAAGAGGATTTTGATGCTTCCCCTGAAACCGGTGTCGATAAAAAAATATTGAAAGAGGTAGGCCTGAAGCTGAGCCATGTGCCGGAAGGGCTTAAGCTGTTCAGGAAAACCGTACGCTTGCAGAATGCCCGTTACGACATGATCGAAAAAGCCGAAAAGTTGGATTGGGCCATGGCCGAATTATTAGCCTACGGGACTTTGTTGGAAGAAGGTGTTGCCATCCGGCTAAGCGGACAGGACAGTGCCCGGGGAACGTTCTCGCACCGCCATTCTGTTTTAAAAGTGGAAGATTCGGAAGAGGAGTATGTCCCTTTGAACAATTTGAGCGAAAAACAGGCCCGTTTTGAAGTTTTCAACTCTTTGCTTTCTGAATACGGCGTTTTGGGGTTTGAATATGGATATGCCTGCCTTACACCGAAAAGCCTTACGATTTGGGAAGCACAGTTTGGTGATTTCAACAATGGCGCCCAAATTATTTTCGACCAGTTTTTGAGCAGTGGCGAAGATAAATGGAACGTAATGAACGACCTGGTGATTTACCTTCCACATGGTTATGAAGGGCAGGGGCCGGAACACTCCAGCGCACGATTGGAACGTTTCCTTACTTTAAGTGCCGATTTACATATGCAGATCGTGAACTGCACAACCCCTGCAAACTTTTTTCATGTGTTGCGCCGCCAATTCAAGAGGCCATTTCGGAAACCCTTGATTATTTTTACACCTAAAAGCCTGTTGCGCCATCCCCGTTGTGTATCGCCACTTGATGATTTGAGCAAGGGTGGTTTCAGGGAAGTAATAGATGATGCCGCTGCCGATCCGGAAAAAATCGACCGGGTGATATTCTGTTCTGGCAAGATGTATTACGAATTGCTGGAAGAGCAGGAGAAAATCAAATCTGAAAATATTGCCGTTGTCCGATTGGAGCAGTTGTACCCATTGCCCAAAAAGCAATTACGGCAGATTGTGGCCAAGTACCACAAAACAGAAACATGGTTTTGGGTTCAGGAGGAACCCTATAATATGGGGGCATGGCCTTTTATGCACATGGAATTCACGGATGTGCCCTTGAAAGTGATTTCGCGCCCTGCAAGTGGCAGTACGGCAACGGGCTCCAATAAATTCCACTATATCCGCCAGCGAAAAATTATCGAAAAAGCATTTCACGAGTGTGTTTGCCCCAACCTTGAATATGAATGTAAAATGGTGTGTATCGGCAACCGTTGGAAATCCTTTGAGGAAGAACTGAAGAAATTGCATGTGGATATGATCGACACAAAAGATATTACGGGAGTAAAACAGTTGAAGTAGGGGAAATGGAATGATGGAAGACTGGAAAACAAAATAACAAACGTTCATTGCGAACCTGAGGGCTGGATTTGTGCGTAAGTGTGAAGCAATCTGCCAATATTTACAACTGAATATTAACAATGCCAGCTCATGAAAAAATTAACAGATTGCTTCTCTTCGCTCGCAATGACGTTATTGTCTGAATCTTGGCTCAAACGTTCTTGAATCTAATAGTCTAAAAGCCTTGGCTCTAACAATCTTGGCTCTAAAAAGTCTTGGTTCTGAAAGCCTTGGTTCTAAATAATCTTGGTTCTAAAAAAATAAATTATGATAGAAATAAAAGTTCCCAGTCCGGGCGAATCCATAACACAGGTACAGTTGGCTTCATGGTTGGTTGCTGATGGCGATATTGTGGAGAAAGATCAGGAAATTGCCGAAATCGATTCTGACAAAGCAACCTTGACCGTAAGTGCTGAGGAATCTGGCCAGATAAAACTGATGGCCGGGGAAGGCGATACGATTGACGTGGGTTCGGTGATCTGTTCCATTGACACATCAAAAGCCGTGGAAAAGAAAGCCGTTGAAACAATCGTCAATGAACAAAAACCCGTTGTGGAAAAAACAAGTGGGGCAACGAATGAAATTGGGGAAGATAAGGTAAAGCAGGAAGATAGCGGTAAACCAATTGCAGATGAAGGCATCCTGAATATTTCACCATTGGCTGCAAAGATGATGGAAGAGAACAATATGACCGAAGACGGTCTTATTGATTTCCTGAAACAATACAGGATCGGGAAGAAAGATATACATTTCTTCCTGTCGGAGAAGGACAAGATCAAACCTGAACCATCAAATCCCCAATCCGATTCAAGCTGGGGAGGAACACGTGACAAGGACAGGAAGAAGATGTCGATGCTCAGGACAAAGCTGGCCGAGCGATTGGTATCCGTAAAACAGGAAACGGCCATGCTTACCACTTTCAATGAAGTGAACATGACGCCCATCATGGAAATCCGCAAGAAACACAAAGAGCATTTTAAGGAAAAACACGGGGTAGGCCTTGGCTTCATGTCCTTTTTCACAAAAGCGGTAACGGAAGCCCTGCAATATTTCCCTGCGGTAAATGCCCAGATCGACGGGAATGAAATCGTATATCACGATTATGCCGATATCGGCATTGCGGTGAGCTCGCCCAAGGGATTGGTGGTCCCCGTTTTACGAAATGCCGAGCAGATGAGCCTTATGGAAATCGAAACCAATATCAAGGAACTCGCAATAAAAGCCCGCAACGGAAAAATCACCATTGACGAAATGATGGGCGGGACATACACAATCACTAACGGTGGCGTTTTTGGCTCCATGCTTTCCACGCCCATTTTAAACCCTCCCCAAAGTGCCATCCTTGGGATGCACAATATCGTGGAACGACCCATTGCCGTAAACGGAAAGGTGGAAATCCACCCGATGATGTACGTGGCCATGTCGTACGATCACCGCATCATCGATGGAAAGGAATCCGTAGGGTTCTTGGTGAAAGTAAAAGAAATGCTGGAAGACCCTGCAAAAATGCTTTTCGGCGGGAAAGACGGTGTTGAGGTATTGTTGGGGCTTTAACTGAAGGGCGTAATATCAGGGCCTTTTGCCAAAGTGCTTAACGCTAAAATCATCGACATAAACTTTTCCTTTGCCATAAAACTGGTAAAAACAAATCATTGTACTGTCAAGCGGCTGGTGGTGGATTGTCGTGAACAAACGCACCATCTCCCAATCTTCGTTAATCACCGACAAGGTGTGCCCATCGAAATAATACAAACTGTCAACTTTTGGTTCCAACGAGCTTAAGACGAGTTCCCCCTTTTCCTTGAAGTCGTTTTTTCTCCTTTTGATGGTCATTTCCACATAATCCCCTTTTAACACATTTTTGATTGTGGCAACAGGTATTTGGTGCAATTTACCCTCAAGCTCCAAAGAATGAGCTCCATTGCATGGCTTTTCCGTGTTTAAAATGTAATTACCGGATAGGGGGTTTTCCCCATCATCTGCAAAAAGGTTATTATAAAGGATATTTTCAAAACCATACTTTCTTTCTGCAAGGGTTTTCCATTTCGAAATATTCGTGAGCTTGATTACGAATTCATTTCTTGCCGGATTGGAAAAAACAGTATCCCTTATCATTGAAATGCCATAGGAACCGGCTTTGTTTTCAACATATTCCATTACTTCGCGCATATGCCTGTTGGGTGCCGAGAGGAGATAAATACTTTTCCCGCTTTTAAAGATAGCTTCATTGTCGGCATCGAGCATCTTGAAATACATTAGGGGCCTGCTGTCCCCTTCATAGGTAAGGATGTTGGGGTAAACCTTTTCATATGTGTTGTAGGATAAGTTGGGCGAATCAACATAGGTGATCCCGTAAAGCAATCCATCAGCTATCTGTGGGCTGGCCCTCCAATTGGACCTTAGTAGGGTAAAATCGGATTTTGGAATGTTATCATTAATGAAACCTGCCGTCTTGTTTGCTTCGATAAGGTTATGCTTCCAATACGGAACAGATTGAAGGGATTTTCTTAAAGGAACCATCAACAGCACTATAAGCAACAATGCGAAAATTTTATTGAGATGCCTGTAAGCCGTAAATCCCTTGCTTATCCTCCAGATGATAAAAAAGACAAAAGCGGTGAGGCTCATTACCGGGATAAGATAGTAGTTTTTATAATGTTTTGAGATCATAACAAGGCTAACTGCCATAATGACCATATATGCCAAAAGAAACCGAAATTCCATGGGGTTTTCTTTTCGGGTGACGGGCCTGAACAAAAGGACTGCAAGAAAAACAAAGGCCACAGCAAAAACAATGGTAAACGAAATATTAAACTGAAAGATCAAAACGATGTTGTGAAAAAACTTTTGCATGTTGAAAACCTGTTCGGTGCCCGAACCATATAATCCATCATGATTGATGATGCCAACAATGAAAGATTCGAAATATCCGATTTTGTCGAATATGGGAAGAAAAGAAACAAAGGTCGCAATACCGAACGTTCCCGCATAAATAAAACGTCCCTTCCATTTATCCAACATGAAAACAGGAATGACCAGCAAGGGGAGAAAGTTGAATTTTGTCACAAAACCCACTCCCATTAAAATGCCCGAATAAATTGCAAATTTAGTTGCACTATAGTTTTTCTGATAAATGAATTTGTAGGTGATGCCAATAACCAGCAATACAATTATCATCAACATCCTGTCGGGCATATATCTATATGGGATATTGATAAGGACGGTGGTCATGAACACCGATGACTGGAGCACAAAAACACCAAATAACCGGGTACCTGTCCTTGAAGCGGTTTTGCCAAGCCAAAGGATGATCCAGGCCGTGATTACAGTCAATAAAATGGATGCCATTGAAAAATACAGTTCAGGCCTTGAAATAACATCTTCGACAATCGGGCCTTGTCCAAAAAGCAAATGTGTCAAGCGGATAAACAAGCCTGTCAATAACTGAAATGGGGTTCCGGGATGGTCAACATGCCCGATCCTGCCAAATTCAAGAATGGAGCAATTCAAGCCGTTCAAAAGGTAAACAAACTCCGGGTCTATCCTGGAAAGATAAAACGGGCCTACTATCCTTTGGAAATATATGCCCCATACCAAGACAACAGCAGGGACAAAATAAACAATCGTTTTCCTCAAATCAGGTTTCTTGAACATACTATTTGACCAATGGATCGTTAGGCAATGAATTTAATTTTCCTGGCGGCAAACAGGCTCATCCTTACTAAAAGCAAACCATGTTTAAACCGGCTTATCTGGGTTGAACCATACTCCCGGTCACGGTAACGGACAATCACCTCGGTTATTTTCAGATTGAGTTTGGCAGCACCAAAAATCAGGTCAAAATCGCCAAAGGGATCAAAATCACCAAAATACTTCCGGTTTTCCTGTATCAGTTCATAATCCTTTTTGTACAGTACTTTGGTCCCGCACAGTGTGTCTTTTAATCTTTGCCCCAACAAATAGGAGAAGAACCACCCAAAGAATTTATTGCCAAGATAGTTGAGGAACCGCATTGCTTGTTTGTCCATGGGGTAAACCAACCGGCACCCATTGATAAATTCACCATGGTTTTGGACAAGGGCATCATAAAACTTTTCCATATCTTCGGGAGGGGTGGTGAGATCGGCATCAAGGATCATAAGGATATCGCAACTTGCGGCATCAAAAGCCTCCCTGACCGCATTCCCTTTTCCCTTGCCCGTTTGTTTCATTACCTTGATATCCTTGTCGGGATAGGCTTTCTGTACACGTAACATCTCTTCGTAGGTCCCATCTTGCGATCCCCCTTCAATAAATATAAACTCTTGGTGCGACCCAAATACGGGAGTCCTTTTTATTGCATTTTCGGTATTGCCTTTCTCGTTTCGCGAAGGTATTACGATGGTAATTGATTTTTCCTCTTGTTTTTGAACCCGTGGCCTTGCAGTTATTAAGTTCACTAAGTTCAACCTGTTGATGCCGGGAAGGTTTGCAAGGAAAACATTGAATATCAGGTTTACGATCGGTATGTATTTTGGGAACAACAGTTTTCGGTCAACTTTGATGATTTCAAAGTCTTCAAGCTCCAAAAGGTTTTTTATGTCCTTTACCGATAGCCAGCTCTGCAAGGGTTGTTTCTCTTTTAAACCCAGGAGCTCCCCCAGTTTTAAAGAGGGCTCCCATAAATAATTATAGGCCGAGATAATTATCTTGGTACGGGGATTGACCAGGTTTTTCAAGTTATGCAGGACCAATTGAATGTCCCAAAGCGAACTCAGTAAGTCGGACAGTATGACATAATCAAAATGAACACCCGATTTATAGTCGGCTGCATCAGCAGTATAAAACTCCAAACGAGGGTATTTCCCCTTTGCAATGGAAATCATCTTTTCGGAAAAATCAATTCCCACGCCCACCGAAGGTTTTACCGAATCGAGCAGGTCGCCGGTGCCACAGCCCAATTCCAACACCTTTGATCCTTCTGGGATAATAAAGGAAAAATGCTTCTGAAGGGTCTTATGGTAAAAGCGGTTTCTTTTTTTCCACTTGTCACGTTTTGTGGCGAGTTGCTCAAAATATCCATGGATTATTTCTCTTCCAGCCATGTTTTTCCTCCTTGTTTTACAATTGTGCAAAAGTACTATTTTAACAATATGAAATAAAACCTTTTTTAAAATGGGACCCGTAATGTTAAATCATCAATATAAACATTAGATGAACCGGGGTTCCAAATATATAGCTTTAATGTTGCATTTTTATTATCAATAAGCGGGAGTGAAACCGTTTTCTTGAATTGCTCCCATTTCATTTTTTTGTTGTGTTGTTCGTTTAGAAAATATTCCTTGTAGAATAAGTGTTCATCCCCATCTTCGATCAAAACGACAAACCTTGCATCGTTCCCTTTTTCTTGAAGGACAGAAAACAAAAATTCCAATTCGGTAAGGGAATTATCGGCCAACTTGAACCTTAATGTGGGGCTAAAAGGGTTATTGGAATTGATCAGGAAAGATTTATCCCCTGATTTTGCATGTTCCGAATTGATTCCCCAAACCGGAGGGCAACCCGGATCAATATCCATAGTGTTCCGGTATTCGATAACCGTATCTGAATAAAACCTGTTTTGGAGCAAACGCTTTTCCCAACCGGAACAACCACCCCCAAATGCTTCTGAACTGATTTGCTTGTATTCCGAAAGTTCGGTTTTGTAGAACAAAGATACATTTAAGTCTTTTTTCCCAAAGTTTTCGTAAAACCCAAATCCATGTTGGGTCAAAAAAGTATCAATGGTAAATTGTGGGTCCACCAGGGCTTGATGGGATTTCACAAAGAATATCCTTTCCGCATCCTTGTAATTGATGATTTGGAAGGCAGAAGTATCATCGAGTAAAAACACCGAATCCGTGGAAAGCAGGTAAGTTGTATTTTTGTAATCCTTAAAAAAACCGATATTGTAATAATAGGAAAACTCACGGAATTTATACCAGGCCGAAACCAGGACGATAGATTTACTGTCCTTCATCTGTTTTATTTCCGAAACGACCTCTTCCCAGGGTTCATAATCAATATGGTGAGGGCTAAACCTGATGACCGGGATTATCAACATAAATATAATGAATACTATTTGAAATGCCCTGTGAACCCGAATGGAACTTATGATATAGGCCAACAATAGAAATAGCCCCAAAGAAGAATAAGCCACATACCTTAATCGAAAAACAGGTGTGAAATGTGAAATGGCAAAATCAGCAATAACAGGTAAAACATACCAAAATAGAAGGATGAGGAAATAAGGCCTCTTGAATTTTCCGGAAATGAAATGCCCCT
>JAADJA010000045.1 GCA_013151015.1 Chlorobiota bacterium
CCAAAACACCAACAAGGGGCAACGCCCCTTGAAACGGCAATTATGTGACAAGCCCTGAAAGGGCGCAAGAAAAGCGAAGGACAATGGCTTGCGCCCTTTCAGGGCTTTTTTCCCTTTGCGCAGTATCATTGGGCGATGCCCAATTTTGTTGCCCCAACCCCTTTGGGGTTCTCCGATGATGCTTCAATACCGGTCTGTTGTTGGGTAAATGTGCTGATAATATCGGCTTCTATGTTCTGTTTTTGAATAAGTGGATGGAGATTTGTCGTACACCCTTTTAAACCGGATGCAGCTTTTGCCCATATCCAATTTGTATTTTGCATGTTTTTGATATTCTTTAACGAACCAATCCTGTATATCATTTCTGGTGTAAATCCCCATATGGTAAAGGGAGATTTTTAAGATATTCAGAAACCGTATTTGCATAAATTTCCATAGGTTTGAAATGATTCCATACTAATGATTATACTATTTAGTTGTCTTTCTTTCTTATTCTTTCGTGAATGCAGAATCAGCCGGTTCCCAAAGTTCAATCTTGTTCCCTTCCGGATCAAGGATGTGGATGAATTTTCCATAATCATAGGATTCAAGGCTGTCCAGAATTTTGACCCCGGAAGACTTCAATTGTTCGATTAGTCCTTCTATATTTTCAACCCGGTAATTTATCATGAAATCTTTTTCGGAAGGATTAAAATATTTTGTGTTATCGGGAAAAGGGCTCCACTGCAAATAGGTTTTCTGCTCTGGGTTATTGGTATCGCGGGATTCAAACATGGAACCATATTCATCCGTTTTTATCCCCAGGTTTTGTTGGTACCACTCTTTTACAGTTGCAGTGTCCTTGCATTTGAAGAATACTCCTCCTATACCGGTTACTTTTCCTTTTTTATTATCCATTGTTATTATGTTGGTTGAATTTATAAGTACATCAGGTAAAAACCCGATACCTGAATAAATTTAACACGAAAAACAGGGATTTGTTTACCGTTTTGGGGTTAAGGAAATGGATGATAAAAAAAAAGGAAATACTTTAGTCGTAATTAAACTCCCCAAATTCTGATTGGATAAGCAATGATTTGTTTTCGGCTTTTTTACAAAAGCCTACGATACGGGCATCAACATTAAAACTGTCTGAAATCTGGATGATTTCGTTCGCAATTTTTCTGGGGACATAGATTTCCATACGGTGCCCCATATTGAAAACCCTGTACATTTCGCCATAAGATGTCCCCGATTCTTTTCTGATCATTTCAAATAAAGGGGGGGGCGGAAACATATTGTCTTTGGTAATGGCCAGGTTTTCCACGAAATTCAGGACCTTCGTCTGTGCGCCCCCGCTGCAGTGGATCATCCCATTGATTTGGTTGCGGAAGTATTTCAAAACCTCTTTTATAATGGGTGCATAGGTACGTGTAGGGGAGAGGACAAGCTTTCCTGTGGCAATCCCTTCCATATTTGATTTATCGGTCAGTTTTTGGCTTCCTGAATAAATGAGCTCGGGAGGAATGCCCGGGTCAAAGCTTTCGGGAAATCTATCTGCAAGGCTTTTATTGAAGACATCGTGCCTGGCGGAGGTCAGGCCGTTACTTCCCATTCCGCCATTATACTCTTTTTCGTAAGATGCCTGGCCGAAAGAAGCAAGCCCGACAATTACATCGCCGTCCTGAATGTGGTTTTCGATTACATCCTTTCGCTTCATTCGTGCACTTACCGTTGAATCAACGATGATGGTTCGTACAAGGTCGCCCACATCAGCCGTTTCGCCCCCGGTGGAATAAATGCCAATTCCCAAATCCCTCATTTCCTGAAGGAATTCTTCCGTTCCATTTATGATTGCCGAGATAACTTTTCCGGGAACCAGGTTCTTGTTTCTCCCAATGGTGGACGACAAAAGGATATTATCATATGCCCCGACACAAAGAAGGTCATCGAGGTTCATTACAATTGCATCCTGGGCAATACCTTTCCAAACATCAATATCGCCCGTCTCTTTCCAATACATATAGGCCAGGGAAGATTTTGTACCGGCTCCATCGGCGTGCATGATATTGCAGTAATCCTTGTCATTTCCCAGGATGTCAGGGATTATTTTACAGAAGGCATTTGGGAAAATACCCTTGTCGATGTTGCGGATGGCGTTATGTACATCTTCTTTTGATGCGGAAACCCCGCGCAGGCCATATCGGTTTTTTGAATCCATTTAGGGTTTTGTTGGTATGCTAAGGAATAAAATTGAAGCGTTAAATCCGTAATGATTCAGGATTGCTTCTCGTATCCTGTATTGTGATAATTTCCACTTCATTTCCACTTATCTGATAATACAATGCATTATGTTCAGTTATGAAGCAACGCCAAATACCTTTTTTATACCTGACGCCTGATACATATATGGGTTGTGTTGTAAGTGCTGGACTTCATTATCCAATTTTTCCTTGAAATTAATTCTTACACTTTTTGGCCAATTATCATTTAAATATTGAAAAATATGATTCAGGTTCTTTTCCGCTCTGTCAGAAATTGTTATTTCATACTTCATTGTTCGTATTTCGATATTGCTTTATCAAAACTTTGTTTTCTTCCGTGTTTCAAATCAGTTAGTCCGGCTTCAATATCGTTTCTTTGCCACTCATTCAGCGTAATCCAAAAATCAGTTTCGTTTTTATGGGTATTTTGGATCAAGTGCTGATAAAACTGCAACAATTTATTCTCTCCCAGACTATCAATATACCTGAACAATTCCAATTTTATTTCTGCTGCTTCCATAGTAGTTGCTGATTATTTTTCAAAGATCATTTCCATTTTTTCCTCATCTATGGTGTATTTCCCTATCAATGAGAAAGTGGATTCATCCAAATAAAAACCCCTGGAGAGTTTATGGCTGACCGTTACTTCAAAAAGTGTAATGGAATTTTTATCGATTTTCAGTTCTTCAACAAGGAAAACCGCTTTGTCGGCGATACTTGAATTGGCAAGGATTTCATTGGGGTCGCCTGCAAAATCACCTTTGCTGATTGCCCCGTCCCGCAAGAGGTTGAGTGCATCCTCAAGTGCGATAAAGGGTCTGCTCAGGCGTTTGTCGATATAAACCGTGATCGGGTATCCGTTCACCTCACATTTAACACCAAAATTCCCTTTTTCGTCTTTGTATAGCTTTACCTTGTCTTGTTCCGCTTCAGGATTGACAACGATGTCAATCTTGGGGGCGATAACATCTTCAATTTTTTGTTTCGGCACAAAGTCGTTTCGTAGTACCGAAAATTCTGACCGCCTGTTCAATTGATGGGCAAACTCTTTTATTTCATTTGATTTTAGGGAATTGATAAAATCTTCGTTGAGTACATTGCCCGAATCCAAGACAACGACACCGTTCAAAGAATAGTTCTTGAGAAGTGTCCTTGGGGATCTTTCACCATAACCCTTGGCAACAAGCCTTTCTGGATCGATACCGCGCAAGATCAGGTAATCCACAACGGATTGTGCCCGCTTTTGTGAAAGGATATCGTTTTTCTCGTCCGTATCCCTTGAGTCGGTATGGGATGCCAGTTCAACTACGAGTGTGGGGTTTTCGTCAAGGGTTTGGATCAATCCCTGTAGCGAATCCTGGTACTGGGGCTTTAAATCCCATTTGGCTAGATCATAGAGGATTTCAGGAAGAACGATTGGCTTTTTAGGAATGGGTTCAAGAACGAAATCGTGAATAAAGTCCTTGCTTCGTTCCACGCCCACCGTTGTTTCCGAACCACGGGCAGTAAAATACCCATCCTGTGTAACAGCAAGCTCATAGGTTGTTTTTGGCCTGAACTGCTTCTTGGTAAATTCATACCTTCCGATGGAATTGGTTTTCCCCACAATGGATGTACCATCAGAACCAACCATTGTAATCGTGGCGCCTTCCACAAATTGCAAAGTCCGGTCATCCTTTACAACACCAGATAGCGTAAATTCGACTGGAGGTACGATAAAATACCATATGTCATCGGAGCCTTTGCTGCGAAAGTTTCCTTCCATTTTCCGGTTGGACGAAAAGAAACCTTCTTCTTCGGCCTCGGGGTTGAAAATAATTCCATAGTCATCGGCATTGGTATTCATGGGATATCCAAGATTGACAGGGATTCCCCATTCTTTGCCTTTTAATGTTGATTTGAAAATGTCAAGTCCGCCCATGCCCACATGCCCGTTGGATGCAAAATACAAAACAGTGTCCGAACGGAGGAAAGGGAAATATTCGTCTTCCGGTGTGTTCACCTGAGGGCCCAAATTCTTTGCCAACCCAAATTCATCTGATTTTGATTTTCTTTTGGCGTACCACAAATCCCTTCCGCCATATCCATTTGGAAAATCAGCAACAAAAATAATCAAACGGCCATCTTCGGAAAGGGTGGGGGAGCCAATGGTCGAAGTACTGTCGCCACCAAGCGGCACAATTTCGGGATCACCATAATTCCGCCCCATTTTTTTTGCTTCATAAATATGGCAGCCCGATACCGCATTTTTTGCATTTCCACAGCGTGTAAAATAAAGTGTGGTAAAACGGCTGTTCATGGTGGCATTGCCTTCATTGGTTTCTGTATTGATCTTCCCTTCGGTATCAATCAGGTTGGGTGTGCTCCATTCCCCTTTTACATCTTGCCGTGTATAGTATAGGTCGGTAAAACTTTGCCCTGTCCATTCATCTTCTTTTTTTCCGGTAGAACCTTCCCGGTTTGAGGTAAATATCAGGTCGTTGTAATTATCGCTTGCATAGGCCGGTGCATAATCCATTTCCCTGGAATTGACCCCTTTTAATTGGCCAATTTGGTGGTTTGTCGGGTGTTCGACCCACTCCTTCTGCATTTTGCACGACTTCAGCCCATCCTGTCCACGAGGGTCATCAGGCCTTAATTTAATATAAGCCTCAAACTGGACAATGGCTTCATCGTATTTTTGGTTCATCTTCAACATATTGCCATAGTGAAGCAACACGACCGGTTCGTCTTTGTAATATTTTGTCCTTACCAGGCTTTTGTAAGTGGGCTCGGCTCTTTTCGGATTGTTCATCAGCCGGTAACATTCGGCCATCTGAAACCGGATCTGGTTTTTCATGTTCCGGTCTTTAGCTTTTGAATAGGCCTTTTTGTACTTATCAACGGCAATGGCATATTTTTGATCTTCAAAATCACGGTCAGCGGCATCCGTAATGTTTCTTTGGGCAGATAGCCCAATTGAAAAAAGGATTCCAATTGCGAAAAGAATGTATTTTTTGTTCAACATAAATGAGATGTGTTAAATTCGACCACAAAAGTAATAATTCCAATTCAAAACGATTTCCGGTTATTTTTATTACACATCCTGAACCATTTTGAAAAATCGCCTTAAACCTTGTCCGAAGGCTTATTTACATTGCCTGTTGTGGCTTTTGTTTTGTTTGTGCCGGGATTGTTCGCAGCTGATGCTGGCTTCGTCTTTAGTGGATCATTCAGGTCAATACCAATATCCACGTTTAAATCTTTTTTGAGATTGCCGGTTTCACGGGTGATTTCCTTTTTAATCTCCTCAGTTGCCCTTCGGAACTCATTGATGGTTTTGCCGAGTTTCCTCGCAAGCTCAGGAATCTTCTTTGGCCCCAAAATAAGGTAAATGGCGAGTACGATTATAAAAATCTCACCTCCACTGATATTAAAGAATAATAGGAAATTGTTCATCGTTTTAAATTCACAACAAAATTAATAAAAAAAAGCCTCCACAAAGGGAGACTTTTAGTATAGGGTGAATTTTCATTTCATTTTTTATTTCTTCTTGCGCGATTTCCCTTTAGCAGGCAATAATTCCTCTTTGTTCTTTTTCAAACCAATCAGATCAAATGAAATCGGGCTGGCCGTAAAGAGCGATGAATAAGTACCAACGAGCACACCAACAAGAAGGGCAAAAGTAAACCCGCGGATAACTTCACCTCCAAAGATGAAGATCGTCAACAATACGACCAGGGTGGTTCCCGAAGTATTGATGGTCCTTGCCAATGTGCTGTTCAGGGCTGCGTTCATGTTGTCCTGTAAACTTGTTTTGCGGTGCAGTCCCGTAAATTCACGGATACGGTCAAAAATAATCACCGTGTCATTTATCGAGTATCCAATAATCGTAAGGATGGCCGCAATAAATGCCTGGTCGATCTCAAGGTTGA
The DNA here is from genome assembly GCA_013151015.1 of Chlorobiota bacterium. GTDB lineage: Bacteria > Bacteroidota > Bacteroidia > Bacteroidales > JAADJA01 > JAADJA01. The sequence continues at coordinate 6,158 of JAADJA010000045.1, forward strand.
ACGGCAGGAAGTTGTACAGCATCGAGAACAACCCAACTGTGATAATCGTATCGTGGAACAGTGCAAGTACACCACCCAGTCCGTATTGCCATTTCTTAAACCTCACGGCAATATATATAAAGATAACGATAAGCGCAAAGAAAACGGCCATTACCGCCCTGTTACGTATATCGTCCGCAATGGTCGGCCCCACTTTCTGTGAACTAAGTATCCCAAGCAATTTACTCTCGGTTTCTTTGTCCGAGCTGAAATCGCCATAAGTGATAGCTTGGTTTTTATAGAATTGTTTCACCCCTTCAAATATCCGGGTTTGGATAATCGAATCTACGTTCAGTTCATTATCGTCAATAAGGAAACTGGTCGTGATCTTTACCTGTCTGTCGGGGCCAAAAGTTTTAACCTCTGGTGTTGATTTTTGTCCATCATCCGAAATGAATGTATTTGAAAGTGCGTCCCTGATATCCGTTGTTTTTACCGATTGGTCGAAACGGATAACATAGGTACGGCCACCTTTAAAGTCAACACCGTAATTCAAGCCCCTGATGGCGAGGGAGGCAATACTTGCAACAATCAAAAAGCCTGAAATAAAATAGGCTATTTTCCGCATTCCAATAAAATTGAAATTAACCTTTGAGAAAGCGTCTTTCGTAAAGTTGTTGGCAAAGTTCACAGTTTTGTTGGTATTCAAGGCCCATGTGAAAATCAGGCGGGAAATGAAAATTGCCGAGAACAATGAAGATAGGATACCTATGATAAGTGTTGTCGCAAATCCCTGAACAGGTCCTGAGCCAAACACAAACAATACTATACCTGTTAGCAATGTGGTAACGTTACCATCGATAATGGCAGAATAGGCATTACTGTAACCATCGGCAATGGCAAGTCTCATCCCTTTACCGGCCCGTACTTCTTCCTTGATACGTTCGTAAATAATTACGTTCGCATCCACCGCCATACCGAGTGTAAGCACGATACCCGCAATACCAGGTAGTGTTAGTACCGCCCCAAAGGATGCCAGTACGCCAAACAAAAAGAATATGTTGGTGATCAAAGCAAGGTCGGCAACCCATCCGGCACGGTTGTAATAAAATATCATATACAACAACACGAGGATAAAGGCGATAACGAAAGACCAAAGTCCCGCGCTTACAGCTTCTTTACCAAGTGATGGCCCTACAACTTCTTCTTCGACAATGCGTGCACGAGCAGGAAGTTTACCTGCTTTCAGGATGTTTGCAAGGTCTTTCGCTTCGTCCACCTGCATATCGCCACCCGAGATAGATGACTGTCCGTTGGGGATTTCGCCGTTTACGTTCGGGAACGAATAAACATATCCATCGAGGATAATGGCAATTTGCCTTCCAATGTTTTCGCCGGTCAAACGTTTCCAGGTTTTTGCACCTTCCGAATCCATTGACATGGAGACTTCCACGCGGCCATTGTTGTCGTAATCCTGACGGGCATCGGTAATCACTTCACCGCCCATGGATGCTTTTCCTTCCCTTGTGGCTTTTAAACCAACCAGTTCCAATACGTTTTCTCCTTCAATCCGGGGTTTGCTCGTCCATGCAAATTTTAAATCCCTTGGGAAAGCACTGTTTACCTCCTTCAGCAATTTATTGACCTTGGCCGTATCTTTGATGGCGGCGTATCCCATCACAGCTGATTGCCCTGGATAATATTGTCCGTCTTTTTGGTTTTTTACATAGGCCGGGTTCAGGTATGCGTACAAAGGGTTCTTTTTGGCATACTCTTCAAAGTTCTGGTCTTCCTGGTTTACTCCTGAAGTATCGCTTTCCAGTTGTTTTAAGAGGGATGACTCAGTTGTGTCGGCCTCTGTTGTCATGGTGCTGTCGCTTGCCCCATTTGCTGTGTCCTCCAATGCGCTTTTGTCAGCATTGTTCAGGTCATCTGTTTTTTCAAGTTCCTCAATGGCTTCTTCTTTGTTCAGGGTTTTTTGCAAACGGGTGTTTGCTTCTGCAAAGTATTGATACACTTCACTGAATTTATAGGTTTCCCAAAATTCGAGTTTTGCCGTTCCCTGTAAAAGTTTCCTTACCCTGTCAGGGTCTTTGATTCCCGGTAGTTCAACCAAGACCCTGCTTGAGGAAGCGATTTTTTGGATGTTGGGCTGTGCAACCCCAAAATGGTCGATACGGGTGCGGAGGATGTTGAACGTACGGTCGAAAGCGCCATCGCTTTCTTTTCTTATCATATCCAGAACTTCGGCATTGGTAGAGTTTGCATTGATGCCTTTGTCCTTGAATTCAAATAGGAATATGGAAGCAAGGCTGAAATTAGGGTCGGTTTCTTCGATGGCCTTGCCGAACAATGTCACAAAATCATCCTGGCTGTTTTTTTGCATTTCATATGCCCTTGCCATTGCTTTTCTGAAAACGGGGTTTTGGCTGTTGCCCGATAATCCGTTTACGATATCACCAATGGAAACTTCAAGGGTCACGTTCATCCCACCTTTCAGGTCGAGCCCAAGGTTGATTTCACGTTCTTTACATTCTTTATAGGTATATTTCCTAATAAGGATATTGTAAATAGGCTCGTTCGAGATCGAATCAAGGTAATACTTCTCCCTGGCCTTACTTATTGAATCGATGTAATAGGTTTCCGCTAATTCATTTCCATTTGCAATTTTTTTTGCCAATGTGGTGGTTATGTCGCTGTTTGCATATTCCTTTGCATGTTTCTCAACCCTCGACGTCATAAAGGTAAACGAGAGTTGAAATAAGCACACCAACGCAAATAAAATCGCAAAAAATTTAATAGCTCCTCTGTTCTCCATTTCTATCTATTTTTAGTTATATCTTACCCTAAATTTTTGAGGGTGCAAATATAGAATAACATTATTAAATAACCAATATTCTGGAATTTTTATTTATACCAACCTTATTGTGTATGGGATTTACGCTCAAACAATTGATATACTTGCGTTACAGCTTAAGTGAGCCGCCCGGGGATTTGCCTGTTTTTTTTATGGTGAAAATGCTGGTGTTGTCAATTTCAGGAAAAATGGATTCAAATCGGAAATGCAGGGTCGGTTGAAATGGTATTTTGAACAATGATTGGTTACTGAAAAAGGAGATATTAAAACCCAATGGGAGAAAGCTCAACGATATTCTTGAAATCTTTTATGTTTATGCTTGCAACCGGGTTTATTCCATTATCCAAAGCAATACACGAAAAAATATCACTTATACCGTATCCATTTCCACAATTCCCGGTAATTTACTTTTTTACCATACATTAAAATCCCGGTACGGTAAATTTTTGCGGCGAGCCAGGTGGCACCGAAAAAGCCCAGTATCAAAAAGAGGACGGAAAGGAACAGGTCAAGGAATGGAACCCCGAAAGGTATCCTGATCATCATAATAACAGGAGATGTGAGGGGGAATATGGAAAACCAGAAAGCGGCCGGGCCATCCGGGTTTTGAATGACAAATTGTGATAAGGCTATGGATAAAATAAGTGGAACGGTTATGGGGATCATAAATTGTTGTGTGTCGGTTTCGCCATCAACTGCTGAGCCGATGGCCGCAAACAAGGCTCCGTACAGCAAATATCCACCTATAAAAAAGAAAAGAAAGGATCCGGCAACCAATCCAAAATTAATGGATTGTATGGATTCGTAAATAGTGACAATCGATTGGTTTACATTTTCAGCATTATCTTCCATGTTTCCATTTTGCTGAAGGATGGTTTCGTTTTGCATTTTCATTTTTGAAATTTCATGTCCTGAAATTTCATCTGAAAAAACGGCCATAAACGAGGAAACAAGGATAAGTGTCGCAATGATCCAGACCGTGAACTGTGTGAGGCCAACCAGGGCAACCCCAACGATTTTCCCCATCATCAATTGAAAGGGTTTCACCGAGGAGATAATCACTTCGATGATGCGGCTGGTTTTTTCTTCGATCACGCCCCGCATAACCTGGGCCCCGTACATAAATATAAATATGTAAATCAGGAAACCACTGATAAATCCCAGTGCCATGCTCAGTTCGGTAGAGGTTTTTTCTTCATCGCCCCCCTCGTTTATTTTAATGGTCAAAAGGTTGATTTTTGTCCGTATGGATTTTAAAACGGACGGGTCAACACCGGAAGCACTTAGTTTCAGCGATTCCACCTCATTCCTCATGGTGTTTTCAATTACCCCTTTTACGATGATATTGGGCTGCCCCGAAGAATAAAGAATGGCCGATTCAGGAACATTGAGCTCGGAGCGGGGAATGTGCAAAATGGCATAGAAACCATTTTTGTCCATGTTTGCCTTTGCTTGTTCAAGAGGTTCTTCCACTTTGATAAAGGAGACCTGATCACCTGAATTGAACTTGTCCATAAATAAACCGGTCTCATCGATTACCCCGATGATTTTCATCTCTCCTTCCAACTGGGCTATATATACAGGAACAATAAAGATGGCTGCCATCAGGACAGGGCCAATGATGGTCATGATGATAAACGACCGCTTTTTTACCCTCGTGAGGTATTCGCGCTTTATTATGAGTCCTATTTTGTTCAAGTCAATCGGTTTTTGTTTTCCTCTACACTGGAAATGAAAATATCGTTCATCGTTGGCAAAATCTCATTTATTGAATGGATTTCCATATGTGGCAACAATTTACCTATCAGTTCATTGGGGCCGAGGTGGTTTTTGATCCTTATTGAAGCAAACTGGTAATCTTCTTTCTTTCCTGTTTTAAGCAGGGAACAATCCCCGTTCAGGATACCTTCGATGTCCCCTTTTAAATTCCTGAATGCCACTTCATACACATTGTCTTTATATTTGTCGCGGATGTCTTTTACTTTCCCGTCCAGTATTTTTCTCGAATTGTCGATCAGGGCGATATGGTCGCATAATTCTTCCACAGAAGCCATATTGTGCGTCGAGAAAATTATGGTTGCCCCTTGGTTCCTCAATTTGAGGATTTCATCTTTCAGGAGGTTAACATTGATGGGGTCGAAACCCGAAAAGGGTTCATCAAAGATCAAGAGCTCCGGTTCATGAAGGACAGTCACGATAAACTGGATTTTCTGCTGCATCCCTTTGGAAAGTTCTTCTACCTTTTTGTCCCACCATGCTGAAATATCGAATTTGTCGAACCAGGTTCGTAGCTTCTGCTGTGCATCGTGTTTGCTCAATCCTTTGAGCCGGGCAAGGTACATGGCCTGTTCGCCCACTTTCATTTTTTTGTAGAGCCCCCTCTCTTCTGGAAGGTAGCCAATGTTTTCGATGTCTTTCCGGTTGAGTGGCCTGGAATGGAACAGCAGTTCGCCGGAATCGGGAGCCGTGATTTGGTTGATCAATCGGATAAGGGTTGTTTTTCCCGCACCATTTGGCCCCAACAATCCAAAAATGCTATTTTCGGGAACAACGAAACTCACATCGTCCAATGCCTTGTGGTTGGCAAATTGCTTGTTGATGTTCCTGATGTCGAAAATAGGTTTCATATATTGTGTTACGGGTTATGCGTTGTAAAAGTTATGTGTTATGCGTTGTAAAAAGTTATGTGTTATGGTTGTTTAACATTTTCAACGCCTAACTTTTTAACCCATTAACTTTTAACGCTTAACTAATTATCAACCTTCCGGGTCGCCTCCACATTTTCCGTCTTCGAACCAAAAGGTTTGTTGTCCCTTAATTGTTAAAGTAATCTTTCATCTTTGAAAAGAAACTCTTGTCCCGGGCCGAAGGATTTGGTTTAAAGTTTTCGGAGGTTTTCATTCTTTCAAGCATCTCCTTTTCTTCCCTTGATAAGTTCTTGGGTGTCCAAACGTTTACATTTACCAACAAATCGCCATGACCGTATGAATTTACCGAAGGAAGCCCTTTCCCTTTCAACCTCAGGACTTTTCCACCTTGGGTCCCGGGGGCAATTTTCACCCTGGCTTTTCCGTCAATGGTAGGTACGTCGATTACCGAACCGAGGGCCGCATCAGGGAAGCTGATATATGCTTCGTGCAAGAGGTTCATCCCGTCCCTTTCAAGTGATCCGTGTGGTTCTTCTTCGATAAGGACAATCAGGTCACCGGCGATGCCGCCACGCGCTGCTGCATTTCCCTTTCCGCTTACCGATAATTGCATTCCATCTTCCACGCCGGCAGGGATATTGATACTGATCACTTCATTTCCCCGCACGATTCCATCCCCGGCGCAAACCTGGCATTTGTTGGCAATGGTCTGTCCTTGTCCGCCACAAGTTGGGCAGGTGGATGTGGTTTGCATTTGCCCGAGGAAGGTATTGGTAACTTGTGTTACCTGTCCGCTTCCATGGCAGGTATGACATGAAGTGTAGGAAGACCCTTCTTTGGCGCCCGAACCCTTGCATGAAGTACATTCAATGTATTTATGGACTTTTATTTTTTTCTCCACACCATGTGCGATCTCTTTCAGGCTAAGTTTTACTTTCACCCGTAGGTTCGATCCCCGGTTAACGCGCCTTCTTCTTTGGCCACCGCCGAAACTGCTGAAACCTCCACCACCTCCAAAGGCACCTCCGAAAATATCGCCAAACTGACTGAATATATCGTCCATTGACATATGGTGATAACCTCCGCCACCACCAGCTGCACCTCCAACTCCGGCATGCCCGAAACGATCGTAACGGCTACGCTTTTCTTTGTTGCTCAAAACCTCATAGGCCTCGGCGGCCTCCTTGAAGTTTTCCTCGGCTTGCTTGTCGTCAGGATTTTTGTCGGGATGGTATTTCAAGGCTTTCTGACGGTATGCCTTTTTGATTTCACTTTCAGAAGCATCCTTTGAAACCCCAAGTATTTCGTAAAAATCTCTTTTTGCCACGTTGTTCTTTTTTGTTATTGCCCTACTTTTATTTTATAAGGTAGAGTTTGTAATTTTTATAAAACTATATATAATACTTCAATGATTTAATGCAAGAATACTCACAAAGAATAAAGCTTGGGCAATATGTTATTAACACAACGGTTTTATTTTATTCTCGCCTGTCTGCCGAACAGGCAGGCATTGAAGCCTTCATTCTTTCTCTCGTTTATAATGTAATTGTATGCTCCAATATTGTCGTTTTCTGTTAAATTTACAATAGTGCTATCATTGACTATTTGCCAATAACGACTTTTGAAAACCGGATTACCTTCTCATTAAGCAGATATCCCTTTTCAACTTCATCGACTACTTTTCCCTTTAAATCCTTTGACGGCGCAGGGATTTGCGTAATGGCTTCATGGAAATCCGTATCAAATTCATTCCCAATGGCCTCAATTGGGGTTACGCCTTGTTTTACCAGGATACCCTTGAATTTCGTGTAGATGTGGTTTACGCCATCCTTCACTGCTGCACAATCCTCAATGTCTTCAGTGGATTTAATGGCTCTTTCAAAATCGTCCAAAACGGGCAACATTTCCAGGATTACCCCTTCTGAGGCGGTCTTGCTCATTTCCAGTTTTTCTTTGCTTGTCCTTTTTCTGTAATTATCAAACTCAGAATAGAGCCGTAGGTATTTATCATTAAGTTCATCAACTTTCTCCTGCAACTCTTTTTCTTTTGATGCCACAACTTCCGCTTCAACTGCTTTTGTGTGTTTGCCCTCCTTCTGTCCCCTGGCCTTGTTTGTCGATGCTTTATTTGTTTCGGCTTTTTTCCTGGTATCCTTTTTCATATTTTTTTTTGTCGTTTTCTTGTTCATAGTTTTTCAGCTTAAATTTCCGAACGAAGTTCGGCTTCTCAAATAACCTGCCATTTCGTTTTTTCAGGACAATGTGGCAGAAAGAGGTTGTGGGGCTGGGTGCTGGATGACGGATGCACTGTGTTGGACATTGGATGTCGGGAGATAGAGGTGTTTGGCAATTTCCCAATCTAACAACTCAAAGAAAACCCTATATTTCTGGGATAATCGTGACTTCAATTGCGAATCCCTTATTTAGATTCTTTTTAAATGTTTGACCAATCTTTTGCCCTATTGCCTTTTTTAAATAGATTTGCTGTTTTTAGTATGTTAGCAATAATCACACATAAAAACAAACCTGATTATGAAAGTCCCCCGAAAGAGCTATTTATTCCACATTATCATTGTCCTCTTTATTTCAATTCAAAGTTTTGCGGATAAGCCACCCATTAAATTCGGGAAGGTGGGCACGGATTTGTTGGAAATGACAGAATATGCAAATGACACCAACGCCTCTGCTGTTATCCTGTGCGATTATGGGAAAACCTATTTTGAATATGTTGACAAAAAGGGGTTTCAAATGCACTTTGACCGTCTCATCAGGGTCAAGATTTTGGACAAGAAGGGATATGACTGGGCCGATTGGTCAATCCCTTTGTGGAAGGACGGTTCAATGGTAGAAAAAGTCGCACAGCTTAAAGCCATTACCTTTAACCTGGAAAATGGGAAGGTCATCAAAGATAAGTTGGGGAATGATGGCAAATTCACCGAAAAAGTCCATGACCGCCTCGAATTGTTGAAGTTTATCTTGCCGAACGTACTTGTGGGTTCGGTATTGGATATTCAGTATTCGGTAATTTCCCCTTTTTACTATAATTTGCAGGATTGGTATTTCCAGTATGATATTCCCGTGGTTTGGAGCGAATACATTGTGGAAATCCCTGAGTATTTTAGTTATGTAAAAAACATGAAAGGCTATCTGGCCCTGAGTATCAATGAGAGGGGCACAAAACCCGGCCGTATCGAGATCAATGAAATGGTGAGGAGCGAATCCATGGGCAGGGGCTCGGCTGTAAGGTCGGACATGAGCAGATATACAAAGGAATACATAAACGAGACGGAGCGGTTTGTGGCAGAAAATGTCCCTGCGTTTATCATTGAAGAGCCGCTTACGACAAAAGAAAATTATATAAGTATGATCGAGTTTGAACTGGCAAGCTATCACCCTCCGTACGGAACGGTCACAAAATACAGCTCAACATGGGAATCCATCAACAAGCAATTAATGCTGTCGGATAATTTCGGCGGAAGGCTCAATGGTGGTGGTTTCCTGAAGGATGGGGCAGAGGCGATCAGTTTAAGCAATGAGTCCGCCCATGATAAAATGATAGCTGCTTACTCGTTAATTCATTCCCATATGAACTGGAATGGCTATTCACGCAAATATACCGACCAGTCCTTACGGACAGCTTATAAGGAAAAGAGTGGTTCGGAAGTGGAAATCAACCTGATGTTGATTGTTTTGCTAAGGGAGTTGGGGATTCAGGCCGACCCTGTCATGCTGAGCACGCGCAGCCACGGAATGATACGTCCTACCTTTCCCACATTGAGCGGTTTTAATTATGTTATTGCAAGAGCAGTTGTTGATGAAAAGGAATACCTGTTGGATGCGAGCTATCCATATCTCCCCGGCGGGATGCTCCCTAAGAAGGCATTGAACGGAAGAGGCCGCCTCATTTCGAAAAACCATACGGATTGGGTGGACCTTACACCTTCGCTAAGTTATAAGGTGTTGAATATGTACACACTTGAGTTAAACGAAAACAGTGAATTCGTTGGGGAAATCCAAACTTCCGATAAAGGATATGCTGCTTTAAGTGCCAGGAACACATTGGGTAGTTACGATAGCGAAGATAAGTATATCGAAGATTTAGAGGACAATCACGAAGGCCTTGTCGTGGATTCGTTTGCATTTGAAAACCGGAATGAATGGTATAAAAACATGAAAGAGAAATATACGATCCGAATTAAGGATAAAGCAGTTGAGGCAGGAAACCTGCTCTATTTCAACCCCATGTTCTATGAAGGGATGGAGGAAAACCCTTTCAAGCTTGAAGAACGGCTATATCCTGTGGAGTACGCTTATAAAAAGGACATGACCTATATGTTGAATTTCACGATCCCCGAAGGTTATAAACTGGAAGAAAAACCAGGGAACGAAATTGTATCACTTCCTGGTAATGCGGCGAAATTTACCTATCAGATTTCGGTTATGGGGAACAGGATACAGCTTATGAGCAAATATTCCATTAACAAGCTCATCTATCCTTCAGCAGACTATGTGAATTTAAAGGAGTTCTTTAACCACATTGTCGCAAAGCATGCAGAGCAAATTGTCCTTATTAAAGAATAGGGGCCGATGAAGAAATTTCTCCTGTTTTCTTTGGGTTTGACATTGTCCCTTTTTTCCTGGGCTGAAATCCGGTATCCGGTATCCGATATTCCCGATACACTCTTAAAAGATGCCAATGCCATTGTGAGGTATTCAGGGGAAATCCTGAAAATCAATTCTGAAAGTGGAGCAATATCCTATAAGAAAAAGGTATTGACCGTAATGAACAAACATGGGAAGAAGTATGCCGATTTCTTTGCTTTTTATGATAAAAACAGGAAAGTCCGCGATATTAAAATTTCAATTTTTGATAAATATGGCCAACTAATCGAAAGGGTTAAGCAATCTGAAATTATGGATTACAGTGCCGTGAGCGGATTCTCCATTTATGAAGACGACAGGATGAAGTACTATGCACCACAACTAAAAACCTATCCGTTTACGATTGTTACCGAATATGTGGTGAACTATTCTGGTTATTTGGCTTTCCCGGTTTGGTTGCCGCAATTCGCTGATGACATTGCAGTGGAAAAAGCATCTTATCAGATTATTGCACAGAATGGGATTGAGGTACGTTACCTTCAGCAGAATTTCGACATACCTGTGACGATTGGAAAGGATGGGACATTTACAACATATGATTGGGAACTTACAAATTTATGTGCATTTGAATTTGAGGGATTTGCACCATCGTCAAGGAAAATCCTCCCGATAGTCTATACGGCACCTTCCAGTTTTTCTTATGGCGGAATTGGTGGTTCGCTTATTTCCTGGAAGAGTTTTGGTGAATGGGTAAATAAATTGCTGGAGGGAAGGGACGAACTTACGGAAGGGACAGCAGCAACTGTAAGGGATTTGGTAAAGGGCACCAACGATACCATCGAAAAGATAAAAAGGGTTTACGAATATGTGCAAGGGAAAACCAGATATGTGAGCATCCAGGTTGGGATCGGGGGCTACCAGCCTTTTGAGGCCTCGGTGGTTGACCAATGCGGATATGGCGATTGCAAGGCACTCACAAATTATACCCGGGCTTTGTTGAAAGCTGCAAATATCCCTTCTAATTATGTTTTGGTGAAAGCAGGAAGGGACGGGCAGGACATACTGACAGATTTTCCCTCGCAACAGTTCAACCATGTGATTTTGGCCGTTCCGCTTCAAAATGACACCGTTTGGTTGGAATGCACAAGCCAGGACATCCCCTTTGGCTATCTCGGTAATTTCACTAACGACAGGCATGTATTGATGATAACGGATGAAGGCGGGAAATTGGTGATGACACCTGATTGCCCACAGGCCATGAACCGAAAAGAGTGTTGGGCAAACGTGGAAATTGCAGAAGGTGGGGCAGGGGGGGCACATATCCGTTCACGCTATTCGGGATTGATGTACGATGAGGTTTCGGGAATGATAAATGATGATGACCTGGAACAAAAAAAATGGATCCATAAAAACCTGGATGTTTCTGATTTTGATATCGAAACGTTTTCAACCTTTGAAAAGAAAGACCGTGTCCCGGAAGCTGGTTTTGAACTGCAGTTGCATTTTCGTAAATATGCTTCGATTGTTGGGAAACGGATGATGGTCCCGCTCAATTTACTGGATAAGGAAAAATCAATTCCAGAGAATAATGAGGAACGGGTAAATGATATTTATTTAAAGAGGTCATTTGTGGTTTTCGACTCGGTTGTTTTCACTCTCCCTTCGTGCTACGGTATTGAATATCTACCTGGAAAAGTTTCTTTGGATTCCCCTTATGGACAATATGTTTCGGAAGCAATTGAGCAAAACGGGAAAGTTATTTACACAAGATTATTAAAAGTAAAAAAAGGGATATATCCAAAAACGCAATATCCCGAATTTATTGAGTTTTACCGACAGATTGTGAAAAATGATAAGGCCCAGCTTGTTTTGAAGAAAAAGGAATAGGTCAAATTGAGTTTGGTGAAACAAGATTTGCTGTTCAATCCCCATTTCGACAGGCTCAAAGTGACCTTTATTGCCTTTTTATTTTTCCTTCGGGAAGAAATCCTCCTTTGAAGGGAATACCTTGTCGAAAAGTTTGTTTTTACCACCGCTGAATTTAGCGTCCGGGTTTATGGAACTTGTCATAATGAACAGGTTGACCGTGTCCATAATGGGATAAGCCTTGATTTCGACCGGGATCATATTATTGCCTTCGATCTTGACCGAATGTGTAGGAGTTTGGCTAAGTGCTTTGGCATCGTCCATGAAATTGCTGCTGCTCACCCGTCTCAGTTTATGCAGGTATTTCACGGTTTTTGTCGAATCGGCTTCCATTCCATCGATCATCCACTTGTTCCCAACGAGGTTCAGCGTGAAATTATCGTTGTTGGGATAGCTAAAAGAGAGTTTTGTCAAATCTTCTGTTTTTGTTGCCACGAGGGTTTTGTCGCGGTAGGCATCCACTTTGGGCTGTATGTCCATTTTCAGGAAACCGTCCACAACATAAACCTCATCTTCCCCTGCAAGCCTAACGTAGGTGGACATTTTCCCTTGTCCCCTTTGTTGTGGCATCCCTTGAGTTTTCGGGGGTTGTGTGTAGGAGAACTTCCCCACATAAATTTCCGATTCCACCTTATCCCCCGAATAGAGGGTGACTTTTGTGCTGGTCGAGTCGGTTACTTCATAATCCTTCCATTTCGATTTATCGGTTGCAGCAACACGTTCGGGGCGAAGGATGCTCAATTTTACCAGGATGTTTTTTATGGTTGACTTATCCGATTTATATGATTTCCCGGCTGATTTCAAGTCCCAGTCAGAACCCGTTTTTGTGAAAATAATTTCATCACCGCCACCGATTTTAGGGGAAATCACGATTTTGGTTATTTCGGCAGTATCCACCGAAACGAGGTCGCTCTTGAACGTCCGGTCATCATTCTCAAACATCCCGGTAAGGAAATAAATGCCCAAAACAATCACCAAAAGAACAACAAGGGTTTTCGTGTTTAAAAATTTATTTAACATCTTTCTCTATTTTAAAAATTATTAGTGACTATCTAAGCCGGACAAACCGGAAAAAGACAAATAAAAAAACAAAACTCAAACCTGTCCGTTCCGGAACGTCCGCCTGACCTGTACGGGCAAGGCCTAAATATATCCTTTTTCCATCCTCTTCACCCTGATGGCCCTTTTGCGTTGGTTCCTGATAATTCCATAAATAAGGATGAGGATTATGGGGAGCAGGAAGTTAAGCCATTTCAAGAACAATTTTGTTCCGTCGTCAATCTGATCAAGTGGCCTTGAAGATACGCCGCGCGTACGCAGGTCGATCAGGCCGGTATCGTCCGAAAGCCAGTCGATGGAATTAACCATGAGGCTGACGTTGTTCTCGGAAAGCTGTTGTTGCCTTTGCCCTTCACCGTTTACAGGGAATTGCCCATCAGCAATGACGATTATTGTTGACTTGGTATTCCCAACGAGATTTCCCTGAAGAATTGCCCCGAGGGTAATATTGCTCAGTGGATAATCGCTGTAATTCCATTTCTTGTTGATGTTGAAATAGACGGGTGTGGGCTGTGTCCCCGATTTTTCCGATGACATGACGATGGGCGTAAACACATTTGAAGTGTCGCCGGTATAAGTGATCGAACTCACAAAGGGAAGTATTACCTGCTCGATCCCTTTGGTGATCGGGTGATCGGCAAAATTCGTTACGTTTACGAGATAGGGGAATTTTACGGGCGTCGTGAAATTAAAAGGCCCTTGTCGTTGTTGCACGCCTACCGTACCGCAATTTTCGTCCACAACAAAATTGCTTTCCACCATAAGGCCTTTCTGTGCCAACCATGTTTCCAGGCCCGTTTCGATGGGCGTGCCCTGTAAGTTTTGAAGGTTGCCATCTACACGGTCCATGGCGATAAACAGGTTTCCCCCATTTGCGAGATACGAATCCAATAACTGGAAATGTGCAGGGTTTATGGTATCCCTTGGGTTAACGATGGCGAGGGCTTTATATTTGCCCAGGTCAGATCGTGCATTATCAAGGTTGACAGGTTCTACCTCATACAAAATAGAGAGGGATTGCATCACCTGCGACATGGCTTGCAGCGAAGGTTCGCCATCGCCCTGGATTATCCCGATGACGGGTTTGTCCTTTACGGCTATTTTTTTGATACTTGTTGAAAGCGCATACTCCATGGCCGAACCGGGCTGGATAAAAGGGATTACCTCTTTTTCTTCCCCTTTTTGGATTACGGCACCAAGGAAAACCTTTTTCTGTACCGATTCATCCCTTTCGCGTGTATTGACAATTACCGGTTGGACACCTGCCTTAAAGGCCATTTGCTCTGATTCCTGGTCTTTGTTGGGATTGACAAATTCGTACAGTACTTTTCCTTTCGAAAGGCTGTTATATTCCACCAGCATATCTTTGAAGTCCCTGCGTACCTCGGCAATGTTGGGAGGGAGGTCTTCCGTAAAATAGGCTGTTATCGTCACCGGTTCATCCAATGAACGGAGGATGTCTTTCGTTGCCTCGCTTAAGGTATATCTTCCATCCTCGGTAAAGTCGAGACGGAAGAAAAACTTAAAGGAGATAAAATTGACTATCACCAAAATGACAACGATCAACAAGATCTGGGTATAAACTGATTTTTTGTTTTTCATCTCTTAATTCTTTACAGATTATTGAAACTACAATCTTTTTTTGGCCACATTGGCTTCGGTCAATATCAGCCCAAGGAACACAAACGACAAAAAGAATATAAGGTCTTTTGAGTCGATAACGCCCCTTGAAATGGATTCAAAATGTGTGGAAACACTCAGGAAATTGAGGATTTCACCAAAGGTGCCACTTAGGTTCCCGGCCAGCATCGTAAATATTATCTGGAAAAATATCCCAAGGAACAATGCCAGTAAAAAGCTTACGATTTGGTTATTGGTAATGCTGGATGCAAAAATCCCAATGCTTATATAAGCGGCGCTCATCAATACCAGGCCCAGATAACCTGACCATACAGCACCGTGGTCAATGGGGCCAAGGTACGCAACGGTAATGTAATAGGGGAGCGTGAGCGCCAGGGCAATGATGATAAGCAGGAAAGTGGAAAGGAATTTCCCCAGGACCACTTGCCAGTCTGTCACTGGTTTGGTAAGGAGCAGTTCGATTGTCCCCGACCTGTTTTCCTCGGCAAAAAGACGCATGGTAAGGGCCGGGATAAAAAAGAACAAGGTCCAGTATGCGATACCGAAGAAAGATTGAAGGCTTGCTTGTTTTACGAAAAAAACATCCTGGCCGTAGAGCCACGTAAAGAACCCGCTGAAACCCAAAAATGCGATGAGCATGATATAGGCCATGAGCGAATCAAAAAAAGATTGAAGCTCTCGTTTGCTAATTGTCCAAATCTGTTTCATTTGATATTATCTTAAGTTATTTCTAATTCATTGTGAGTTCCCTGAAAATATCTTCCAGTTTGGTTTCGGTAACCATCATTTCAGTAAGCATCCAGCCCTTTTCCACGCAAAGTTTAAAAATATGGCGACGGGAGCTGAGCTCCGGTTTGCTTTGGATTTCAAAAGCGTTTTCTTCCTTGTCAACAAAGTCAACCACACTTACGCTTTCCAATGCTTGCAATGCTTTGAAGACTTCGTTTTTTTCGCCTTCCTCGATCTTTACTTTTAAAATCTCTTTTCCTTCAGATTGCTTCCTGAGTTCTTTGGCTGTCCCATCGGCAACAATTTTCCCTTTGCTGATAATCAAAATCCTGTCGCAGGTGGCTTCCACCTCTGCAAGGATATGGGAACTTAGGATAACTGTTTTTTTGCGGCCGATCCTTTTTATCAGTTCCCTGATTTCAACGATCTGATTGGGGTCGAGCCCGGATGTGGGTTCGTCAAGGATTAAAACATCCGGATCGTGGATGAGGGCCTGTGCCAATCCCACACGCTGTTTGTAGCCTTTCGAAAGCTCTGAGATTTTTTTGTGCTTTTCACCTTCCAGACCACATAAATCCACCATATCCCTGATCTTGTCCTTGATCTGGCTTTTTTCGATGCCCTGCAATTCGGCAACAAAATACAGGTAATCAATGATGGGCATTTCCTGGTACAAAGGATTGCTTTCGGGAAGGTAGCCTATTTTCTTTTTCACGTCCTCCGCATCTTCGTAAATGGAGTATTCCCCAACATGGATATCGCCCTCGGTAGGGACAAGGAAGGTGGTTATCGCTTTCATGGTCGTGGTTTTCCCGGCACCGTTTGGCCCAAGGAACCCAAGTATTTCCCCGGTCTTTACCCTGAATGAAATATTGTCAACGGCGCGTTGCGCACCATATTTTTTAGTTAAATTTTCAACAACTATGTCCATGGTTCAGTATTTTTTTTGCAAAAGAAGCAATCTGTTTTTATAAAATCAATCTATTGGTAGGTGTTTAACATAATTTAACAATGCATTCCAATATTTTGCAGGTTTTGGAACATGCCATGCACATCCTTGATTTATGCTCATTTGTATTATTGATTATTTTGCGTGTTGTTTTTCGGGACAAATCTTGAAAGCTATGTGCAATCAATTATTCATAGTTCCTCCGGTCCATGTCCCTCTTTAAATCTTTGTCCTTGATGGATTCCCGTTTGTCATGCACGTTTTTTCCTTTGGCGAGGGCAATTTCAAGTTTGGCCAAACCTTTCTCGTTGATGAACAAAAAAGTGGGGACAATGGTAAAGCCTTTTTCCCTTACTTTGGTGGAAAGGCGTTTCAATTCGCGTTTCGTAAGGAGGAGTTTTCTCTCACGCTTAGCTTCATGGTTATAATGGGTGCCGTAATCGTACTCGGCGATGTGCATTTTATAAACAAACAGTTCCCCTTTCACGAAATTGCAAAAAGCATCGGTAAGGTTTGCCTTGCCTTGCCTGAGCGATTTTATTTCAGTCCCTTTCAGTTGAATCCCTGCAATGATCTTTTCAAGGATGGTATATTCGTAATAGGCCTTTTTGTTCCTTATCCTGATTTTGTTGTCCATTTTTTATAGCATGATTTTAAGCAGGGGCAAAATTAGGAAAATTAAGCAGGGAATTGGCAATATATTGTTTAACCCCTGTATATTGAAGCGACACCGAGGGTAAGTGGCCTGTCTTCCTAAAAGGTCATCTTCGATTCCTTGTATATCACGCTACTCCCTTTTATGTGGCAGCCGGTGGGATGTGCCTTGATTGGTATGGACGGGTTTGAGGTCTGTTTTTTGTCTTTTTGGATTTGTTCCAGTTAGGGTCGGAAAAGAAACCGGGCATAGATCCACGCAATCGTTTCCTGTATCACCGTCCTGAAACCATTGCTGCTTGCCCACCATTTATCTGGGTCGTAGTCCCTGTTCACGATGGAAATAATGCCTACCTCAATATCGTCCCCAAAAACCTTTTGAAACAACAAACGGCTCCTTCTTGCATGGCAATCGATGGTGACGAGGTCCAATGATTTGATTTTCATGCTTGAACTTTCGATCCATTCCTTCAACCCCAGGGCAGTGGCATAGGTCCTGTCTCTTTTATGGTAATCTTCCAGGCTCACCACCCGGATGTATTTGTTGTCCATTCCCAGTTTTATCAATGTTGCGGCCGATGATTCGCCGCTGTTTTTGTAGATTGATAAATGAGACCCTTTTTCAAAGGGTTTGCCCGTAATAATAATGAGTTTATAGTTGCCCTTTTCAAAAATCCCTTTGGATTCCTCCATGGCATAATCCGGGATAAAGCCTTCCACCACCAAAACATCGCCCTTTACGGTTTCCGTTTGTGCCAGGAATTGTTGGATTGTGAATATATAGATGAGAAGCAATGAAAATAGCACGACCAAAACCATGAGCCGTCCAAACCAGGTAAGGCCCCTTCGTTCCCTTTTGTCGATAACCGCAAACTTTCCCATCTGATAAATGTTGTATTTATTTAGAGGGTAAAATTATAAAAATTTACATCAGTTTATGGGTCTATCAGGATTAAGACAGGAATATCAAAAACATAGGCTTTCAAAGAAAAACATGTCGCATGATCCGTTCGTCCAATTTAAAAAATGGTTTGATGAGGCGGTGGAAAGTGAAATAGACATGGTGAATGCCATGACCCTTGCCACGGCCACAAAAGGGGGGACACCTTCGGCAAGGATTGTTTTGCTCAAAGAATTTAATGAAAGGGGGTTTGTGTTTTTTACACATTTTGGAAGCCGGAAAGGAGTTGAATTATCCGAAAATCCGGGGGCCGCATTAATATTGTTTTGGAAGGAACTCGAACGCCAGATCAGAATAGAGGGCACCGTAGAAAAAATAAGCACTGGGGAATCGGACCGGTATTTTAAAACCCGTCCTGATGAAAGCAAAGTGAGTGCAATTATTTCGGAACAAAGCAAGGTGGTTCCCAATCGGAAATACCTCGAAAAACTCTGGGAAGGGAAATTAAGGAAGAGCCAAGCCGAGGAACTGAAAAGGCCCGTAAGCTGGGGTGGATACCGTGTGAAACCAAATCGTATCGAATTCTGGCAGGGAAGGCCCAACAGGTTGAACGATCGCTTTCTGTATGAAAAGGAAGGGGACAATTGGGTATTATCGCGATTGGCCCCTTGAAATAATTGCAAAAAAAAGCTTTATCCTCAGATAAAGCCGGTACGAGAAAATTTACAAAAAATGGCAATGGTTTTACTTTTCCTTGGTTTTATTGCCATAAACCTTTTTGAAACCATAAGCAACCCCCATTGAAACCAGCATAACCAGTCCCCCTGATAATGGGGCGCCTCCTCCAGCTGGAAGGTCACTGCCGCCAGGGCCTCCTGAACTCAGATCAGGTGGGGCATCGGCATAGGTGCTTTGAACGCTGAATGACAGTACGGTTCCAATGATGATTGTGGCGAATGCTTTGGTAATATCTTTCATATTTTTGATTGTATTGGTAAATTATTGATTTGTCTTATACTGTATTTTTTTAAAAAAGATACAACAAACCGAAATTTTATGGGATAATCTTCGCCTTCCTTTCTTGTCCAATTCTTTTTACCTTTGCAGTGAACAACAGTTCAGCCCCAAATTGAATCGAGATGTACAAGTTTTTTTTGTCCACTGTCGGAATCCTCTGGCATTTTCTGATATTTGCCCAGGAAAATCCCGTGTTTACAGGATATGTTTTTGACAGGCAAAGTGGATTGCCAATTGAAAATGTGGATGTTCGGGTTTTGGAAACAAAGTATGGGACAACTACGGATAATAGAGGCTTTTTTGAGTTTAGGAAGCTTTCTCCTGGTACATCCACTTTTCTCTTTAACCATATTGCGTACTTCCAGGTTGAAGAAAAAATTGAATTGAGGCCCGGGGAAACAAAAGAGGTCGAAATTTACCTTTCCCAAAATTCTACTGATTTGGCAGAGGTTGTTGTTGAAGCCGATAATCGGCGCACAGCTGTTATAAGCCGATTGCCATACATCCAAACAACAATTTTCAAACAACAGATTGAAGAAAATGCAGTCTTCGATTGGGGAACTGCTACGGGGTTCCAACAACATTAGCGGTATCCGAAAGGGCGGCGGCGCGATCGATCCCGTTGTCAGGGGTTTTAAATTTAGCGAGTTGAACGTTCAGATCGACAATGGCTTGAAAATAGAAGGCGGCTGTCCCAACCGCATGGATCCGGCCACCGCCCAGATCGATCCTTCCGAAGTGAAAGAAATTGAAGTGTTGAAAGGCCCATATGCCTTGCGGTACGGGACTTCGTTTGGTGGTGTGATAAACATCAAGACCATGGAAAACCCCAAAAACGAAAAATTTGAAATCCATCTTAAAGCATTGCTGGGGTTTGAATCGAACTGGAACGGCAACAAAAGTTTGCTCAACATAAATGGTGGGAACAAAAAGGTATTCTTCTCTATTTCAGGAGGCCGGAAAAAATACGGGAATTATGAGGATGGCAATGGCGAGGTGGTGAAATCGCATTTCACAAAGCAAAATATTGGCGGATATTTTGGTTTTCGCCCAGCCAAAAACCAAAGCATAGTCTTGAACTATAAGAATTCCACCGGGGAAAATACCCGTTTCCCGGCACTTCCAATGGATGAACGCCTCGAAATGACCCATCTTTCCTCCCTGGATTATAAAGCTGAAGAAATCGGTGATTTCTTACAATCCATTTATGTGAAGCTTTATAATTCGGATGTGAACCACAAAATGGACAATAAATACCGAGCGGTATCCGATACGGTTGTTGCGGTTTCCGATATCCACGCCGTAAACAGGGGTTTTCGTTCCGAAGGGGCTTTTGTGGTTAATACGGCAAAGTTTCATCTTGGGATTGATCTTGAAAATATTTTGAAAGATGGCCAACGGGTGAAGACCATGATAAAACAACCGGGACTTCCTGTGAAAACCGAGAAACTTTGGAACAATGGCCGCATCTGGAACCTTGGTTTTTTCTTGACTTACGGACAAAGGTTTAATGATATGGATTTGTCGGCTTCTTTGAGAATTGACAGGAACCATGCTGAATCCGGTAAAATATCAATCACAAAGCCACATGAGGGTGGGGCCGATTCCATTCAATCTGATTTTACCAACTTCAGTTTTAGCCTTGGCGCCACGTATCATTTTAATGAAAATCTTTCCGCTTCCCTTGCGTTGGGCAGGGGAACCCGAAGCCCCGATATGACGGAAAGGTTCATTGTTCTGCTCCCCATTGGTTACGATAAGTTTGATTATCTCGGAAACCCCCGATTAAAGCCTGAAACGAACAATCAGACCGATCTGACACTAAAGTATGCCAATGACAAAACGGGGGCTTTTCAGTTCAATGTTTTTTATGCCCTTGTGAATGATTTCATCATTGGTAAACGATTGCCACCAGCGGAGCAAAGGCCTTCGTCAAAAGGGGTTGTTGGGGTGAAACAATTTGTAAACGGGGGAAATGCCCGTTTCAGCGGGTTTGAGCTTGGATGGTCCAGCCAGGAAAAGCACAAACTCGGAATTCAGGTATTGGCTTCCTATACCTATGCTACGATTGATGAAATTCAGAAGCATGTTTACGAAACAGGGCTCCCGATCCGTGATGAAACCATCCTGAACGATGCGCTTCCCGAAATCCCTCCCTTTGAATCGACCATAGGTGTTTTTTATCCTTTTTTCAAAGGAAAACTAAAACCTGAACTTTCGGTACGGATGGTTGCGGCCCAAAATCATGTCTCGGATGCTTTTTATGAAAATACTGCACCCGGTTTCACAATTGCAAACTTCATGCTCCGTTACGATTACAATAAGAATTTTATGGTAAGTGGTGGTGTGAACAATATATTTGATAAAGCCTATTATGAGCACCTTAACAGGAATGTTGTCGGGAGCAAATTAAGTCTTTACGAACCGGGAAGGGTGTTTTATTTGAATTTGATTTTTAGGATATGACAATGAAAACTATTGCGAGCGTTTTTATGTTAACTTTGTACGTTGATTTTATGCTCCCGGATGATGAAACAAATAGGCTTGTTTTTATTTGCTGTTTTACTCTTTTCAGCCTGCAATAAAGAAGATGAAACAGTCGTTGTGCAGTATAAGGCAAGCAATGGATATTCCAATACGCAAATAAAATATCGGGATGCAGATGGTGTTCTGGTGAGTGAGAATGTTAATTTTGTCGGCGGAGAAGATATCTGGACATATAGCTTTGATGGAAAAAAGGGGGATATCGTGTTTGTTTCAGCTCGATATTATGATTCAAATTCCTCCATTACATTACAAATATTATTAGATGGAAAAATTTTTAAAGAAGCGACAAGTATTAATGAAACAGATGAAATCCTCACAATTTCGGGAACGATACCTTATTATAATGAATAGGTCGTTTTTTCTTTTTGTGGTTATGGGTACAATAGTCCTGTTAAATTCCATGTCAGGGTGCAGGAAAAAAACAGTTGTGCCGGCAGAAGTAAAAGGGTGCGGGATTGTCGTTCATTTTGACCACATGAATTCTGATAGTACCGATTTTTATAATGTAGGTGATGAGCTCATGTTTGATACATTGATCTATACAAATGGGGCCGGGAATTCGTATCTCATAAACGAAATCCAATATTTTGTTTCATATGTGACCCTTTACAAGAGTGATGGTTTCGTAATCTTGGCCGATAAATGGGACCCGGTCCATTATGTGGATACGGACATTCCAGAAACCTGGCAATGGGCAATTGGGGACGGTTTTCCGGCAGGTGAATACGATTCGATCAGCTTTACTTTTGGTATCCCCGATGTTAAGAATATTTCGTTTATGTTTGTAAATCCCCCTGAAAGGGATATGTTTTGGCCCGAATACCTCGGTGGGGGTTACCATTCCATGAAACTGAACGGGAAATGGGTGGAAGCCGGGCAAACCAACCAGACCACCCCTTTCGATTTTCATATCGGGCGCGGGCAAATTTATTATTCCTATCCCGATTCCATTATTGGTTTTGTCCCCAATGATTTTGAGGTTTCTTTGTTGAGTTCGGGATTTACTTTAAGCGATGGGGCAACACAAGGGATAAGCCTGGAAATGGATGTGGGAAAATGGTTCAAAGAGCCCTATGTCTTTGATTTTGATGAATGGGGCGGGAATATCATGCAAAACCAGGATGCCATGCAAGTTGCCAAAGAGAATGGGGCCAATGTTTTTACGGCAAGCTTGACCGGGGGTGATATAAAGATAAACATCCCTTAGTTTGAATATAATTGAATTTGAAAAAATATAATTAATCAGTATGAACTTAATTCTATGGAAATTCATAAAAACAACTACCATTACTCCCCTCTTGAGAGGGGCTTGGGGTGTGTAATATGGAAAACCCAGTTGTTTTTATGATTTTCCACACAACTTTATCATTGCACTGATTTTTATAAAGAATAATTCTTGAACTGACTTAAAATGAAGATACTTAAACTGATATTTTTTTCCCTGTTGTTGATTTCCTTTTTCTCTTGCAAGGAAACCGACGATACACCACCAAGGATTACAATGAACTTTGCCGATCCGATAAATTCCAATGATTCAACGGGCCATGTCCTGAACCAGCCTTATGTTGATCCGGGAGCGACTGCCTGGGACGATTTTGATGGCGATATCACCGCCAGTATTTATGTAAATAACCCGGTAAATGAGAACCGGGTAGGGTGGTATGAAATAACCTATGATGTAGTTGATCAGGCAGGAAATGAGGCTCCAACTACCAGAAGGTGGCTGTATGTCTATAATAAGGCTCAGTCTGACTCAGGAAGCTATAATGTATTTGAACAAAAGCTTTACCCGATTGCTGATACATTTCAGTATCAGGTGAATGTTTATGCAGATAGTTTGGTTAACCAAAGGATAGTAATTATGAGTTTGGCAGGTGACCTTGGTCAACCCATTTACGGGGATGTAGTTGATAGCCTTATTGTAATTCCTTTTCAGGTTGCCCAATACGACAGTGTGAATACGTATAGCATCCAAGGAAGCGGATTGATTAACGATTCACTTATTGTTTTGGAGTACAAAAAAATCGACTCTCTGTCCTCACTGTGGAGGTCTGAATTGAAAAGATAGAAATGTCAACAAGGGTTTTGGAATTGGTTCTTGGTTTTGTCCTTCTTTCATTTTTGGGATGTCAATATGATATGGAGCCTGAATTGACCCCGCTTGTCCCTACAACTCCCTACATCATTGAAATCCCACCGGGTTTTCCTACCCAGCTCAATATTCCTGATGATAATCCAATGACCCTTGAAGGGGTTGCCCTCGGGCGGATGTTGTTTTATGACACACGTTTGGCCGGTAGGGCCGGTGAAGGGAAGTTCATGAGCTGTTCCTCATGTCATATCCAGGACAATTCTTTTATTATTGGAATGCCTCGTCCTTATCCTTATGGATTGGACGGAACATCCACACACCATGCAATGTTGCCCATGATCAACCTCGTTTGGAACCCCGGGCAATATGGTTGGAACGGTTCGGTTGCTTCCATCGAAGAGGATGTCCTCGCTGTGATTACCGATCCCAATGAGTTTAACAGCACTTTTGAAAAGGTGGAAAATGCCATTCGCGAAGTTCCCGGATATGCGGATTTGTTCCAAAAGGCTTTTGGGACGAAAGAAATAAACGTTGACCGTATTTCAAAAGCCATTGCCCAGTTTGTCCGCACTTTGATTTCAAGCGATGCCAAATTTGACAAATACCTTCGGGGGGAAGTCCAGCTTGAACAGTTCGAGTTACAGGGCTTTGTGCTGTTCACTACCGAGGAAGGGGCCGATTGCTTCCATTGCCACGGAGGTTCGGGAAACCCTTTGTTCACGACAAATGGTTTTTACAACAATGGGAAAGATTCCGTTTTTACCGATCCCTCTGATCGTTATTCTTTCACGGGCGACCCAATGGACATAGGGGCTTATAAGGCCCCTACTTTAAGGAACATCGAATTTACCGCTCCCTATATGCACGACGGCAGGTTCAATACTTTGGATGAAGTGATCGGTTTTTACGCACACGATTTGGTTTGGTCACCTTACATTGATCCGCTCATGCACCACATTGCCACCGGTGGCAACCAACTGACCCCAATCGAAAAGGGGCAATTGAAGGACTTTTTATTGACCCTTTCCGATACAAGTTTCCTTCAAAACCCGGAATTTGCCAGTCCTGCTGAATTCCCGGAATAGAATTGTTTTCAGGAATCATCCGGTGAATGTAACACTTTGAGTTTTCCCTGTATTTATGCCGGGGTTTGTTTTTCTTCCTTACTTTTGCATTTCGAAATAATTAAAATCATTATCATGTTAAATAAATCCAGCTTGCTTTATATTTTTCTTTTGCCAATGTTGATTGCTTGTAATTCCCCGCAAGATGGCAGTACCGAAAAGAAAACCGAAACAACACCAGGTTCAGGGAAAACCCAAAAGCTGGTTCATCCCGATTGGAGCAAAAATGCAAATATCTATGAGGTCAATATCCGCCAATATTCCAAAGAGGGGACTTTCAAGGCATTTGAAGAACATCTTCCCCGTTTGAAGAAAATGGATGTGGATATCCTTTGGCTCATGCCGATATTCCCCATCAGTGAAAAAAACAGGAAAGGCAGTCTGGGAAGTTATTATGCGGTGAGGGATTATCGTGATGTAAACCCGGAATTTGGGACAATGGACGATTTCAGGGATTTGGTCGATCATGCCCATCAACTGGGTTTCAAAGTTATTTTGGACTGGGTCGCAAACCATTCCGGTTGGGACAATCAAATGATTTTCGATCATCCCGATTGGTACACCCATGATTCACTCGGCAAGATGGTTTCCCCGTTCGACTGGACGGATGTGGCCGATTTGAATTATGAGAGTGAAGGCTTGCGGGATTATATGATCGGGTCACTGAAGTTTTGGGTCACGGAATTTGATATTGATGGCTATCGTTGCGATGTGGCAGGAATGGTACCGACTGATTTTTGGGAAAGGGCACGGAAAGAACTGGATGGGATCAAACCCGTTTTTATGCTGGCCGAGGCCGAACAGCGGGATTTGCACGAGAAAGCTTTTGATATGACCTATGCCTGGGAACTGCACCATATCATGAACGATATTGCCGAAGGGAAAAAGGATGCCAATGATATTGAGGCTTATATCGAAAAGGACAAAGCAGGATATCCCCCCGATTCTTACCGGATGAACTTTATCACGAACCATGACGAAAATTCATGGAACGGAACCGTGAAAGAAAGGATGGGCGATAGCTTTAAGGCTTTTGCAATGCTCACGTACACTTTGCCGGGAATGCCATTGGTTTACAGCGGACAGGAGATTGGGCTTGACAAAAGGCTGGAGTTTTTTGAAAAAGATGAAATAGAATGGGATTTTAATTCGCCCTTGATCGGTTTTTATACAAAGCTCAATAACCTGAAAACGAATAACAAAGCTCTCTGGAACGGGCTTTCGGGAGGTGATTTCCAAAGGGTAAATACTTCGGATGATAAATCTGTTTTAGCCTTTGTAAGGGAAAAGGAGGGTAATAAAGTGTTCGTTATTGTGAACCTGGGCCCTGATTCAAAAACCTTTGACCTTACAGGTGAAAAGTATGAGGGTGGTTTTATGGAACTCTTTTCCAAACGAAAAACGACATTTTCCTCCAATACGGAAATGACCTTGGAACCCTGGGGATTTCGGGTTTTTATTTCCATTTAAGCAAATTCTTTGTGGCCTTGTAACAGGATTGTTTGAACTGATTAAGACCCTTGCAATATAAAGGAACAATTGAAAATCGAACTCATTTTACTTCAAT
Source organism: Chlorobiota bacterium (assembly GCA_013151015.1). GTDB lineage: Bacteria > Bacteroidota > Bacteroidia > Bacteroidales > JAADJA01 > JAADJA01. Next base: position 32,450 of record JAADJA010000045.1, read on the forward strand.
CTTCTTCGCCCGCCTGACCGGGCAAGTTGTCAAAATTCTTCAATCTTCATTGTCAGAAAGACGGCTGTGGTTAATAAAAGTTCGCTGGCTTCTAATTTTTTTGCAAAATGGGTTTTGCAACGGTCTTTGATTCTTGTTGGTTGAATTCAGCTAAGCCAGTTTCCCTGATTTTCATAAATTAGCGGAATTATTTTACAAAAGTGGTCGGGTTTCTCAAAATAGGGTTTAAGGTTTCGCAAAGATTAATCGGTAAAAACAAAAATCGTCAATTATTGGTTTTGTGTTTTGTCCTGATATTGAACCTTTTACCCAACTTTTTATTTTCTCAATCAGATACCGATTGCCCGCGAATAAAAAATAACAGGGCCGATAAAATCTACGATAAAGGGATAAGGGCTTACAGACAGCGGAATTACTCAGAAGCCTTACGGCAGTTGAACCTCGTGGTAGAAATAGAACCCGGGTATGTGGATGCCCATTTCGTCCTTGGCCTGATTTACATCAAAGATAGCCGGATGAACCTGAAAGCCGCCAGGGAGAATTTCCTGGATGTTGTCGAAATCTGTCCCGCTTACGATGTGTATGCCTATTATCATCTCGCAAGGATTTATTATGGTGCCGAAGATTATGTGAATTCAGAAAAGTATATCACTTTGTTTCTAAGGGATGTGGACAAGATAAAGACAGATGCCGATTATGGGGAAGCCTTTCGTATCCTGGAGTTTTCAAAGTTTTACAATAAGATGTTGAAAAACCCGGTCCCTTTCGATCCTCAGCCCGTTCCGGGCGTTTCCACGGAATTCGACGAATACCTTCCCATTATTTCGCCCGATAACGAAATGGCTTTGTTTACCCGAAAATTAAAGCTCCCCCCTTCGAAAAACGACCTCGTGCCACAAACAAAGTATGTCGAGAAATTCATGTTCAGCAAACGGGAAGAGGGCGAGTTTGGAAGGGGAGAGGCCATGCCCTTTCCGTTTAACCTGAACGACAATGAAGGTGGCGCAACGCTTACCATCGACAATAAAACCTTGTTCTATACTTTGTGCAAATTTTCAAAAGGGAAAAGATATTACAATTGCGACATATGCACCTCTGAACTAAGGAACGGGAAATGGACCGAGATAAAGAATATGAGCGAAAAGGTGAACCGTGAAGACACCTGGGAATCGCAGCCCAGCATCACCTCCGATGGGAAAGTACTCTATTTTGTGAGCGACCGCGATGGAGGGTTTGGAGGATATGATATTTACAGTACTCGTCGCGATAGCCTTGGGGAATGGGGCGTCCCTCAAAACATGGGTCCGCAAATAAATACTGCCGGGAACGAAAAATCCCCTTTTATCCACACCGACAGCCAAACTCTTTATTTCTCCTCTGATGGGCATCTCGGGCTTGGGGGTTATGATATATTTTTCACGAAACTTGGCAAAGATGGAAAATGGGGCAAACCAAAAAACATTGGTTACCCAATTAATTCTTTTGATGATGACCTCGGCTTTTTCGTGAGCACAAACGGACAGCGCGGCTATTACGCATCCAATAAATTTGAAGGTTTTGGGGGCTGGGACTTATACTCCTTTGATTTATATGAAGCAGCCCGGCCCGAGGAGGTTTTGTTCGTAAGGGGAAAAGTTTTGGAAGAAGATAAGGGCGACAGCCCGGGTTTTAAAAATACACGTGTGGAATTGAAAAACATGGAAACCAAAAAAGTGACGCAAGTGGCCGTGGATACGGTTACGGGCGAATATGTCACGGCCCTTTTGTTTCAGGATGATTATATTATGACAGTAAAGAAAAAAGGTTTTGTGCAGGAATCGAAATATATTTCCCGGATCGATAAACGTTTTTCGGTGCCGGCCATTATCGACATGAACCTGGAACCCATTCAAACAGGGAAGTCCTACAGGTTGAACGATATTTATTTTGAGTTTAATTCCTTCGATTTAAAAAAAGAATCGGAATTCGTGATCGAGGAGTTTTACGATTTCCTCCTTGAAAACCCCGAATTAAAAATATCCATTCAGGGGCATACCGATAATGTGGGAAGCAAACAGGACAATCTCCTCCTTTCGGAAAACAGGGCAAAAGCCGTGTATTCCTATCTCTTGGAATTAGGTATGGATAGCAACAGGGTGGACTTCCGGGGTTTTGGGGAATCGCGTCCGGTTGCCGGCAACGAAACCGAAAAAGGGAGGGCGCTGAACCGCCGGACGGAGTTTGTTATTGAGGAATAAAAGAAAACCCGTATTAAATTTTCTTAAAATACTGCATCCTTTCCGATACTAACCTACATTTGCAGTACGAATCCAAAGAATGAATTGAATGTTTGGCAAGCCTGGAATCCTATTGATGGCTATCTTGTTATTGTCCGCTTTTATGACCAAGGGGCAGACCGGTATCCATGGTAAAATCACCGATAAGAATACCGGGGAAGCCCTTGTTGGTGTATCTGTCTATCTTCCTGATTTTTCTTCCGGTACCGTTTCTGATGTGAAAGGCAACTATGTTTTAAAAGCTTTGCGAAAAGGGGAAATCAGGGTTCAGTTTTCGTATGTGGGCTTTAAAACCCGAATGGAAAAAGTGAATTTCACGGGTGAAAACATTCAATTGGACATTGACATGCAAGCTACCGTAATCAACAGCGAAGAGGTGGTCATCTCTGGAAGTTTTGCAGGATTGCAACACGATAACGTTTTGCGGATAAGCACGATCAAACCCACAGAAATCCAACGATCAGGTTCTCCCTCGTTTATGGAAACAATTGCCGAAGTCCCGGGGGTAAGCATGATTTCGAAAGGGCCGGGAGTGGCCACCCCGGTAATCCGGGGGCTTTCGTTGAGCAACCTCGTTTTCCTTAACAATGGCGTTCCCATGGAAAGTTTCCAGTTTTCCGAAAACCATCCTTTCATGGTGGATGAGTATGGGATCGAACGGGTGGAAATCATCAAAGGCCCGGCCTCACTGCTATATGGTTCAGGGGCTGTGGGGGGCGTTATCAACATTATAAAGGCTGCCCCGCCACCAAGGGGAACTGTAAGGGGCGATTTTAACCTGAAATATTTTAGCAATACCGAGGGGGTTTCTTCCAATCTCGGAGTAGATGGGGCCAAGGGCGATTTGACTTTTGGTATTCGTGGTGGGGTGAATTCAAATAGGGATTATTACGATGGGAGCAATGAGCGGGTTCCAAATACCCGTTTTAACAGGAACAGCTTTAAGGCAACCGCAGGTTTTATCAAGCCCTATGGTTCTTTCCGTTTTTTCTACGATTACAATAAAGATGATTTGGGGATGTCGGTAGCGCCGGCTTTGTTGCTTGTTGCCGAAAACGGAAGAAAAAATGATGTTTGGTACCAGGATTTGACAAACCATGTTTTTTCTTCGCAAAACAAGTTTTTTGTCCATAAGCTGAAATTCGACCTGAATGTGGCCTATCAAATGAACAACCGGAAGTTGCACGGGGCTTCATGGTCGCATAATCCCATTGATTTATTGGTAGATATGGATTTGAATACCTTTTCCTACACCTTGAAGACAAATATCCCTGCCAATGAGAAAACCAAGTTCATTGTGGGGATTCAGGGCTTGAACCAAAACAACAAAAACCATGAAGCCCCCGACCATGTTGTCCCAGATGCCAGTATGACCGATTTTTCGGTGTTTGCCGTTGGTCGAAGGGATATGGGGGAGAAGCTTATGATGGAACTGGGTATGCGTTTTGATTATCGTTTGATAAATGTTCCTTCCTCAAAGGTAAATGGGCCCAGGGGGGAATTGTCGAGGGACTATCAGAACGTTAATGCTTCAAGCGGGGCGGTTTACAATATTTCTGAAAAAATGCAATTTCGCCTGAACCTGGCATCCGCTTTCCGTAGCCCCAACCTGGCCGAGCTTACCCAGGACGGGGTGCACGGGACACGTTACGAAAAGGGCAATCCCGAACTGCAATCACAACGCAACCTCGAGGCCGATTTCGATTTTCACCTCCATTCATCGCATACCACTTTGGATATTTCGGGTTTCTACAATAATGTCTTCAATTATATTTTTCTTGCCCCTTCAAATGATTCAATAGACAATGTGCTTATTTACCAATACGACCAGGAAAATGCTAGGCTATATGGGGGAGAGGCCATGTTGCACATTCATCCACACCCCTTGGACTGGCTTCATTTAAAGACTTCCTATTCCTATGTTTTGGGGCAACAGGAAAACGGGGACTATTTGCCATTTATCCCTGCACAAAAAATACATTTTGAAATAGAGTTGCAAAAGAAATCATGGAAGGGATTAAGTAATTTATTCTTTAAAATGGGTTCTGATTTTGTATTTCCCCAGGATAATCCCGCACCTTTTGAAAGCAAAACACCGGGATATACATTGCTGAATATGTCGATTGGAACGGATATCGCCATCGTAAAACAGAAAATGAATGTCAGCATCAATGCCAATAACCTGTTGGACGAAACCTATATTCCCCACCTTTCCACCCTCAAGGATTTAGGATTGAACAATATGGGCAGGAATATTACCTTTGCTGTGCGGGTCCCTTTTGGGATTTTGCGGTAAAATATGTTGTTGTTTACTTGATTGAAGTCATACTGTGAAAGTAAGAATCAATATATTTGTCGAAATTTAAAAAAATATGTGCAAAAAAGAAAAATACATTAATGAATTTGAAGATTCAATATATGGATTTGTTGAGGAGCAAAAGCAATATGTTTCCACCGAAAATGGTGATTGGACAATAAAGGGATTTATTGATATTTATAAAAATATTTTCACGATTTCTTCTGACACAAAAATTGTCTCAAAAATTTTGGAGATTCATATATTTCCAGAAATATTGAAATTTGCCGGGAAGATTGGTTATAAAATTGTTCTTGCCGAACATCAAAATTGGTATCCTGACATTACTTTTGTCCATAAGAAAAATGAAGAAATCAAATTTGCACTTGATTTGAAGACTACATTTCGAAGGAACAATAATTCAGCAGGTTTTACGCTTGGTAGTCATGGTTCGTATTTCAAAGACAGGGACAAAAGTAAAAATATTCAATTCCCATACAATCAATATACCGGTCATTATTGTCTTGGCATTATATACCCGTATAGACTTTGATGATGATTTAGCCGAAACCGAGGTTTTTCAAGTTAATGAGTTGAGGGAGAAATATGGAAATGGGAATGACCCAATTGGCGAAAGAAAAGTAACTAAAATTGAAAATTTGAAATCAATAACTTCAGTAATAAAGGATTTTAACTTTTTTGTAGCACCTAAATGGAAAATAGCGAGTGACAGACAAGGTTCTGGTAACACAGCCAACATTGGTTCAATTACTGATATTGATGACTTGAAATCCGGTAATGGCGTATTTAGTAATCTTGGCGAGGAATGGTTTGACGAATACTGGATGAACTATGGTACGGCTACAATGTTGAAAAATGGGAAAACGATAAAAATTACTAACATTTGGGATTTTCTTGAATTTAAAGGAAGAATGGATCTGTTTGATGAAGTAGTTGCCAAAGGAGCAAAAAGAAGAAAAAAATGAAAATATTTGTACCACCTATTAAATCCCAGGGAATCAAAACAAAACTTGTAAGCTGGATTTCATCGAACGTTAAGAGTTTAGAATATGACAGATGGGTAGAACCCTTTATGGGGACTGGGGTCGTAGCATTTAATGTCCGTCCTGAAAAAGCTTTGTTGTCGGATAGCAATCCGCACTTGATACGTTTCTATTCTGCTTTAAAAGAAAAAGAGATTACCAGTAGTATGGTCAGGAAATTCCTTACAGAGGAAGGAGCAAAATTATTGAGTTCAAATGGGGATTATTATTATGAAGTAAGGAACAGGTTCAATTCCGAAAATCATCCACTTGATTTTTTGTTTTTAAGCCGATCCTGTTTTAATGGAATGATGAGGTTCAATAGAAAAGGTGGTTTTAATGTGCCATTTTGTAAAAAGCCTAACAGATTTGCGCAAGCTTTGGTTACAAAGATTTCAAACCAGGTTGAAAACATATCCCAAATTATTGAACAGGGGGACTACACTTTTAAGCATCAGGACTTTAAAGAGACCTTAAAAGAATTGAAGCCAAATGATCTTGTTTATTCTGATCCCCCTTATATCGGTCGTCATGTTGACTATTTTGATTCCTGGTCAGAAGAAGAAGAGATTATTCTGAAAAACGCTTTGGAAGGGTCTGGGGCTAAGTTTGTTTTGTCAACTTGGCTAAGTAATAAGTACAGGACAAATGATTATGTTTTTTCTGTATGGGGAAATTGTTTTGTGTCAACCAAAGAGCATTTTTATCATGTTGGGGCAAAAGAGACAAATAGAAATGCTGTTTATGAAGCATTACTGTCAAATGTGAAATTATCAGACAGTATTTCAACTGTTGAAATGAAATCCCGAATAATATTAAATGAATCCCAACTTACAACAAAGAAGAATAGTTATGAGGTTTCAGAACAATTGGTTTTGGCGCTTGAAGAACAAAAGCCGATAACAAAGCCAAATACCTGAATCTCCCCATGCCGGAAAACATTAAAATACAGTATTTCAAAACCCCATTTGGTGAACTGAAACTGGGTTCGTTCCATGAGCAGTTGTGCCTGGCCGATTGGCGTTACCGTAAAATGCGGACTTCGATTGACAGGCGTATCAAAACAGGTTTGGATGCCGGTTTTGTCGAAATGGATTCTGAGGTCATCAATGAAACAAAGAATCAGCTTAAGCAATATTTTAAGGGGGAAAGGGATCGGTTTGATGTTCCTCTTCTGTTTATCGGTTCCGGTTTCCAAAAAAACGTTTGGAATGCTTTAATGGAAATCCCTTATGGGAAAACGGAAACCTATCTGGGTTTGTCGAAAAAGCTTGGAAATGAAAAAGCTATCCGGGCCGTGGCAACCGCAAATGGCGCCAATGCCATCTCAATATTGGTGCCTTGTCACCGGATAATTGGCAACGATGGGAGCTTGGTGGGCTATGCCGGTGGATTGGATGTTAAAAAAAGATTGCTTCAGTTGGAAAATGCACTGGACACAAGTCAAATGAGTTTGTTTTAAGAAAGTTAGTTTATGCAAATAGAAATCAGAAAAAAATCAGGGGAGAAGGCTTTGTTTGATCCCGATAAGTTACGGCAATCCCTTGAAAGGTCAGGTGCAAATCCTGGGGACATTGAGACTATCCTCAAACAAGTTGAGGAAAAGATTTATGATGGTATATCCACCCATAAGCTTTACCAAATGGCTTATGCAATCCTTCGGAAAATTTCCAATTATGCTGCCGGACGTTACCGGCTGAAAAAAGCCATATTGCAATTGGGCCCAACGGGTTACCCCTTTGAACGGTTTGTGGGCGAGTTGTTGAGGCACCAGGGTTTTGAAGCCGAAGTCGGGCAAATTGTGCAAGGGAACTGTGTGCAACATGAAGTGGACGTGGTGGCCAAAAAAGGGGATACCAAGCACATGATCGAATGCAAATTCCATAGCGATACCAGCCGAAAAAGCGATGTGAAGGTTGCGCTCTATATCCATTCCCGTTTTTTGGACGTAAAAAAACAATGGGAAAAATCACCTGACGAAAATATCAAAAACTATAAAGGCTGGGTGGTCACAAATACCCGTTTTACGGAAGATGCCATGCAATATGGGAAATGTGCGGGCTTGAACTTGCTTTCGTGGGACTACCCCCAACACAGGAGCCTTCGGCAAATAGTTGACGAAATTGGCCTGCACCCAATAACTGCATTACAATCCCTAACGGTAAAGGAAAAACAGGAAATCCTAAAGACAGATGTTGTCCTTTGCCGAAACATAACAAAAGAAGTTTTGGAAAACGCCGGGATCAAAGGAAGACGGATCAATGCGATATTGAAAGAGGCACGGGAATTATCAGACCTCTAAAATCCCTATTTTAAAAAGGTGCAAGTTAGATAAATTATATTCATTTATACTGACGGAAACCGGGTTTGCCCGTGTCTGCCAATATTCAACGATGGACAGGAATATTCTTAATGCCTGGTTTTGCGTAAATTAACAGTATAGGGTATCTATTTGCTCTTTTTTACCGACCTTTGCGCTTTTTAATTTGCGAAATATGCAGGGAAACCCGGAATTGGTCCATCTTATCGTTCAGTACTCATGGCTGGGGATATTTGTGTTTTACCTTTTCTTTGATTTTTTCATCCCCATTCCCGAAGAGTTTTCCATCATCACCTTTGCCTATATTTTCACATCATCGGCCTATCATATGTTCTGGGGTTGGTTTCTGATATTGATCGCGATCCTTATGCGAAGCGTTATCCTGTTTTACCTTGCCCATAACCGGGCTGTTTGGATAGTGAAGTTTGCGGGCAAGCGGAAAGACCGTATCGAGAAACTAAAGCAAAAATTGGAAAACAACCTGCCAAAGACCCTGGTAATCCTGAACATGATACCGAAAATCCGTTTGGCAACCCCTATCATTGCTGGATTGAGCAAGGTCACGCCCAGCCGTTTCCTGAAGTTCCAAAGTATCATATTGTTGATTTATGTTTCTATCAACTACCTCCTTGGGATGCTGTTTTATTCTACAATGGCAAAGTTCTTCAAGCATATCGAGGATATGCAGCACTCGGAATATTTCATCATCTTCATTATCGTTTCCACTGTCGTGAGTTTCTTTCTTGGGAGGTATTTGCTCAAGAAGTATTTCAGGGAATAGGAGGGGACAAGGGCCTTTTTTTGGTCATGGGGGAATTTCACCTCAACCCCAAATATTTCATTTTATCCTGTAACCAATATTCCATTCGATAAAATCGGAAACGCTAAAATGATATGCCCTAAGGTTTATACCCATATAGAGGTTTTCGTAGAAATTATATTTTAAACCTATTCGTTGATAAAAAGCCGGGCTTTGGTTTTTCGTATCCTTTCTGTAAATATAGAATGATGGCTGGAAAATCAACGATACCCTGTTTATTTCGAGTTCGTAAGAAGGAAATGCACTGACCAGTATGTTTTCGATAAAAGGTGCATAATGGACGTCCAGTTCACCTTTGTCCACGGCTACTTGTGCATTGAGGGAGCCATCGTATGCAATATCGAGGCCAATCCCTACTTTTGATTTATAGCTGATTTGCCTATTGAAAATAGTTGATATTCCAAAAACAGAATAGGATTCACCTTCAAATTTTTCTGAGGCATCAATGTTAAGGCTGTCATATAAAATATTCTTCAGCCCACCAAAAACAGCCACATACCACTCATTGTGTTTTTTATATTTGCGTATTTCCTGTTCGATGAAGTGCAAGTGTTCGGGGTTGAAGTTGTACTTTGCCCCGATTTTTGGGGCTATTGTATTCAAACCATAATTGGGTTCTTTTAAATTTCCATTTGAGAAATGGGTCAAACTAAAACCAAGGTCCATGGATAGCTGCTTGTAAATCCGATATTCCAGCTTTAGCCCCAAGTCAAGGTAAACTGTGTATTTTGCACCAATGGCTTTGTTGTAAGGGTTTGAAGGCGAGTAGTTTTTCCAGTTAAAAGCCATGCCCAGCCCGAATTCATAATTGAGCATTAACCTTTCCCCCCTGAAAAACGGTGCGGTAAAATAACCATGTACCGCTATTGGAAAGCCTATTTCCTCGGGATTATAGAAGTCGGCAAGGTAGAGGCCAAGCCCGTACTCAGGATAATTGTAAAGTTGTTGCCACAGCTTTTTCCCGGTGGTCTGCTTCGTGATTTTCAATGCGAACGACTGGAAATCATCCACCGTGTCGGCCTCGGCGTTGTTCCCCCTTACAAAATCATTCGTTGGGAATACATATCCGTATTGGTATGAGAACTGAAGGGCGATTTTTTTGTTCCTAAAAGAATCCGTATTTCGATCCTGTGCATTGCCGGCATTTATACATAAGAAAAGCAATATGACGATGGATATTTTTTGGCCAAGCCGAAAAAAGACGCAATCCGTGTTATAGGGTGATTTGGTTTTGTTGCGCGCAACCTGTAACTTACTATCTGACCAATGTAAATTGAAAATTAGTGATTGGCAGGGAAATAACCCAAACCCCGGAACCTGGGGCCTGATCGCATATTTATTTTTATAGGATTTTTTTACCATACATAAAATTTAAAAAAGAACCATTTATGGGAACGGTTCTTTTTATGTTATCAGAAATACAAAAGGGAAGAGTTTGTCAAAAGCAATATGTTTTTCTCAATCATTGTCATTTTCCCCGTCCCCTTCATCATGTTCTTTCTTCCCCTCCTTCTTCACAATACTGCCATCGGGGGCAATGGCCACCTCCATGTCCGATTCGTCTTTTTCCATCTGGATCTCGAAAACTTTTCCCTCAGGGGTTTCGGAAACCTCGGCCTCCTCTATATCGTAACCGGCAAATTTGCTGTCAAGCGTACCTTGTACCATAGGGGGGATTTCGGCTTTTTCAATTTCGTGTTCGGTTTCTTTCCAGGTTCCGTCCGAACTGAAATTGGCGGAATATTCATTGCCGTTCATCTTGAACTCGGCTTCCCACTCATTGTCGTTTTCCTTGTCCCACTTGATCTTTTTTGCATCGGGGAATTTTTGCGAAAAAGTGGCCTTGACTTTTGCAGGGACTTCTTTGCCCGTTTGGGCACAGGCATTTAAACTAAATGTTGCGGCAATTGCAACAATTACAAACAAATTTTTCATAGCGGTTTAATTTTAGTGAACAATGGCGCAAACATACAATGTGATTCTAAAGGAAATTTTAAGTTGACCCACAAATTACAAGTATCCACGAATCACAAGGATTCACATGGATTAGGCTCTTATTTCCAATGCGAAACAGGTTTGGTGCTTCATTATTTTGAAATTGGAAATTATCCGCCCGGATAGGTACGGACGGGCTTGAAATTTATAATTTGTCATTTGTCCTTTTTTACTTGTCCAGGTATAAGTGCTTTTGTCCCAATATCCATTTATCGCGGTTCTTTTACCTCTTTGGCCTTTCGTAATATAAACCTTGAAACCATGGGCCCGATAAATTCATGGATTATGGTTGCGCCCATAATGATGCCCATGAGCAAATTTGAAAAATCCTTAAAACCCGGTTCTTTGCTGACAATCAGGGCCAATCCGAGTACAATGCCGCCTTGGGGGATCAATCCACCAAACGCATAGTGTTTTACGTTTTGTGTCATTTTTAATAGGCGTGTACCCATGAACATACCTGAATATTTGCCCAATATCCTTAACAATATAAAAATACCGATCAGGACAAGGAGATGGATCTGTACGGATTGAAAATCGAAGTGCATAGCACTAAAGACAAAGAAAAGCAGGAAAAACAAGTCTTCCATGTTGTGTTCCGTAATGTTCATGATTTTGTTTTCCTCTTTATTGAAATTCCTGATAATAAAACCCAATGTGAGGGTGGAAAACAATTCATCGAACCCAAAGTAAGTTGCCAGGCCATAGGTAAGCGACAAAAACCCGAGGAAAATAATAATCAATGATTTCCTGTCTGCGATCTTAAAAACAGAAATTGTTTTGTTAAAAATAAACCCCAGGACAAAGCCCGTAAATACAGCACCGGTAATTTTATAAACAATGGTATAGCTGATATGCCAGACCGATAATTCGTGCCCGCCCAAAAGTGACCGGGAAACCGAAAGGCTAAAACTAAAAAGGATAAGGGTAATGATGTCGTCGAAGGCCGCCGCCCCGAGAATGGCTTTGGTAACTGGCCCTTTTGCCTTATATTCGTGGATAACGGCGAGTGTGGCCGATGGGTCTGTTGGGGCCGCAAGTGAAGCCAGCAAAAGGCTAAAGGCAACAATAACCGGTGTTCCTGCACCTGAAAAAGGCAACAAATAGGTGCCAATGAAAAAGAACCCGATAAAAATCAACAGGAACGCTCCAAAGGATTCAAAAAATGCCAACTTAAAATATTTCCTTCCGGTGGATTTCAGTTCGGAAAGCGAAAAACTGCTGCCGATCTCGAAGGTGATAAACGCAAGGCAAAAGTTGGTGACGGGGTCGGTAAGGCCCAGGAAACCATTTGGGACAAAATCGATCAAGCCCGGGTTCAGCAACAGGCCCGCAACAAGGTAGCCCACGATTTTCGGAAAACCGGCCTTCCCGGCAATAGCCGAAAGGAAATATCCAACCAGCAATATGATGCCAAAGTAAAGTATGTACATATCCTATTTTTCGGTTCGATTTTTTTTAATGATATAAGGGTATAATGCTATAATGACTCAATGCAAAAAAATAATCAATTATTACCTTCTCATGTTACGGGGCAAATCTATACATAATTTGTTTGACAATAATGTCATACTTACTGTGCCTTCGCAAAGCTATGACGAAGCAAGGCGGTGTTTTGCCCATAGATAGGCATTTACCTACCATAATTATGCACTTCTGGTGTTCCCTGTTAATACCTGGTACTTTATATCAATAAAGGAAGTAGCCTCGTAGATGCGATATTATGGCAGAACAGAATTCGTAGCGAACAGAAGCACCGTAGGTGTGGCATTATAAAAACAGTTTCCTTTCTGCAAGATGCGTAAATCTATTGCGTTTTAAGAAAAAAGCTGGTAATAAAACCTATTTCCTAAACCCCATCCTTATCAAAATACTTGGCAACACGATCAACAATAAGGGTATTGCCACAACAAACCCACCAATTACCGCTATGGCAAGTGCTTGTTGCATTTGTGCGCCGATCCCAATCCCGATGGCAAGCGGCAACAAAGCCAGGATGGCACTGATGGCCGTCATCAGGTTGGGGCGCATCCTTAACGCTATGGCATTTTTGACGGCAAAATCCTTTTCATGCCCCTCTAAATCTTTAAAATATTGGAACACCGTAAAGATAGCATTTTCGGCCACAATACCCACGATCATTATTAATCCCGTATAACTGCTTACGTTTAAGGGGATATTGAAAAGGTACAACAAAATCAAACTCCCGCTTATCCCCATCAATGAAATGAACAGGATGAGGAAAGCGATCCGCCAGCGTTTGAACAGGAACATCAATACGGTAAACACGAACAGTGTCGCCAATGCCAATATCATCATCAGTTCCTTGAACGATTGCTGTTGCTGTGCATATGCCCCACCAAATTCGATGGAATAAGTGGGAGGGAGGTTGATTTTTTTTGCAAAGGCGGCCTTTATCCCATCGACGGCACTTCCCAGGTCAATGTTTTCGAGACGGGCGGTCAGGATTATGACAGGCTTTAGGTCTTCGCGGCTTTCGATAACATCCCCCGAAACCGTTTTGACATCGCAAAAGAACGAAAAACGACGTGTGGTCCCATCAGGTAAAAAAATGGGTTGTTTTTTCAGCACTTCGAGGTCATTGTCGGCAAAATCGACAAAGCGCAAACGAACGCGCCGCATTTGCTGGCCTTCCTGGATGTCGCCTATTTGCAGGCCGGAAGTCATGGCCGCCTGGTCGGGCATGGGCGTTGGGATATTTGCGCTTTTGCCGAGCGGGACACCTTCGATGATGGCTTTCAGTTGTGTGTCAAAGTTCGTGAGGTCGATATGATAAAGTGCCAGTTTGTCCAACTTTGGCTTTAAGCTCAACAACGGCCCTTCGGGAACCAGACCATTGTCAATATCCACTACTCCCGGGATTTCCTCCATTACCTTTTGGCAGTTTGCGGCAATTTTCTGGAGTTCGGTATAATCATCGCCAAAAATCTTCACTTCGATGGGCTGGGCCTTACCGATCAAGTCACCCAACAAATCGGCGATCCGTTGTCCAAATTCGATATGCAGGACGGGTACTTTGGCCGAAATTTCATGGCGCAGATCGGCAATTACTTCTTCGGTTGTTTTTTTTCTGTCAGGAATGAGTTGAATGGAATAATCGCCTTCATTGGCCGGATGTGCCCTGAACGACATACGGATTCCGGTCCGCCGCGAATAACTCCTGACATTGGGGTTGTCAAGGATTACTTTTTCCATTTCGGTGCAAAGGCGGTCGGTTTCGTCGATGTTGGTCCCCGGTGGCGAATAATAATCCAAGACGATGGAACCTTCGTCCAGTTCGGGAAGGAAACCGGTTTGCAATTTCGTGCTGGCATAATAGGCCGAAGCACCAAGCAACAACACAAAAAGAAGTGAAAAAGCCGGTTTGTCATAAAACCATGTGAGCCATGAAATCCTTTTTATGCTGTCCTTCTCTTTTTTTGGTTTCCGCTTTTGTTTGTATCCAATAAAAATATGGAAAACGGGCAAAAGCAGCCAGGTCACCAGAAACGAAACTATCATCGTCAATTGCATGGTATCGGAAAGGATACGGAAGAAACTCCCGGCGAGGCCGCTCATCAAACGGAATGGAAAGTGGATAACGATCGTCGTCAGGGAGGAAGCGATCATGGCCGGTAGCAGGAACTTTATCGACATCTGTACCACATCGAAGCGGGATTTCTTCGGGTGGTTTTCGTGGTTTTTGTAAATCTGTTCGATAATCACAATGGCATCGTCGATAATCAACCCGACAGAAGCGGCAATGGCGCCCAGTGACATGATGTTGATCGTAATCCCTACAAGGTGGAGTACCAAAAAGGAAAATGCCACGGTAACAGGAATGGTCAAAATAACAACAAGGCTGGATCGCCACGAACGGAGAAAAATGATTATTACGATTATTGCGAGCAGCAGCCCTTCGTAAATGGTTTGCAATGCACTGTCAACACTGGCGGTTACAAATGCACTTTGATTGTAATAGGGGTTCAATTCGTAGCCATTGGGCAATAATTGCTCGATTTCCCGGGCTTTGGTTTCCACATTGTTTGCGAAATCCAATAGGTTGATACCGGGTTGTTTCACCAGGTCGATTATAACGGCATTGTTCCCATTGGCATTGATTTTTACGAATTCCTGTTGTTCTTCCAGTTTGATTTTAGCAATATCTTTCACTTTGACAATCCTGCCGTTGATGTTTCTGATAATCGTGCCATAAAGTTCTTCGAGGTCTTGCACCCGTGTGTCGAGTAATGTGAGGTACATCCTGTAATGGTCTGGCAAAAGGCCTGCCGATTCCACGAAATTGCTGTTGTCGAAAGCAGTGATTATATCCTGTGGGACAATGCCCAATGCTGTCATTTTTTCGGGGATGGGGGCGATAATATATTCTTTGTTGCGGCCACCGCGGACAATTACATTTGAAATACCTTCCACCTGAGAAAAACCGGGCCTGACGATAAGGTTGGCGATGTCTTTCAGGTTCACGTCCGATTTGGCTGGGTTTTCCAACGTGTAACCGTAAACAGGGAACAGGGATTGGTTCATCACCTCGGCGGAAATATTCACCCCCGGTGGCAGGAAGTTCTTTATTTCATTGATGCGGCTTTCCAATTGGGGCTTCAAAGTGTAAATGTCAAGTCCCCAGTCGAAATAAACCTCAACGGTGGCACTTCCCCGGTTGGTGTTGCTTTTCACGATGCGCACACCGTTCACTTTTTTCACGGCACTTTCGATGGGTTGCGTAACCGTTATCATCATACGGTCGATAGGGATTTGGCCTGCATCAATGATAATGGAAATCCGGGGAAACTGAACGGCAGGGAACAGATTGGTCTGCATCCGTGTAAACGAATAAATACCTGCCATAAATACCAGTATCCCAACAAAGAGGATGGGCTTCGACAGTATTTTATAATAGTTTTTCATTGTCGTTTAATTGAAGCAGATAATTATTTTAACCATAAAAGGCATAAAAGGGCATATAGGTTTGTTGTTGTGTTTTGAACCATAAAAGGCATAAAAGGGCATTTAAGTTTGTCGCTGTGTCTTGAACCATAAAAG
>JAADJA010000023.1 GCA_013151015.1 Chlorobiota bacterium
TTCGACAAAGCATACGGTTTTAGCAAAAAAGCTTATGGAATTGCAAAGGAAATAGGAAACGTGAAATTACAAATGGAAACTTCAGATATCCTTGCCCAAAGTTCTGTTGCTTTGGGGCTTTATAAAGAAGCGTACAATTATCATGTTGAGTTTAAGGAAATGGCCGACAGCCTCCAAAACGACAGCAATATAAAAGAGATAACCAATCTTCAGAACCAATATGACTTTGAAAATGAAAAACGAGCCATTGAACAGGAGCAGCAAAAAAAGGATGCCATAAATGCCGAAAAGGCAAGACGGCAAAAAACAGTGCGCAATGCGTTCGTAATTGGTTTTGTATTGGTCCTTTTATTGGCTATTGCGATTTTGCGGAGCTTTTTTCAAAAGCGGAAAGCCAACAACAAGCTTGTCGAACAAAATGCGATAATATCAAAACAGAAAGAAGAACGGGAAATATTGCTCAAGGAAATCCACCACCGGGTAAAGAACAACCTGCAGATCATTTCGAGCCTGCTGAACCTGCAAACCAAGAACATCGAGGACAAATCAATGCTGTCGGCTATGGAAGATGGCCAGAACAGGGTTAAGGCAATGGCGCTTATCCACCAAAGGCTGTATCAAAACGATGACATTTCACAGATTGATTTCAAGGAATACACGGCCCAATTATTGAACCAGATAGCCGGGCTTTATCCGGGCTTGTCCAAGGTGGAACGTAAAGTTTCCATTGGCAATGTTAATCTGGACATTGATACTGCCATTCCCATAGGTTTGATTCTAAGCGAACTTATAACTAACGGATATAAGTATGCTTTTGAAAATGACAAGGGGCTCATCGAAATATCACTTGAACAAAAGGGCCACGATTACATACTTAAAGTACGCGACAACGGGCCCGGTTTGCCAAAAGACTTCGATCTGTCAAAAACACCGAGCATCGGGTTGCGGCTTGTACGAAGGCTTAGTCAGCAACTGTACGGAAATGCTGTTTACGAATATATTGATGGTTCGGTTTTTATTGTTACTTTTAAGGACACATTGGGCCGAAAAAATATAGCATGATAAACAAAGTTAAGATTCTGGTAGTTGAGGATGAAATAATAATCGCCGACGATATTTGTGATATACTTTCCAATTTAGGATACGAAACCCTGGAACCGGTCATTAATTATACCCAGGCTATCAAGGCTATTGAAGACCACCATCCCGATATTGCGATTCTCGATATCCAACTGGCCGGAAAACAAGACGGTATCGACCTGGCCTGGAAAATCAAGGAAGATTACGATTTGCCATTCATATTCTTGACGTCAAATGCAGACCCTGCAACCGTGGAAAGGGCAAAAAAAGTAACCCCGCCCGCTTACCTCGTGAAGCCTTTCAACAAAGATGACCTTTATACATCCATCGAAATGGCCTTGTACAACTATTCTGTCAATTCAGGTTTTTCAAAAAACCCAAAAGGAAATATCATGGACAAGGATATTATCCTAAAAGATTCTTTTTTTATTAAAAAGAGCCATTTGTTCCACAAGGTTAAATTCCAGGACATTTTTTACCTTAAAGCAGAACATGTTTACGTGGAGATTCATACAAGTTCGGGCACAAAACATTTGTCGAGGGGCAGCCTTACGGGGTTTGAAGAAAAATTGCCTCGGAACTTCTTTAGGGTGCACAGGAGTTTTATCATAAACCTCGACCATCTTGATGCCATTAACAATATGTACGTGATTATTGATGGCAATGAAATACCAATTGGCAAAAATTATCGCGACGACTTAATGAAACAGATCAACATCGGGTAGCACCTTTGTGAAAATTTATCCCAAATGTCGGCCAAAACCTGTAAGGTCGAAGCAAGCCTGTGTGCTGGCGACCTGACAGGTTGGGAAAAACTGCTTCGCCCCCAAAATGTCGGCCTCGCTTTGAGCGAGACCGACAATAGCGAATCAAAATGTCGGCTTCCCTCAAGGCCAAACCGGCAATGAGCCCAAAATGCCCAATCCCGAATCCGTAAATCCATCAAAACCAAGTGCAAACCTAAAACAGTATGCTTATAACTTCAGGTTCAGAACAAGAATCATTATGTTCAGAACAAAAACAGCTACATTCAGAACATTGATTCTTTATTTGGTGGCCCTCCACTTATATTTGCCGTATTCTATCGTAATAATTCAACATTTTAATTCATTTAAAAAATTCAAATCATGAAGACAAAAATTCAAACTTTATTAATGGTATTGATACTTAGTACCAGCATCATTAATGCAGCTACGATCTACGTGGACCACAATGCAAGCGGCAACAACGATGGTTCCACATGGGCCGATGCCTATACAATAATGCAGGATGCTCTTGATGCATCTTCCACAGGCGACGAAATTTGGGTTGCAAAAGGGGTGTACCTTCCCACAACAAAAGTTGGGGGGACTTCCGACAGGACAAGGGCTTTTCAAATGCTTGAAGGTGTTTCCATTTATGGCGGTTTTGCCGGAACAGAAGCAAGCATTTCCGAAAGGATAGATTATTCTTATGCCGGGGCAAATGAAACCATACTCAGTGGCGACTTTAATGATGATGATGTAATCACGGGCAGCGGTTCAACCTTGGCCATAAGCAATAATGCCGAAAACTCTTACCACTTGTTCAATCATCCATCCGGTTATACACTTACCGCAACGGCCATGCTCGATGGTTTTACTTTAAAGGGTGGCAATGCTGATGGTAGTGCCAATCCGTGGAACGATGGAGGAGCCATATATAACCAAGATGGCCAATCCCCAACTATAAGCAATTGCTATTTTATTGGAAATGAAGCCAAGGATAATGGAGCTTGTATTGTAAATGCATATTCGGCAAATGCCACCATAACAAATTGTAGTTTTATAACAAATTTAGCAGGTGTTGGTACAACAGAAGGTGGTGCGGGCGGCATATTTAATTACCAATCTTCACCTCAAATAACCAACTGTTTGTTTTATGGCAACAGGGTTTCAGGAGGAACAAATGACTTGGGGGGCGCGATTTATAATAACAATGCTTCAAATCCAACAATAACGAACAGTACAATCGTGGGAAACTATGCGAGATCCGGCGGGGGGATTTATAATGCGGATAACTCAGATGCCACAGTTATTAATTGTATTATTTGGGGCAATACCATTGGTTCCGGTGTTGGTACACAAATAAGGAACTATACCAATAGCAACCTTAGCTTGTCTTATTCCGATATTGAAGGGGGAATAGCCGGAGGGATTTACAGCAGTTCTGGGGGCAGTACCATAGATGGGGGCGAGGTTATTGATTCCGATCCAAAATTTGCAGGTAATACGTTAAACCCAGGTCACCCGTATTCAATATGGGGCGATTCCCCTTGTACGGATGTAGGTAGCGATGCAGCAAATTCGGAACCTGATGATATCCGTGGAACCGGTTTTGGTAGAAAACTCAGTAAAATAGATGGATCAACTGGAACAATTGATATGGGTTCTTATGAGTATAGATTTGGCAGCGACCCAACGATTTCAGGAAGATATTATGTAAACCACGATGCTACGGGCAACAATAACGGTACAAGTTGGACAAATGCTTTTACTTCATTTCAAAGTGCTTTGGATATTGCAGTAGCCGATGATGAAATTTGGGTGGCAAGAGGAACTTACAAACCAAGCCAAGAGAAAGACGGAACAACTGATACACCCCGCAGATTTACATTTTTTATCAGCAAAAACATTCCAATCTATGGAGGTTTTTCAGGATCGGAAACAAGTATGTCACAACGAACAAACTATGGTAGCAATGAAGTTAATGAGACAATACTTAGTGGTGATATTCAAATACAGGACACACACACAGATAATTGTTATAATGTTGTTTTGATTGATGCAGATGCCGGTGACAATATGGTTCTTGATGGTTTTTCAATTAAGTACGGGTATGCTGATGGATCTAGTGGAAACGATAGAGGTGCCGGAATTTATTACGATGGCTGGAATGAAAGTGGCTCCGGTAGCATGACTTTTGAGGATTGTTATATTTCAGGAAATTATGCTCGCCAGCCCGGTTCGGCTCTATTTATAGGAACTGCATATTCCGGTAATACATTCAACATAACTGTCAATAAGTGTATATTCGAAAATAATTCTTCACAAAACAATAGTTATGAAGCAATTAGAATTGATGTGGGGTCTTCGTCAGTTCAAAATACTACAATAAAAAACAGTCAGATTATAAATAATAATTGTCCGGGGCTTAGCATTTCCACATATGGTGGAACCGGGAATTTTGAAGTTGTTAACTGTCTGGTTTATAATAATCTTGGTGGAATCAAAAATAGTTGTAGTTCCGGATCTTTGACAACACAATTTGTTAATACTTCAATTGTTAATAATGATAATGAAAGTAAAGGCTTTGTTTTTTGCGGAATTTATGAGTCCTATACGGGTGGTACTTGGAATATTGATTATATAAACTGCATTGTTCAAGGAAATATAAATCAAACAGGCTCAGAAAGCAGGGATGGAAACTATTACTCAAGCAATGCACTGGATACAGAATTTAATTATTCACTTCTTGGTTTGAGTGGTGGCAGTACAGCTTGGGATGTTCCAAATGCAATCGATGGCGGCAATAACATTGATGCCGACCCCTTATTTGTAGGTTCGGGGGATTATCCATTTTTAATTTACGGAAATTCACCTTGTGCAGATGCGGGAAGTAACATTGCAAATGCTGAAACCACAGATATTCGCGGTGGCTCTTACGGCCGTAAATTAAGCAAAGTTAATGGTTCAGCAGGAACTATTGATATGGGGGCTTATGAGTATAAATACGGGACAGACCCGGCCGCTGATGGCATAATAATTACCTGGGGCGGATCAACGGATACCGATTGGAACACGGCCTCAAACTGGAGCAGCAATACAATCCCCACATCCATTGACAATGTTATAATCCCCGATGTTGTCAACGATCCTGTTATTGCGGCTTCCACAAGTGGTGATTGTAATGACCTTACTGTCGAAAGTGCTGCAAGCCTTTCCATCAATAGCAATACAAGTGGAACAGGCACACTAATCACCAATGGAATTATCACCAACAACGGGACGATAAACGTACAGCGTTGGTTTTCGGGCAACGATTTGAACTGGCACCTTGTTTCGTCACCCATGTCGAACACCACAGCAAATGTTTTTTACGATATGTACCTGCAAGGTTTTAACGAAGCATCGAACAGTTACAACGAAATAACCGATGAAACTACTCCCATGAATGTTATGGAAGGTTATGCACTTTACTCCACATTAAACGTGAACAATACCGTTACCTTTACCGGTGACCTGAACACGGGTTCAATGGGCAGGGGTTTTACTGCCGACAATCTTGGCTGGAACCTGATGGGCAACCCATATCCTTCTTCAATTGATTGGGAAAGCGTTACGATCCCGGCAGGCATGGGCAACGAACTACAGTACCTTGAAGCATCCACCGGGAACTGGTTATCGTATGTGCAAGGCGTGGGCGGCATGGGTTCGCAGTATATCCCGCCCATGCAGGGCTTCTTTGTGAAAGCAACGGCAGGAGGTACATTTGCACTCGAAAATGCTGACAGGTCACACAACGGCTCAAACATATTTTATAAAAGCGAAAACCCAAACCTGTTGATATTGAGAGCCTCGAACGAAACTTATTCGGACGAAACATGGATCCATTTCAATGATAATGCCGGTGAAGGATATGATGGTTTTTATGATGCCCACAAAATGATTTCGACGGCCAATCCCGAGCTACCGCAAATCTATTCGATTACGCCACTTAATGAAATGTTATCGATAAACGGTTTGCCACAGACAGAAACCGTGGCACTTGGTTTTACTGCGGTTATCTCCGGCACGTTTACCATCAATGCCAGTAAACTTATGGAATCGTCGGGCATAATGCTCGAAGACCTTAAAACCGGTGAATTTACCGATCTTGCTAAAAATGCTTATACATTTAGCTTTTCGATGGGGGAAAACCCGGAAAGGTTTATGCTGCACTTCCAGGCCCTTGGTTTAAGTGAGAACGGACAGGAAACAGCAAATATTTATTCTTCAGGAAAAGATATTCATGTATCGCTTGCAGAGGAAATGGATGGCAATATATCAATTTATAATATTACCGGACAGCAGGTGGCCGCATCCAGGTTCACCGGCCTTGACAACAAGTTTACTGTTGGGCAAAGTGGTATTTATATTGTGATGTTGAACAGCAAGAAAAAAACAATCGCAAAGAAAGTATTCGTGAAATAAAAATATTCCCCCGGTCGCTTCCTAAGTTGGCTGGGGGAAAGTTTTAATAAAACGTTTCAAATCTTAAAAAACAAATTAAAATGAAAAAGACAATAAAAATACTCGTGATAACAGCATTGATTTCGGTGCCGGCAATCCTTTTTGCACAAAACCCACCACATCCAAATAATGGCGGAGGGCCGGGCAGTGGCAATACCCCGGTAGGTGGCGGTGCGCCCATTGGTGGTGGCTTGTTGATAATGCTGGGCCTTGGTTTGGGCTATGGGGCGAAAAAAGCGTATGGTTTCAAGGAGCATAATAAGATGATCCCATAAGATTGGATTAAAATGTTGTATTAGGGGCTGTCTTTATTAAGGACAGCCTTTTTTTATGGCCAAACGCAAACAAAACCCTTTTGTCTCCCCATTTGTCGCCCCCAATAATTTGCATTATGGACCTTGTTGCCATTTCTTTGCATCCTCACATAAGGCTCAAAACAATTCTATCCCAAAAGGGAAGCCAAACATGAAAACAGAGACAATGCATCTGACCATAAAAATCAGCGGGGACCTGAAAGGTTTGGGCCTTCGGTTTTCTGCCATGCACGAAGCTTACAAAGCAGGGGTAAATGGCATCATTAAATACACAACAGAGGGCGCAGCGTACATCGAAGCCGAAGGGACACCACGGCAAATTGAACCCTTTAAGTCCTGGTGTATTGGAATAGCCAAGAAATATGACAATCGCAAAATCGCAATTATGACCGATAAATCGAAAGGATATACCGAATTCAATATCATTGATTAAAAAAACACACCATGAAAAAATCCAAACTCTTTGCCCATTTCCTGTTTTCACTTATTGTTCTTTCAAGCATGGCATCTTTTGGTGTCACAAATTACTGGGATGGTAGTTTTAACACCTATTGGCACAACGACAACAACTGGTCATTGGGACATATCCCCTTATCAACCGAGGATGTGGCGATTACCACAGCAGGCGCATACCCCATGTTGATTTCTATGATGAAACATGTAACAGCATTACGATAAATACGGGTGCAACCCTGCGCATTGCCGACCAAACATTAAGCGTTTCCAACGCAGTGGACGTTTATGGAACCCTCGAACTAACGAATACCGCTGCAAAACTTTATTGCACTTACATGACCTGGGGAAACGGATCAACGGGGAGCATGTCAGGGAGTTCTGTGATCTCTTTATCAAGGAACTGGGAGTTTTCCAGTGGTGCAAATATTAATTTTACAAGTGGCTATGTTGATTTCACCGGTACCATTGCGAGCTATATTACATCAAAAGATGGTAATTGTGCTTTCAACCATGTCAGGAATTTTAAATCAGCTACTTACCTTGCCCATTCATCAGCCTCCACTACCGGTTCTGTAATAAATGGGAATTTGTATATGTATTCAGGGAGCGAACTGAGAAGTTTTAGTAGCCAGAGGATTGAACTTAACGGATTTCTGAACAACATTGCTGGAAGTATCCATTTGGACAGTGGTATATTTGAATTTAAGGGAGGGTTTACAACAAATTAAGACCGTTGCACAACAAAGCAAATCATTGATTTTTCAAAAATCCTTTAGGAATTTACTTTTTTCGATTGATCTTGCCATTTTATTAGCACATATAAGCCTTATTACCATCTTATTATCTCTTATTTTTTGCTATTGGACGCAACTATCCCAGGGCTTCGATATAAATTGTAGCAAATTGCCTCCATTAAATTCTGGGTGTGCATCTTTTGTATTCCACGATATCGGGCCATGCCCCCGGAGAACCATCTTTTGATCCCCCAAAGGTACGCTCAACTTTAAACCTTGTTTTGCCTATTAATTTGTTAAACCGCTTTTCCCATTTTGTGAGTGGTTTGTTCTTTTTTGCTTTCTTGAGTATGTGGTTTTTTAATTTTTTCTTTTTTAAGATACCTTCGTTCTTTTTAGATTGATAGCCCTTGTCGGCCTTTAATGGTATCCCTTCAGGTAAACCAGCAGTGTCCAAGACCTCCTCTAAATTCGATATCTCGTTTGTGCTGGCGGTGGTTGTGAGCACGCCAAGTACAAGCCCCTCCTCATCTGTGACATGGTGCTTCTTATAACCAAAATGGAGCTTGCCCCGCTTCTTCAGCCAAGTCCCGTCTTTATCTACACTATCCGCATATTCCTTGCTTACTTCAACTTCTTCCCCTGAACGGTCCTCGGTTACTTGGAGTTTTGATTTCCCTTTTGGGCGGAGGGGCGTATCTATTACACTTGCGTCTACAATGGCCCCCTTTTTAACAATGATATTATTGTTCTCCAATTGCTGGTTTATGGACTTGAACAGTTTTTCATAGGTCCCGGTTTTTGTCAAGGCTGTCCTAAAACGACTTAATGTACTATGGTCTGGCGATGCCTGTTCTATTATCATCCCACAGAAATAACTAAACGAGATACTGTCGTTGACCCTGTCTTCAACTTCATAACCGCTCAAACCATACCAGTTTTGGAGCAAGCACATTTTAAACAATAAAATACCATCATATGATGGTTTGCCCGTTGCGCTTTTCCCTCTTGAATAATCTTTGTCTATTAACAGGCTTATTTCATTCCAATCAATAAGTGTGTTGATCTGGGTAAAAAATGTTGTTTTTATCTTTCGTGTCCGCAAATCGCAAATACTGTCTGCCAATGTTGGGTCTTTATGTAGTTTCATGTGGCAAATATACGCCTTTATATATTGATATACAAGTATATATGTGCCTTTTTTGAAGACTTTTTTGACTATTTACCATGCAACGGTCTATATTCTTATGATTGTTCCAAAGGGCCGGGCCAGGTTTATTGTGGTGTGTCAGGTCACAAAGAAATTGCCCCGGGCATCTGGGGGATGATTGCCGGGGATGCCAATGCAGACAAGACAGTAAACTCTTTGGACAAAACCTCATGGACACTACAGTCAGGGACTTCAGGCTATAAATCCGCTGACTTTGATTTGAACGGCGAGGCAAACAATATCGACAAGAATGAAAAATGGGAGCCGAATATAGGGGAAGGAAGCCAGGTTCCGGAATAGGCTTTTTGAAGTCAGGGCTCGACTTTGAACTAAAATGACTGTAACTTAAAGAAGCAAATGTAGCATCACGCTATATGTGGGCTATGCACCAAATCCCTTGTTGGTCCAATTGGTGGTTGGCTAACCCAAACCGGGTTAGCTTTTTTTTACCATCAGCCCATTGGTGTATTGACAACACAATCTGATTCATTTTAAAACTTGTGCCAAAAAAGAAACCCGTCACTTTTTTTTATGTCATTGTTAATTTATTTTGGTTCAAGGACAGCACAATCATAAATCCTATGTGATGTTTCTTTAATCATATTTTCTTTGAACAATAGTTGTTTTCACCGATTGAAAATCTGTTAAATTTTTGTTAAATAGCCCTTTAAGCTGAAACAACAAATCATTTATACCTATTTTTGTTTTCCTTTCCCAAAGGGTCATATCACCAAATCAAGAATTTTCTAACTAAACAAACCAACATGAAATCATTTACTAAAACTGTCGCAATCATTATTTTCTTTATTGGAGTACTTGTTTACTCAAATCCAACTTTAGGACAAATCCATTCGACTGCTTCAGGCGGGAATTGGAGCAATTCATCCACCTGGGTAGGCGGTATTGCTCCCGGGATCTTGGACGATGTGGTCATCAATGGGCCGGTTTATATTGAAACGGGGAATGGATGCAACAACATCACTATTGCCAACACAGGTTCATTGCAAAATAAAAACGGGGGGAACAGAACGCTCGCCGTTAACGGCAATATTTCAAACCAGGGCACGATCCAAAACAACAACTACTTCTTTTACTTGGATATCCATGGGGATATCGACAACAATGGCAGTTGGAGCAACTATAATACATTCCTGGTGGGGGCAAGCGATCAAAACATATCATCGACCACAAGTTTTTCCGGATATTCTTTCAGGAGCCTGAAAACAACAGGTGATATTTTCGCAAACAGTACGCTCAGGTTCAACAACACCATTGTTGATTTTAACGGGGACACACTTCAAATGAACACCGGCAACGATTCCATTATTTTGAATAACGGGCGATTGATCGAAACGACAATACTTTCAAGCGGGGGTGCCCCAGGGCAAGTTTATTTTAACTTTTCGAATACTGCTTATGTTGATGAAGTCTATATTGAAGCAAATGAAGTTGTCATGGATGGGGTTTTTCAATTTGTCGATATTTTTCAAGTTATTGGAAATGTGAGAGTGGAGGGGACATTGCAAAACCTGAACGGAGGTCACTACACGGTAACAATCAATGGCAACCTTACCAATAACGGGACAATACGGGACAACAATTACAATTGCTATCTGTATATAACGGGCGATATTTATCAAAACGGCACATGGACGAACAACCACACCTACCTTTCGGGCGATGCCGACCAAAACCTTTGGTTCACCCAGCCTTTTTCACCCAGCCTTTTGCGGGCGAAAACCTGACAAACTCCAATATCAACGGAAAAGTGATAAGCAACTCAAACCTGACCTTTAACAGTACGCTAATCGACTTTAACTCTGATACGTTAATATTTGCGGCAGCCGGTGATTCGCTTATCGTGAACGGTGATTTTTTCAGGGAGGCTGTGATAATAAAAGAAAGCAGTAAAACGGCCGGATTCCTGAACTGCTCCCTTTCGGACAATGCCTATTTTTTCAATATGGCCATTGTTGGGGACAATATCGACCTCAGCGGTGTTTTCCAATACATGAACACGATGGATTTTTACGGGAACGTAACTGTGAGTGGCACGCTACAGAACCTGAACGCAGGACACTTCACGGCAACGATCAACGGCGGCCTTACCAATAACGGGACAATCCAGGACAACAATTACAATTGCTACCTTTACATATCGGGCGATATTTATCAAAACGGCACATGGACGAACAACCACACCTACCTTTCGGGCGATGCCGACCAAAACCTTTGGTTCACCCAGCCTTT
>JAADJA010000166.1:0-10419 GCA_013151015.1 Chlorobiota bacterium
ATTCTTCCTTTTACAGATGTGGTCATAAGAGATGACTTTCTTTTTAAAGTGATGGATGAAATCGAAATGAAATTTGGAAGTATTATTAAGGCACTTAGCGAAAATTCAAATCAAAAATTCAATCTGCTAATAGTTACAAATAGGTTTAAACTTGCTAATGAGTTTCATGAAAAGCTGGAAGAAGTTAACGATTATCTTCTTAGTAAAAATTATTTCAAACCAGAAAAGGTTAAGCTTGGATTTATTCATACAAGTAAGGAACACGACAGATATATTTTCTTCAATTATCTAAAAGTTGATTTTGGAAAAATACCAGATTCATCTTCAAATCCAACAAAGGTTACATTTAGCCCATACACCATTTCTGGAAACTTCAAAGATTCAAAAATAGTTTTAAAGGATATTGAAACCATAATTAACAATGCCAAAGACAATAATGAATTTGTAGGCAATCTGTCAAATAGGCTATTAAATTGATCTTAGTTTTCAAGCAGTCGGGTTGTCCATTAACCTGTTGGGTCGAGGTAAGCCCGTGAGGTGGTGCCCCGACAGGTTGAAGCAAAGAACCTGCTCGAAATTTTTCAACCAGTCGGGTTGCTAACGCTAAATGCCCGCTTCAACCCAACTGGTTTTGGTTGCCTACAAACCTGTTGGGCCGAAGTCAGCCTGTGCGCAGGAGACCTGACAGGTTGAAAACCGTAATGCCAACGGATTGTTCAGACACATCAACAGTTTCCAACTGCTGGGGCAAACTTGCATTTCCCAAATTCCGTTTGTCAGTCACCTATTGGTCAAAAACCAAATATGTCGTTTTCCATCACAGATACAATCCGTGATGGGCTGTCAGTTCAAATAAGTTAAAGCAATAAACACTTTTCTTTTTTCAACCAGTCGGGTTGCCAACGCCAAAGGCCGGCTTCAGCCCAACTGGTTTTTACGAATAATCAAAACTGCTCCCATCCAAAAATTCACGAAGGATGGAGGTTGGGGGGATTTCGTTTTCATGGATCGGTAAAATATACGACAGGAATTTCAATAATCGCCTTGCTTCCGAATATTCCGGTGCTATGGGAGGCACCTCACGCAACAAAGGTTCCGCCCACTGCCTCAAAACACCCAATTCAAAAACCAATGCCGTATTGAACATCACATCGGCCTCCTCCTGATAGGGAAAGATATTCCTTGCCTCGCCCTTGCGAACGCTTGGCCAACGTTGCAGGGTTTCCATGGCGGAATAATCACGGTAAAGGCTATCGCGCACAATACGGCGTATGAGTCTGTTGTCGTTTGTCGGGATGCGGTTATTGGAATCAATGCTCAAAGAGGTCAGTGCCGAAACATAGACCTTCATTTTCCTTTTACTGGGGATAAACCGGGAGATTTCCGGGTTCAGGCCGTGGATGCCTTCCACCAGCAAAATCCCGTTTTCCTCAAGCTGCAAAGTTGTACCGTCATAATATCTTTTCCCCTGGGAAAAAGAGAATTTTGGCAACTCCACCTCTTTACCATCAAATAAATCAAGTAAATTATCATTGAGCAATTTCACATCAATGGCTTTGGGGCTTTCAAAATTGAAATCCCCGTTCTCGTCCCTTGGTGTAGCTTCGCGGTCCACAAAATAATTATCCATGGAAACCACTACCGGTTTAAAGCCAATTACGCTCAACTGGATTGAAAGCCGCTTGGCAAAAGTCGTTTTCCCTGATGAAGAAGGCCCCGAAATGAAAATAACGCGCACATTCCCTTTCCGTTTGTTAACCATATCGGCAATTGAAGCCAATTTCTTTTCCTGCAATGCCTCCGATATTTTGATGATATTACCGATATCGCCATTAATGGTCATTTGGTTCAATTGCCCTACATTAGGAACACCGATGATATTTACCCACTCTTTAAACTCCCTGAAAATATCAAATAATTTATTGGGCTCCCGCACATCGGCGACCTTATCGGGATTGTTTTTCTTTGGCAAAACCAACAGCATCCCATCAAAATATTTCACCAGGTCAAAAGTTTTCAGATAGCCTGTTGATGGAACGAGGTATCCATAAAAATAATTCACCACATCATCCAATTTGTAAACCGAGCTGTAAAACTGCTTCCGGGTACGCATCAGGGTACACTTATCATCCAGCCCGAAATTTTCAAAAATCCGTATTGCCTCCTTTGTCTGTATCTCATCCCGGGTAAAGGGAATATCCCGATCGATGATTTCCTGCATCCGTTGTTTGAGTTTGCTGACCAACTCGTCCTGCGGTGCGGGAATGGAATGGTTGACCAGTTCACAATACAATCCCCCCGAAACCGCATGATCGATTTTCAATTTGTGGTTTGGGTAAATATCCCTTGCGGCCTTGAACAAGACCATCGACAACGACCTCAAGTAAAACCGGCGTCCATCGGGATGGCCATAATCAATAAACCTCACTGTCTTGGGCTTATAAATCATATAATTGAGTTCCTTGAGCGTATGGTTGACCACCGCCCCAAGAATTGGGTTCCCAATATCAATTTTCTGATCGGCAATAATTTCGCTTAATGTGGTTCCAAAAGGATATTCCTTTTCTTTTTTGGTATTCTCACAATAAATAATGTATTTTCGAAGCATAATTTCAGGAATATTTCTTTTTTAAACTTCGGTAAATTTTTTCTTGCGCAATCCCGCACGTGCGGGACAAAGAGCACAACGTTTTGATTTACAATAACGTGCTTAACAAATGCTCCAAAATGCAAACATGTAGCAATCAATAAGTTGAAATTGTTTACCGAACTATTGTTTTTAACAAATGTACTTTACTTTACAATTTCATAAAAAACACAGGCAAAAAAAAACTGTCTTATTCATAAGACAGTTTTTTTCAATTAGCCTTTCAGCCATTAATTGTTTTTCAGGATTTAAGCACCAAGCATCAACCTTTTGATACTTGTGACTTTTAAGTCCTTGTCAATCCCGTTAAGGTATTGTTTTACTGTCATTTTTGAATCCCTGACAAAATCCTGGTTCAACAAAGTGTTATCTTTAAAGAATTTATTGAGTTTTCCCATGGCGATTTTCTCAAGCAGGTCTTCTCGTTTACCTTCTTGTTTTGCCTGTTCCTTACCGATTTCGATTTCTTTGTCGATAATTTCCTGGGCAACGTCATCTTTGTCGATGGCCACCGGGTTCATCGCTGCAACCTGCATGGCCAGTTGACGGCCTACTTCTGCATCAACTTCTTTGCTCAAACCAACGATTGTAGCCAATCTGTTTCCCTGATGGTTATAAGCTGCGACTTGTGCGGCCTCAATAAATTCGTAATGTGCCATATCCATCTTTTCACCGGTTTTCCCAACCATTTCAGTGATATGCTCTGCTACATTCCTTCCATCAATGTCGATTGCCCTAAAAGCATCCAGGCTTGTGGGTTTATTGTCGAGGGCAAGTTCCATCAGTTTGTTTGCAAATCCCACAAACTCATCATTCTTAGCAACAAAATCAGTTTCGCAATTTAGCATGAACAATGCCGCATATTTATTATCGCCTGTGGCCTTTGCCATCACAATTCCTTCATTCGCTTCTTTGTCAGCCCTTTTGCTTGCTACTTTTTGTCCTTTTTTCCGAAGGATATCTATTGCTTTTTCAAAATCACCTTCAGATTCGACCAGTGCCCTTTTGCAATCCATCATACCTGCACCGGTGGCTTTTCTCAATTTATTTACTTCAGCTGCTGTTATATTAGCCATTTTAACCTTTTTTTTGAATGTGTGAATAGTTCTTTTTCAGATAATTGAAAAGAAGTGTATTATTTGGTTTCTTCTTTGCTTTCGGAAACTTTTTCTTGTTTAGCTACCGTCTTTCTCCTTCTCTTTGGCTTAGCCCCTTCGGGTTTTTCCTCGGTTGCTTTTTCAGTAGGGGCTTCAGTATCTTCTTTCTTTTCGGCTTCGGCAGCGGCCCTCTTTTCGGCTTCGGCTTTTTTGGCGGCTTCGGCTTTTGCGGTTTCTTCCGCTTTTTTGTCCTTGTCCACTTTTCTTTCCATCAAACCTTCTTCAATTGCTTTGCACATAATCTTCACGATCAGGTCAATGGATTTTGAAGCATCATCATTTGAAGGAATGGCGAAGTCCACTTTTGTTGGGTCCGAATTGGTATCCACCATTGCAAAAGTGGGGATATTCAATTTTTTTGCCTCGGAAACTGCAATGTGTTCTTTGTTGATATCAACCACAAAAATAGCGGAAGGCAACCTGTTCAGATCGGCAATACTACCCAGTTGTTTTTCTAATTTTGCCCTTTCTCGCTGAATCTGCAAGCGTTCTCTTTTTGAAAGGCTTTTGTACATTTCCGTATCGGCCATCTTGTCGATGGTGGACATTTTCCTAACTGCTTTTCTGATAGTTGCAAAATTGGTGAGCATCCCACCGGGCCAACGTTCTGTAACATAAGGCATGTTCACCTTGCTTACATGCTGGGACACTATTTCTTTTGCTTGTTTTTTGGTGGCAACAAATAAAATCCGTTTTCCCGACTTTACGATTTGCTTGGCTGCGGAGGCAGCTTCTTCCAGTTTTGCAACTGTTTTGTAGAGGTCAATAATGTGGATCCCGTTGCGCTCCATAAAAATATATGGTGACATGTTTGGGTTCCATTTTCTTTTCAGGTGGCCAAAGTGCACACCTGCATCCAATAATTCTTCAAAATTTGTTCTTGCCATTTTGTTTTACGTTTACATTCTTAAATATACTGATGGAAATCTATTTTGTTAATAATTACTATCTGCAAAATAGATTTCATCAGCATTATGCTGACCTGAACACTTGTATTTCCGTTCAGCGTCAGTATAAAAGCAATTGCCAAGTAGCCCCGGAAAATCGAGAGTCTTGGCAATTTAGATCCTAAACGACCTATATCTCCATTAACGCTTGCTGAACTGGAATTTCTTCCGCGCTTTTTTCTGTCCGAATTTCTTTCTTTCAACCATACGTGGGTCTCTCCTCAATAATCCTTTTGCCTTAAGTGTGGGCCTGTATTCGGGATCAACTTCAAGGAGTGCCCTTGAAATAGCAAGGCGCAATGCCTCGGCTTGTCCTTTGATACCACCGCCATCAAGGTTCACGGTTACGTCGAAACGGCCAATATTTTCAGTTAGTTCGAATGGTTGTTGAACAATATATTGCAAAGTTGGCAACGGGAAATACTCTTTAAAATCCCTTTTGTTCACCAAAATAGCACCATTGCCTTCTTTTAAATAAATACGGGCAACCGCTTTTTTTCTTCTGCCTAATGTATTAATTGTGTCCATATTATCTTACTTGATTTTTGTTAGATCGATACTTTTTGGTTTTTGTGCCTCATGTGGGTGCTCACTGCCAGCATAAACAAACAAGTTCCTGTACAAGTCACTTCCAAGCCTGCTCTTGGGCAACATCCCTTTGATGGCAGCTTCCACAACTCCGATAGGGTTACGTGCGAGCAATTCGCGCGGCGACCTGAAACGTTGTCCACCAGGATAACCTGAGTGCCTTACATATACTTTGTCTTCCATTTTATTGCCGGTAAAAACAATTTTTTCGGCATTGATGATAATGACATTGTCACCACAATCAACATGAGGGGTGAAATTGGTCTTGTATTTTCCGCGTAAAAATTTGGCGGCTACTGATGATAAACGTCCAACAACTTGGTCGGCAGCATCGATTACGATCCACTCCTTATTTGCAGTTTCCTTGTTTGCGCTAACTGTTCTGTAGCTTAAAGTATCCATCTGTTTTCAAATTACTTGTTCAACAAAAACCCCTTTGATAAAAAAACCTCTCAAAGTACCGGATTATTAACTGTTTCCATAATCCGTTCAGGGGTCTATAAAATCGGGGTGCAAAAGTAGAATTAATTTTTTTATATAACAAGTTCTGAACAAATATTTGTTGATATTTCTTTGGGCGGGATAAATTGGGCAAAAATGGAATCATAAGAATCGTGAAAAAATCAGTATGAAGCCGCGAAGCATACCCACGCTTGCCCATTAAACCATGGATAAATACAACAACAACTGTGGAGCATGCTCCACAGCTGCAAATTCAACGGTAACGCATTCAAAAAAACATTGAACTATACTCAATTGCTCCTTCTGAAATCTAAAGTCCAATATTAAACAACGGCAATAATTTCATCTCCCCAACTGTTATTAAATGATTGTATTTTTACCCTAAATTCGACCCATGAAAAAATCAACCCTGCATACTATCTTATGGCTCACCCTGTTTTCGGTGGCCATGGGTTTTATGGAAACCGCCGTGGTGGTCTATCTACGGAAAATCTATTATCCCCATGGATTTCAATTCCCGCTGGCCCCCATAGACAACAGCATTATCCTTACCGAAATTATCAGGGAAGCGGCCACGCTTGTGATGCTGGTCGGGGCGGGGGTTTTTACCGGAAGGAACCGCGCTGAAAAGTTTGGTTTTTTCCTCTACAGCTTTGCCATCTGGGACATTTTCTATTATGTCTTCCTGAAAGTGCTGCTGGATTGGCCGGCCTCTTTGCTCACCTGGGACGTGCTGTTCCTGATCCCGGTCACCTGGGTCGGGCCCGTTATCGGACCGGTCATCAATTCCCTTACAATGATTGTTTTTGCTTGGATGCTGACCTGGTTTGTGGATAAAAAGGCTTCTGTGAAAATCAAATTGCGGGAGTGGCTTTTCCTGATTTCCGGTTCGCTCGTTGTTATTGTTTCATATACGCTGGATTATTCACGGTATATGGTCGATGCGTTTGGATTGTCGGTCCTTGTTGGTGACAACACCGACAAGGTGCAGACAGACGTAATTGCTTACGCGGCCAAATATGTCCCACAGAATTTTGACTGGTGGGTTTTTGTTTTGGGGGAAGTTTTGATTTTAACAGGGATGGTTTTGCTTTTTCGAAGGGAAAACAAGTTGGGAAAATGACTGTTGTTTATCCTCGTTGATGAAAATACCAACAAGGGGCAAAGAATCGTCCGTATCTCGGAAATGATGTATCGGTGCTCTGCACCTTAATGATACCTTTTATAATTGTTACAAATGTTAACGGTGCGCTGCACCTATCATTGTAGGAATTTAATTTATTTATCACAGCAAACATCTAAATACTATTTTTGCAGTTTTTATTGTTAATGCTGATACACAATCAACCTGGCAAATATGAAGCGTAAACCGGTTTTTGATATCCTTGTCCTTGTTATTTTGGGCTTAGTTGTGATCCTTGTTTCACGCTATGCCGTTTCACCGGTTATCAAAACTTCGCAAAAGCTGGGGGACGTAAAGCCGGAACCCATGTTCAGGACGGAATATGGAATCATCGTGGATTCCCTCTTTATCTATAAAGGCAAGGTGAAGAAAAACCAGTTCCTCGCCGATATCCTTTTGAAATACCATGTGGATTACCAGAAAATAGATTTGCTCGCCCGTAAGTCGAAGGAGGTGTTCGATGTGCGGAAAATCAAGGCCGGGAACAATTACACGGTACTTTGCAAAAACGATTCGCTCAAGCGAGCTTTGTATTTCATCTATGAAAGTTCGCCAACGGGATATGTGGTTTTCGATTTGGGCGACTCGGTTCATATCCACAAAGGGGAAAAGGAAATTGCCAT
The DNA here is from genome assembly GCA_013151015.1 of Chlorobiota bacterium. Classification (GTDB taxonomy): domain Bacteria; phylum Bacteroidota; class Bacteroidia; order Bacteroidales; family JAADJA01; genus JAADJA01. The sequence goes on from JAADJA010000166.1 coordinate 7,608, forward strand.
TGAGAGGTCTTCAACTTCCGGGCTTATAACTTCTTCTTTATGGAATGCCATGGTCGAAAACAATTCGGACCCCAACCTTGCCAACGACCTTTCGGAAATCTATGCATGGACCATCGACTTTTTTGGCATCCAAAAAGGGGACAACTATAAGGTGATTTATGACAAATTGTTCGTGGACGATAATTACATCGGTGTCGGTAAAATATATTCGGCCCTGTTCCAACATGAAGGCCATGACTTTTATGCATTCTATTTTGTACAGGACAGTATTGGGGATTATTTTGATGATGAGGCGGGAAGTATGCGCCGAACCTTCTTAAAAGCCCCATTGCGTTTTAAGCGGATTTCGTCACGTTTTTCACACAACCGCCTTCATCCTGTTTTAAAAGTGCGCAAGCCACACCTTGGTGTTGATTACGCTGCTGCCACCGGGACACCTGTCCATGCGGTAGGTTCGGGAAAAGTGATTTTTGCCCGCCGAAAAGGCCCCAATGGGAATATGGTGAAAATAAAACACAACGGCACTTACACCACTGCCTACCTTCATTTGTCAAAATTCGGGAAAGGGATAAAAGAAGGGGTTTTTGTAAACCAGGGGGATGTGATAGGCTATGTAGGGAGCACGGGCAGGGCAACCGGCCCCCATCTCGATTTCAGGTTCTACAAAAACGGAAAGGCCATGGACCCGCTAAAAGTAAAATCCCCACCAGCAAAGCCGGTTGACCCCACACATCTTGAAGAATACAATTTATTGGTAAAGGAAATGAAGATGCGGTTGGATTCGTTGGTTATCAATTAAACCGAAGCACAACTAAAACTTTGCGATTATCCCAAGCCGCCATATCCTGGGTTTCGCATAATATGCCGGGTTATTTAGTTTTAATTGATATAACCATCGGAACGAATCGGGATCATTTGTGTTTTCAATGGCCTGTTGCCAATTTGGATCGGTCAAATAACCATCATCATTTGGTTTTCCGGTTGTTGGATCAACATAATAGAAATTCTGTTTATTAAAAAGATTTTCGACCCAAACATAAGCGCTAACGTACAATCCTGTCTTTCTAAAGTAAAAACCCTTTTCTGCCCTTAAATTAAAGAACGAAATGTTGGGTGTGTATTCATAATTATAATCATAATACATTGGTCTAGTTAAGCGTGTCCCTTTCCGGTTTTGATAAAACAAGCCCATATTGAAGCCTTCAAAAACAGCTTTTAATATTTTATTTCCCCTGAACACGAAATCAGGGCCAAAACCAAAACTATAAGCCAGGTTTCCGTTCAAAACAAAATCAGGAATATTTAAATATGCCCGGTCCATATCACTTATAAATGATTTTGTTGCAGAAACATTTCCGTTCCATCCGACCGGTCTTGTTGGCAAGTATGCTACAGCCGCAGTTATACTGTTTACCTTTAATTTTCCAGTAAGGTTCAATATGGTAGAATATGCATACGGATAAGCCCCGACTAAATGGTAGCGACTAAAATAGTCCGAAACAATCATTTTTTGAACTGAAAGATCAGCATATATTTCCTTGTGGATTTTAATATTTGCGCCAAGGCTTATTTTATCGGTCCGGTATGGTTTTAAGTCAGGGTTTTCAACAAAAGCCGCCAATCCGGGAACCCAATAGGCCTCTGGCCTGAAAACATTGAACCGATCAGGATTTTTTGCAAAGGAATTGTAATTCGCATAAACATTCATTCTCCAAAACTTATAGTTCAGGTTTATCTGTGGGAGAAAACTATAAACAGGTTTATAACTCTCAAAGGACATATCAGGCTTCCATTCGCCATCTCCTATATGAACACCTGGATATTTCAGATAGGGCATTATACCTGACCCTGCATCCAAATCATTTGGATCCAGGATTTCAATCCCATCTGCATTATACCAAAAATCACCATCCCGGTATCCCGTGATAATAGTTGGGAAATTTGCATTATCCACATAAACCACATAATCATCCCCAATATTTGAAGGGTGGTTCACAGGTACTCCATCGAAATCGGCTACATCTGATTTCTTATATGTATCATATAGTGAGTATTTATCTTTCATCACCGGTTGGTTGGCATTGTAGTAATCAAGTCTTAACCCCACTCGGGCAGAGAAATTTCCATATTGAAAATTATCTTCTATGTAAAATGCAGAATAGATGGGTGAAAACGGATTGGATGTACCATCTTTGAAGAACCGGTATAAATCACTGCTTACTTTCGACTTTGATCCATCGTAATTATAACCATTATAACTAAGTAAGTCAAATCCGATCAGGGTAATGGGACTGAACATATCAAGACTGAATAAATCATCCGGTGCATCCACTGTGAGCAAATTGCCATTTTTGTCATAATATTGGATGGTATTGTTTTTCATGTCATAGGAATCGGTAAGGATAAAATCAGTCCCATCTTCAGGAAGCCCTAATTTTTTGCGAAGGTTCTTATCAAATGTAAACTGACTTACTGCATCATATTTTCGGAAATAATTAACCGTATCCATAAAAACCCCTTCATTATAAACCGGAATAGGATTTTCCAGATCAAGGCTGAATATTTGAAAGTTTGTGATACCCCTCATTGCCGTCCAAAGATTGTTCGGGTCTATTTGGTATGAACGCTCGATCTTTTTGGAATACTCAAACCCTGTTCTGAAATGATGTTTCTTGTATTGCACGTTTATCTGAAATATTCCCCTATAATGCTCTTGTCTGCTTTCGCCATAGGGCAATGTTGCATTGAGATTTTGATTTGAAAAAGACGGGGAAGAAACATCCCCTTGACTACTCCATAGATTCATACGCTG
>JAADJA010000166.1:10484-11822 GCA_013151015.1 Chlorobiota bacterium
CGAGTTCATCCAGTTACCACTGCCCCCACTTAAAAAATCCCCAAATTTATCAGGATAAAGTTCGTAAACCATCTCGGTAAACCTTGCCGCTTCCGGGTTAAAACCCATATTTTGAAAAGTATATGCTGTATCAAAATCCCAGGAATTTAGTTTCCAGACATTTTGATATTCTATGCCATCAATTACTTCATCTCCTAGTTCATAGGTGGCAACCTTATGGGTTGTGTATTTTCCAAGGTAGCCATATTTAAACCAATCGTCTTTGAATGATTCGTTTTGCCTTTGGAAATAATAATTGGAATATTGGAAATTGATGTTATAATCAGCTTTTAGGTTTTTTGTATCGATGAATGTATGCTTCCAATTGAGGTAGTTGTCGATGTTGCGTGAAATCGTATGTGGGTTGTTGGCCAGATTGAAAAGGGCATTGTCAAAAACAAATTCCTTTCCGGCATCGTTCCTGAAATAGGAACCCAGCGTAAGCTCCATGTTCCGGTTTATGGGGATTTGCAATTTGCCGTAAATATTTTGTGTGTTTCGTTCTGTATTCTGATGTGTATTAACTTTATAAAAATCATTTGCATTTGTAAATCCAGAGTTTAAAAATGTACCCCCGGATGCCAATTCTGTACGGCGAAGTGGATGATTATTCAGGGAAGTTTGCGTTTCAGGGTTTATCCTGTATTTTTCTTCCGAGCTTGGATTGGGGTCGTTCGTACTATTGAAACTGGCACTTATCAAAAACGAAGGCCGGTATTTCCATACACGGTCTTTCTTTTTCTTGAAGCTTATGGGACCGCCCAACAGGATTTCATAAAACAGGTTTTTATATTCCTTTTCAGGGGCAAAAAACACTTCGCCCTCCACATGAAGACTATCCCTGTAAGAAGATGTTTGGATTTCGACCATCCCACCCGCTGTGTTCCCCAAAGAAATGGGTTGGTTAAAGCGATAAAATGTATAGTTTTCAATTCCCCTGTACAGGAAATCTTTTCCATCTTTCACCTGCATCCCATCAATGAACATATAATCATTGCCTGCCTGCAAGCCGTCGAAATAGTAGTCCTCCCCTTTCAGGTGATAGGTGTTTGGGGCAATAAGCACAGCAGAACCGGCAGTTCGAAAAGGTATTACCTGAAGTTGGTTTTTTTGGATAGCCGTTTTCCCGGATTGCAGGACGATGGAATCATTTTGGGTTTCTTTATCCGTTTCCTGTGCATTTGAAATGGCAAAAATGCTCATTGGAATAAGCAACGAAGCGGCTCTTGTAAAAAACTTCATAATTGGGTTTTAATGGACGAATAATTTGGACGGGATAAATTTAGGGAATATTATCTT
>JAADJA010000083.1 GCA_013151015.1 Chlorobiota bacterium
AAACTGTACATTTTTACGACAAAAGCAATTTGTTGCAGCTTGATGGTGCAATGACCTTCCCGGTTAAAGTTGGTGACAACATCAACTTGGGCAAGGAACCCGACCTGCCATAAGCATCCGTTAGCGTGGACGCTAACTACATGTTAGTTGTTAATCCATCCTCTTCCACAAAACCTTGCTCGGTTTTCTTGCCTATGCAAGGATTTCTTTTTCGTTGACCTCTTGCCGCCCGTTGGTGTTGTCACCAACGGGACAAATGCCGTTGAAACTGTACATTTTTACGACAAAAGCAATTTGTTGCAGCTTGATGGTGCAATGACCTTCCTTCCCGGTTAAAGTTGGTGACAACATCAACTTGGGGCAAGGAACCCGACCTGTCGTGAAATTCCGTTAGCGTGGACGCTAACTACATGTTAGTCGTTAACCCATCCTCTTCCACAAAACCTTGCTCAGTTTCCTTGCCTGTGCAAGGATTTCTTTTTCACTGACTTTAAGCAATTCCCGGTCTTTTACTATGAGTTTCCCATTCGAGATTACATGCTGGACATGTTTTGCTTCCAGGCCAAAAATAAAATGGCCATAAAAGTTTTCCTGCGAAAAACCTGTTCTGGGTCTATAATCCAAAACGACAAGATTGTTGTCGCTATCACCCGTAAATCCATTTGTTTTCAAATAAGTATGTACATTCCTGAAACGTTTATAAGCAGATGGATAATCAATGGTATCGAAATTTTGCCCGACAAAAAAAGCGGCTTTCGCACTCCTGAGCATATCGCTGTGCATCCCATCGGTTCCAAGCATGATATTTTGGCCAAGCCCCACCGAATTGAAAAAGCCGACTTTGTTGTTCAAATTGCTCTCCGTATTTTGTACGACCCAGGTTTTTGAATCGCCGACTGCTTTCCGCTCCGCATCATTCAAATGGAGGCAATGGCCGAGTATTGTTTTCGGGCTTTGCAAGGCTTCAAGTTCTTTCATTCGTGTAATAACCCGTTTGTGGTATTCCTGGAGGTTATATTGTTGGTCGTATTCGTCTTCGGCAACATGGATATGCAGGCCGGAATTGTATTTGCCGGCAATTTCGATGGCTTTCCGAAAAGTTTCGTCACTCACCGTAAAAGATGCATGAAGGCCAACAAGCCCTTGGTGTTCCTGAAGGTATGAAACGGTTTCTTCCAGGCCTCTCTCCGAAATATCCATACCGTCCCGGTCAGAAGTTTCATAGCACAAAAGATGGGAAACGCCCACTTTGTCAAATGCTTTGGCGATGGTTTCCAAGCTTCCTTCCACCGCAAATGGCGAAGCATGATGGTCGATGATAAAACTGACCCCGTTTTTTGCACTCTCCATGGCAGTGGTCAGGGCACTTATCTCAATCAATTCTTTGTTGAGGTTTTTATCAAGGTTCCACCAAATGTATTTAAGGATTTCATGGAAATTCGATGGTGGTTTTTTTGGTGCTGGCATTCCCATTGCCAATGCCGAATATGCGTGGTGATGGCCATTGGCAAATGCTTTTGTTACGTATTTCCCTGTACAATCAATGGGCGTACAATCATTTGGAATCCTGGAACCTAAAGGAAAAAAACGAATTCCTTCCTTGTCTCCTTCTTTTACAAGGATATCGGTTTTTGAAAACTCCAATGTTTTCCAATCGATGAATTCTGCGTTTTGAAGATATATTGCCATTTTTACTTTTGTCAGTAATGAATTTATAACTCTCCTTGAAATTTGATTTAATCTATGTAAAAATATTGTCCATTTGAGCGGCAGGGCCGTGAAACATTTGTATCAAAATAATCATCCGAAATATAGGTGCAGCGCACCGAAACCAGGCATCATTTATATTTCGGTGCGCTGCACCTTTTTTTATTGTTTCATTTTTTCTACAAATGTTATCGGTGCGCTGCACCTATATTTTGATTTTATAAAATCAGTTGTTTGTCTCCCTAATAATAATGCGTTTCGACCATAGGCTCCCAAATTAAGCGATAATTTTCAATATGACTTCCTTTGCAAGCTTTTTCAAAGATACAGTTTTTATGTTCCGAAAGTTCAATCATGTTGAAAAAAGTACAAGGATCTTTTGAACAGCTATTGAAATGGCATAAAGGGCTTTCGTTGCAACAGCTCCGGCCCAGCGGCCAGAAAAAATCGTTCATGCTTAAAATACCGTGTCTCGAGGTTTTGGATATTATCTTAACACTTTCGATACAGGCTTCGCGAATTTCAGAATCTGAACCAAAAACCTCTTTGTTGATTAATTTGCTCTGTGATTCCCGGTCGGTTTCAACGCATCCCATTCGTAGCAAAACCCTTTGCATATGGTAATCCATGATGGGGATGATGTTCCCCTTGTCTTTTATTTCAAGGGTTTTGGCATCTGTTGCAAGCTTCAGGAAAAAGGTGATTTTTTTCTTTTTCGGATCGCAAAATGCCTCAAGATTGGCAAGGGATTCATAATAGCCTTTTCCATTATTGTACAAAAGGCCTTTGCTTTCATCCAGGAACTTGGCCGCACTGTTTCCATAATTCCGATTTAACAAAACAGCCATTTCCTTCAGCATCCTGGCTCTCTCTTCGAGACGGTCGAGGGTGCAGTTTTCCGGCTGGCCATCATAGGAGAAAAGGCATTTCAAATTGTGGGTGATTTCAGAAATGTTAATTGACGAAAGATATTCGGGTTGGAAAAAACCCGAATCTTCCAGGGCAAGTTTCAGAAAAATATCTTCAAGGTATTCCCATCCTGCAAGGTTTCTTGATTTGTCGATCAGGCTGCGGGTTTGATGGCAGATACCGGCAGCATAGAAATATATCCGAAGTTTGGTTTCACGGCCGGCAATGAGCGATAAAAATGGGCGCTGGAAAAAGGAAGGGCGGATGTGATAGGCTTTTAGGATCAGCCCGGTTTTTTCAGATTGTCCTTTATTTACGAAAACTTTCATTGCATAAAAATAGCATTTTCTTTATAATGGTTCTTCATTTTCTTGTTGATTTCAAATTCAGGCATAGGTTTATTTGGACAAGATTCAATAACAGTCTATTTTTGCCACTTGTTTTACAATTATTCACCGGAGAAAAGAACAACAAATACAGAATATCCCATTAATCCAAATACTTAGCACTTGCCCAAGCTTTTTAAATTAAACATAGATTATTCGAAGCGGGTTTTTGGACTTGATATCCTGCGGGCCCTTGCCATTATCGAAGTTGTTTTTGTACATGGTGGGATCGTGCTGGGGAATGTGGATGTCGGTTACCCCTGGTTCAGGTTGATCCCGGGTGTGCCGCTGTTTTTTGTTTTGAGTGGTTTTCTGATTGGCTCGATATTGATAAAAACTTTTGAGGATAACAAAGCAAGTATCCCGGTGATTTTTAATTTCCTGAAAAGGAGGTGGTTTCGGACGCTCCCAAACTATTACCTGATTTTGTTCCTGAATATAATCGTTGTTTATTTCGGGATTATCAAAGAGGACTTTTCACAGTTTGATTTTTCCTTCTTTGTTTTTTCACAAAACCTCTTTCAACCTTTTTATGGGTTCTTTTGGGAATCATGGAGTTTAACGGTGGAGGAGTGGTTTTACCTCACCTTCCCGCTCCTGATAGCTTTTGTCTTTTTGTTTTTTTCTTCCAAAAAACTGAAAACCGTATTTCTCATTGCGACCCTTGTGTATTTATTGGCCCCGTTGATTCTTCGTGCGATAGACCTGGAGAGCAGTGTTTTGTGGCGCGGCAACATCATTAAGGGAACCGTGGTCCATACGTTGGATTCCATTGCTTACGGTATCCTTGGTGCTTTTCTTAAAAAGTATTATCCCATTATTTGGAACAAATATAAGTGGCCGTTTTTTGTGATGGGGATGGCCGTGATCGTGTATATTATGAATGTGGACAATATCCGTTGGGGCGATTATTACAAAATATTTTCCGCCCCTGTTTTAAGCCTGGGCATCCTTTTGGTATTCCCTTTGGCGGATTCCATAAAGACGGGCAATATCCATTTGGTGAAGGCCATCACGCATATCAGCGTAATTTCTTATTCCATGTATTTGATTAACCTGGCGTTAGTTGCATCGGTTATCCGCGATAACTTCATGCCTGTTGGTATTGCCCAGTCCATTGTTGCCTATATTGCTTTTTGGTTGATCGTAATAATTTTGTCCACCGCACTTTATAAGTTTTACGAAAAGCCTTTAATGGATTTGAGGGACAAGCCTTTCAGACTACCTTTTCATCGGTAATTTATACCTCCTGATTTTATCAAATTGATAAAGTGCATTTGCCACAGCCCCGGCAGTTGGGACAAGGCCGATTTCCCCGACCCCTTTGGCTCCATAAGGCCCAATCGGGTCTTTTACCTCAACACCTTTTACGATTATTTCCGGTGTGTCCTTGGCTTTAAGTATTTTCAGGTCTTTCAGTTTGTCCGAAACCAAATATCCCCCTTTCATGGGTAAATCTTCGGTAAGTGCATAACCCAATCCCATGTGGACTGCCCCTTCTATCTGACCCTCAAACAATGTTGGGTTCATGATTTTCCCTGCATCGTGGGCGGCAATTACTTTTTCGATTTTTCCCTCCTTGCCCAAAATTACCAATTGGGTCGCATAGCCATAGGCAAAATGGGTAATCACCTTTTCGACATCCGCTCCCGGTTTGGTTGACAAATCATAAGTATATGAACCCTTGTAAGATTTTCCGATAAGCTCTTTCAGGGAATGGTTTTTCAAGTCCGCATTTAGCTTTATAGCTCCGTTGATAATTGCGTTCCCAACAAGTGCCGTTGCCCGTGAGGAGGTTGTCATACCGGTGGGAAGCCCCGCATCTGTCTCAACGGAAACTTTCACGGTTTCAGGCTTGATGCCACATTCCTGGGCAAGTGTTTGAATGGCAATTGTATCCACTCCCTGTCCCATTTCTGTCCAACCATGCTGGATTTGTATGTGGTTTTCGGAATGGATCGTAATCAGGATATCACTATAATCGGGCATCCCGTTTCCAACCCCGGTATTTTTTATCCCACAGGCCAGACCGGCATATTTGGCTTGATAAAATTCTTTTTTCACGGCTTTGAGTGTGGCCCTTAGCCCAACCCCTTTTTCCAAAACTTGCCCCGTGGCGGTTTGAGAACCTTCCACGACAGCATTCTCATAGCGGAATTTCCATCGGTCGAAATTACCCTGTTCACAAATATCGTCAATGCAGCTTTCAAGGGCAAAGGTTACCTGGTTTACGCCAAAACCGCGCATGGCCCCACAAGGGATGTTATTGGTGTAAACGGTTAGGGCTTCAAGGTCGATGGCAGGGACATGGTAGCCTCCTGTGGCATGACCGGCCACCCGTTCCATCACTTTGTTGCCAACAGAGGCATAAGCCCCCGTGTCACCGAGTGAATATAATTTGACGGCGGTAAGCTTTCCCGATTCATCGGCAGCAACTGTTATGTCCATATAAACCGGATGCCGTTTTGGGTGCATACGGATCGAATCCTGACGGGTTAGAACAATTTTAACGGGTTTCTGTAAAAGATAAGCGCAAAGGGCTGCATGTCCTTGCACGGTCATGTCCTCTTTTCCCCCAAAACCACCACCGGTTGGGACGAGCCGGATATTGATTTTTTCTTCGGGCAAGCCAAGCAAGGGTGCAATCTGTCCACGATCGACATAAACCCCCTGACTGTTTGCATAAATTTCAATTCCCCCATCTTTCCAAGGCATTGCGATGGCTCCTTCCGTTTCAAGAAAAGCATGTTCGATTCGTTGGGTTTGGTAAATCCCTTTGGAAACGTATTTTGAATTATTAATAATTTTATCAATATTTCCACCTCTTCTTACCAGGCATTTGTCCAGGATATTGGATGATGAAGTATGGACTTTTATGGAATTTGCTTTGATGGCTTTGTGAATATCCGTAACCGGTTCAAGAACTTCATAAGCAACATTTATGTTTTTTGCAGCTTCCGTTGCAATGGATTTTGATTCAGCCACAACCACTGCCAAAACATCCCCGATATAATTGGTGGTTTCCCCTTTGGCAATCATCAGGGGCCAATCCTTAAAAATCAATCCCATATTGCGTTCTCCGGGAATATCGCTTGCCGTGAAAATCTTTACTACTCCCGGAAGTTTTTCAGCTTTGGAGTAGTCAATGTCCTTTACGATTGCACGGGGATGATCCGAAAAACGGAAACTTGCATGGAGCATCCCATCAAAGCTCATATCGTTTATGAATGGCCTTTTTCCCAATGCGGTTTCGATTGCATCATATTTTGGATAGGATGTGCCCACCTTTCCGCTTGTTTCCTCAAAAATTACCTGTTCCTTATTCTTTAAGCTTTTAAGTGACGACTCAATTCCATCAATGATTTTAGTATATCCCGTACACCTGCAAAGATTGAGGTTAAGGGCTTTTTTAATTTCCTCCCGGCTGGCATTTGGGTTTTCTTCAAAAAGGACTTTTGTGCGCATTAAAATGCCGGGTGTGCAAAATCCACATTGAACTGCCCCTTTTTTCACAAAAGTTTTTGCAAGGGTTTCTTTTATGTCATCTGGGACACCTTCAAGGGTAACCACCCTGGCATCCTCCAGCTTTTTTATTTTTGTGACACAGGATAGCTTTGCCCTGCCGTTTATCTCCAACATGCAGGCACCACAAGCTGCCTGTCCCGAACAGCCATCTTTAACTGAAGTTATGCCTTTTTCATCCCTTAAATAATTTAACAGCGAAAGATCCGGGTCGCCGTTATAGTGGATTGTATTTCCATTTAAATTGAATGTGATCATTGTGCAAAATAAAAATTCCTAAATAGCAGGTAAAGGTACGGAAAAAGTGAATGCAGGCAAGTTTTGCCCCTCTAAATCTCCCCTTGTGGGGAGACTGTTGAGCCAGTATGGTTCTATGGATGCTTTTTTATTCTTTATCCTTTTGTTAATGATTCCTGTAATGCCCCTCTCCCCTCAAAGGGGAGATGTCCGCAGGACAGAGGGGTTATTTGTTCTCTTCCTTTTGTTTTATTGAAACAATATTTACTTTCTTTACAATTTCTTCCAGGGTTTCAGTTAAATTGTATAATACCTGCTCATTTGAGAACCTGATTATTTTCAAGCCAAGCTGTTCCAACTCTAATGTCCTTCTTGAATCGCGTTCCCTTTGTTCGGTTGTATTATGGATTCCACCGTCAACCTCAATTATCAATTTGCATTCGTGGCAATAAAAATCAACAATGAATTTGGCAATTGGATGTTGCCTCCTGAACCTTTTTCCACATACTTGTTTTCTCCTCAAAGCTAACCAGAGGATTTTTTCAGTTCTGGTCATCCTCTTTTTTAATTCGGATGCCCTCCTGAATATTTCCGGACTGGCACCATGAAACATTGGCAATTCATGGTTTAGCTTTTTTAGCACCATTGTTTATTGTTTTATTCAGTACTTGATTTTGCCCCTCTAAATCTCCCCTTGTGGGGAGACTATTGAAACAAGGAGTTTCATAGAATGCTTTTCTTCTTTATTCCTTGTTGTCGTTTTCTGTATTGCCCATCCCTCTTTAGGGGAGATATCCACCTTGTCCCTCAAAGCTTCAGCAAGTAGGAAGGACAGAGGGATAAAAGTTCCTGTTCACTATTAAACCTTATTCTATTTTTAAAAATTGAAAGTTATCATTGTGGAATAAATTGGAGAGTAAAAGTAAATAAAAAGTAATTGTCCTCCTAAATCTCCTTTTTATGGGGAGACTGTTTGAACAGGGTGTTTCATAAGATGCTTTTTCTGTTTATGCAATCTTCTTATTTTTGCGATACCTTCTCCCCTAAAGGGGAGATGTCCGCAGGACAGAGGGATCCCAAATCCCATACGCCCTGTCAGCCTGCAAATGCAACATTTCCAATCCATTTTTTATTGTTGCCCCTTTTTCTTTTCCTTTTTTCAGGAACAGGCTTTCGACAGGATTGTAAGTTAAATCAAAAAGAAGGTGTTTTTCTGATAGGAATTGGTAGGGTATGTCAGGAGCGGAATCAATATCAGGGAACATACCCAAAGGAGTGGTGTTGATAATAAGTGTGTGTTCATCCAAAATCCCTTGGTGTAAAATGGAATATCGGATATGTTTGCAGCCAGTGGGTTTCCGGGTGACAAAAAGGTATTCGATGCTTAGTTTGTCCAAAGTAAAAGCAACTGCTTTTGCCGCTCCGCCTGTACCAAGGATCAGGGCCTTTTTATGATGGGGTTTCAAAATAGGTTTTAAGGAATTCTCAAATCCGAAGGTGTCGGTATTGAATCCGGAAAGATAGGGTTTGTTGTTTTTTCGTGAAATCTTGATGCAGTTTACAGCCCCTATATTTTTAGCATCTTTATCGATCTCATCCAGATAATTCAGGATAATTTCTTTATGGGGAATGGTAATACTCAGCCCAAGTAGATTCGGATGTTTTGCGATAAAGTCCCTGATCCCCAAAATATTTTCCATTTCAAAAATACGGAATTCGGAATTGGGAATATTTTCGCCAAGGAATTTATCATCAAAATATTTTTTTGAAAAAGAATGGGACAATGGGAAACCGATAATTCCAAAGGTTCTCATTTTTCGGCTGCTGTTTTTTCAATTAACCAAATGGAAACAATCCCGGTTATTGCAAAAAGGATGGCTAAGAGTACTGTGGTGTCAAAAGCCTCGGGAAGGGTTTTTTGATAATGTTCAACAATTTTTTTACCATGTTTTAAGATAGGTACACCAAGGTTATCAGTAAGGAAAACCGGTTCTTGCCAGGGCCATAATACACTCAGTGAACCCAGGATAAACCCGGTCAAAAGGGAAATTGTTTGGTTTCTGTATTTTTTAAAGACCCAGGACAGTATATGGGAAAATACTATTAGCCCTCCGGCTGCCCCAATCCCTACCGGGATCAGGATCCCAAGGTTGCGGTCGTTCACGGCATCTATCATGACCAACTGATAATTTCCCATCAGGATAAGGACAAAAGAGCCTGAAAGCCCGGGGAGTATCATGCTGCAAATGGCGACCACACCACAAAGCACAAGATAAATTGTGCTACTGTTTTCCGATGCCGGGTTGAGGATGGAAATCAGGATTGCGAAAATGACACCGATAATAAAAGTCGTGATTACTGCTGGATTCCATTTTTCAACGGTTTTCCCCACAAAATAGACCGAGGCCAACACCAGCCCAAAAAAGAAAGACCAAATATAAACCGGGTAATTGGTAAAAAGGAAATCGAAAAGTTTTGCAAGGGAAATGATCGCAATGGCAATCCCACCAAAAACAGAAAGCAGGAAATAAAGGTCGATATGTTTGGCGAAATCCTTTAGTTTAAAGGAGAACAATAATTTTACGGCAGTAATGTCAAATGATTTGATGGCATTTATCAAACGCTCAAAAATTCCTGTGATAAGTGCGAGCGTACCGCCCGAAACACCGGGGATAACGTTGGCCGCGCCCATGGCAATCCCTTTCAGCACAAGCGTAAAATATTCCTTCATTTATTGCCTGTTTTTATAAAGTTCGATGATGCGCAGAAGATTATCGTCATCCTGCAATGATTCATCATATTCAAATAATTCTTTGTATGCGCTATAATCCATGATCAGCGCATCTTCCAAAATGGCGTAGGCTTCATTGAATTGGTGGATTTTCCTGAGGTAAACGAACTTTCGGTAAAACAGGTCGGCATTATCGGGTTGTTCTTTTATGCCCTCGTTAATACAATCAAGTGCATTTGTCATATCGAAATCAAAAGCATAGACATGGGAAAGGTCGAGCCAGATATCTTCGTTTTTTGGTTCCAGTTCGGCCACTTTCCGAAAGGACCCGATTGCTTCATCAAAAAGCTCTTCCTTAAACTGGATGTCGCCCAGCATATAATAAAATTCGGCATTCACAGGCTCAATGGTGATGGCTTTTTGCATGAAGCTCATGGCCATTTCATGTTTTTCCATTTCATCGAAAATAATCCCCATTCCCACCCAGGCATCGGAAAGCAAAGGATCTATTTCGGCGGCCTTTTGATAGTGCTGGATGGCCTGTTCCTTGTTTTCAAGTTTTTCATAACATTCGCCAATATAGAAATAGGTCATGGCTTCCGGCTCTTCAAATTCAAAGGTTTCGTGGTAGCTTTCGATGGCTTCTTCATAACGTCCAAGGTTTGCGAGTGAATTGGCTTTGTTGAACAGGGCAGAAGAAAAAGAAACATCTATTGCGAGGGCATATTCATAGGCGTCAATGGCTTTTTCGTACAATTCACTGTTGTTGAACGCGATTCCAAGGTTGAACCAAGCCGCTTTTGAATAGGGGTTTTTGTCAAGGAAATCAGTAAAGAAACGGATGCTCTTTTCGGTTTGGTTCGATATTTCGAAACAGAATGAAAGTTCGTAAACAACTGCTTCGTTTTCGGGGTTTTGTGCCAATGCCTTTTCCAAAAACTCAATGGCAAGGTTGTATTTCCCCATGTTTTCATATTCAAAAGCGATATTGGTATAAACCTCCTCCAGGTCATCCGCCTCTTTTATTGCTTTATTATACTCTTCAATGGCCTTGTCGTATTTTTTCATTTGGCTATAGATGGAAGCCTTGGTCATAAAGATTTCCATATTGTCGGGTTCCATGCTTTCCACTTCCTCCAATAATTTCAGTGCTTTGTTTGCACGATTGGACAAATAGAGCAGGCGCGCTTTTCGCAATAAGAAGGAAGTGTTATGTGGGTGTTGTTCCAGTGCCAGCTTGATGGCCTGTGAAGTTTTGTTAATGTGTTCCTGAATCAAGTAATGATCGATAATGAACTCAAATTCCTCCACATCAAAATAATAGCTATTGTGCGATTTGACCATTTGATCGAACCGGCTGACCAATGCCTTTATTTTTTCTTCATTTTGTTCAAAGTAATTGTCCATGCAGTATCTGATAATTTCTGCAAAACTAATAAAACTATACCGATTGATTGTTAGAATTGATAACTTTTTAAAATTCCCCTGTCCGTTTTTATCCATTAAGAAAAAAGTTTTTGAATGTCGCAAAAAAATATACATTTGCCGCCGAATAAAAAACATGATACGATGACCTTAATAAAATCAATTTCAGGGATAAGGGGAACTATTGGTGGAAAACCGGGCGAGGGCCTGAGTCCGTTGGATGTATTGAAATTCACGGCCTCCTTTGCAACTTTCATTAAAAACAGTACCGGGAAACAACGGATTAAAATGATCGTGGGACGTGATGCACGTGTTTCGGGCGAAATGGTGAACCATGTTGTTTGCGGTACTTTGATGGGAATGGGCGCCGATGTGGTTGATGGTGGTTTGTCAACTACACCAACTATTGAAATGGCCGTGATAGAAGAAAAAGCCGATGGCGGGATAATCCTTACGGCAAGCCATAACCCCGAACAATGGAACGCCCTGAAACTGCTCAATGGAAGAGGTGAGTTCATTTCAGCTAAAGAAGGTGCATCCGTTTTGAAAATGGCCGATGAAGAAAGCTTTGACTTTTCAACTATTAAAGAACTTGGAAATTATCGGCAGAATGATGGGTTTATCGATATGCACATTCAAAAAATCCTGGAGTTGCCTTTGGTGGATGTGAAGGCCATAAAAAAAGCAAGTTTCAGTGTGGCCATTGATTGTGTGAATTCCACGGGGGGGATTGCCCTTCCGCCTTTGCTCAAAGCCCTTGGAGTGAAGAAAACCCACGAGCTGTATTGCGAACCCAATGGCAAATTTCCGCATAACCCGGAGCCATTGCCCGAAAACCTAAGCGAGATTTCACAGTTGGTGCAGAAATCAAATGTCGATATGGGATTTGTGGTTGACCCGGATGTTGACCGATTGGCAATAGTCACCGATGAAGGGGAAATGTTCGGGGAAGAATACACATTGGTTGCCGTTGCCGATTATGTTTTGCAGAACGATAAAGGGAACACGGTTTCCAATATGTCATCAACGAGGGCTTTGCGGGATGTGACCAATAAATACGGGGCCAGCTATTCCGCTTCTGCTGTTGGCGAGGTAAACGTGGTGGTGAAGATGAAGGAAACCAATGCCGTTATCGGTGGTGAAGGGAACGGGGGCGTAATTTATCCGGCCTTGCATTATGGACGTGATTCGCTTGTTGGGATTGCCTTGTTTTTGACACATTTGGCAAAATCGGGGAATACATGTTCCGCATTAAGGGCAACTTATCCCGATTACTTTATTTCCAAAAACAAGATTGAACTGTCACCGGAAATGGACGTGGACGATATTTTGAAAAAGATGGCCGAAAAATATAAGGCGCATAAGCCAAATACCATTGATGGGGTGAAAATTGATTTTGAGAATGAATGGGTGCATTTACGGAAATCCAATACCGAGCCCATTATCCGGATTTATGCCGAAAGCAATTCGGAAACGACTGCCGAACACCTTGCTCAAAAAATCATCGAGGATATCCGGGATATTGTCCGGGGTTAACATGAAATATAGGCAAGTTGCAAAACCTTTTGGGTCGAAGAGGGCATGAGCGGTGGTGACCCGGAAGGTTGAATAAAAAAAGAAAATAAGAAGGCAATACTCATACAGCAAGCGCCCATGCTTGCGGTTAAAATAGATGTTGCCCTTGCGCTGGCTCTTCCAGGTCTTGTAGACGATGGAAGGTCTTGTCAAACCTTGCTTGTTAACAAGTTTTAAATGCCTTGCTTTTTGACCAAAGGGATTCTTTCCTATTTTTACTGAAAATTCTGAATCATTGCATATGGCTGTTTCTTCCCGAAAAAAGCGCAAAAGGAAAATCAAATACCGGACGGTTACCATCAAGTTGTCGGACAAACAAAAAAAATCGTTGGTGAATTATTGCAAAGCCCGAAAAACGACCCCCAATAAATTAATCAAGAAATCCATCAAGCGCTTCACCACCGGATTTGATAAGAAAGTCCCGAAGGAGTTTTTTACAACAGAGAATCAGTTGGATTTGTTTGAGTGAAAATCAGAGGGTTGATTCAAAAGGCGTACGGTTAATAATTGATCTTCCAAGTGTGATTTCATCCGCATATTCCAGTTCGTCGCCAACGGAAATACCACGGGCGATTGTTGTGATCTTGATTTCCTTGTCCTTGAGTTTTTTGTAAATATAAAAATTGGTCGTATCGCCTTCGATGGTTGTGGAAAGTGCCATCACCACCTCTTTGGCATTTCCAGCCGATACACGGTTTACGAGTGAATCAACCGTAATGTCATTGGGGCCGATCCCTTCCATGGGCGAAATTATCCCGCCAAGGATATGATAGACCCCGTTGTATTGCCCGGTGTTTTCGATGGCCATTACGTCCCGTACATCTTCTACAACACAGATGGTGTCTTTGTCGCGCTTTTGGTTGCCACAAATCTCACAAACTTCCGAATCGGAAATGTTGTGGCACTCCTTGCAAAATTGTATGTTCTCACGCATTTCGATGATGGCGGTTCCAAGGTTTTCAGCTATTGCTTTATCTTTTTTGAGCAGGTGGAGGGCAAGGCGCAAAGCCGTTTTTTTCCCGATACCCGGAAGGCGCGACAGTTCGCTCACGGCATTTTCGACCAGTTTGGAAGAGTATGTGTTCATGCGGCAAAATTATGGTTTTTTTTCAGGGGGATAAATAATTTATGTAGTTTTACGTTTTGAATATTATCACAAAAAACCTTACGTATGTTTAAGAATATCTTGCTTTCTTTTCTGCTTTTCTCAGTCTCGGGAATCCTTGTTGGGCAAACGCATAACGATACTTTGAACCAAACGGACGATAAGGGGAGAAAACAGGGTTCGTGGATAAAATACAATGAGAATGGGATGTTGAAATATAAAGGGCAATTTGTGGACGATGTGCCGAAGGGCGCTTTTGTGTATTACTTCCCCGATGGGATTGTCCAGGCACGTTCAGTCTTTAGTGAGAACGGGAGGTTTGCCGAAACCACTATATACCACCACAATGGGAAAGTGATGTCAAAAGGTTTCTACAAGGACAAAGTAAAAGATAGCCTGTGGGAATACTATGACAAGGACAATATTTTGTTGAAAGAGGAATTTTACAGGGACAAAAAGAACAACGGGGCTTGGAAAGTGTATTACAAAAACGGGTCTGTGGCCGAAGAGGTTCAATGGAAACAGGGGAAAAGAGACGGGCCATGGAGACAATATTTTGAAAATGGGAAAGTAAAGGTGAAAGGAAATTTTGAAAATGACGAAAAAGAGGGAGAGGTGGTTTATTATTTTGAAAATGGACGGATGAGGATAACCGGCCAATACCAAAATTCCTTGCGTATTGGTCAATGGATCTATATAAACGAAAAAGGGGATGTGACGAAGAAAGAGATTTATAAGGAAGGCAAATTGGTAGAGTCAATGGATTACTCGAAAGAAAAGGATGGCGGTAAATGAAAAGCTCGAAAGTTGAAACATGGTGTTTACAAGGTTCTGTGTTAAAATAGTTGTATGTTTGACAATACATCGGTAAATTTTCTCGCGGAATCCCGCACATGCGGGACAAAGAACGCAACGTATTGATATACAATAATATGATAAAATACTTCTCAGGTTGCAAATATATGGCAATCAACATATTGTAATTGTTTACCGAACTATTGTTTGAGAGGTCGTGTGTCTATTAAGACTTTAAAATACCGATTTGGCACTTGACTTTTAACACCTAAATTTAGAAATTTAAACCCATAACTCATAACCTTTTAACCCATAACCCGTAACCCGTAACCCATAACCCGTAACGCATAACCCATAACCTTCAGCCCTTGATCTTTAACTTTTTAACCCAATAAACAGACCCAAAAATGAATATTCCGAAATTACTCAAAGCCCTTGAGCTTGACATTCAGGGAGATTGGGACGGAGCCCATAAAATTGTCCAGGTTCTCAATTCAAAAGCAGCTTATCGTGTCCATGCTTATTTGCACCGCAAGGAAGGCGATCAGGGGAATGCCGCCTATTGGTACGCACGTGCCGATTCATCCATGCCTTCCAAAAGCCTGGAGGATGAAAGGGAAGAACTGAAGATGTGCATTGAAAGGTTATAGCAGGGATGGACCAAGCTTCCTTGCATACCTGTCGGTTCGTACAGGTTTTTTTTATTTCAATCCACCAACAAAGCAAAACATATTTGTATAATACAATATTGTTTTAGTCATATTTCCAGATGATTTATATCGATCATTTTGAATATGTTTTGTATTGTTATTGACATCTGAAACAATGAGGATGAATTCCGGGATGAAAGAGCAATTTGATTATTTGCACCTTTCCCCTATTATTTGCTCCGCATCCTCTTTCCCCAATTCTTTCGCCTTGTGCATATCTTTGCAGGCTTGTTCTTTATTGCCAAGATAGAAATTCACAATCCCGATATTGAAATAAATGTTGCCGTCTTCTGGTGTGAGATTTGCGGATTCATTGTATGATTCGAGTGCCTTATCGTATTCTTTCTTGTCGAAGTATTCATTTCCAATTTCAAAATATACCAGGGCTTGTTTCTCAGAATTAAATCGTGCACCTAATTCAATGGCTTTCTTCATATCTTCAATTGCCCCGTCAAAGTTTCTCATATGGTATTTGGAAATACCCCTGTTCAAATAGGCCTCCTTGTAAAAAGATCCTTTTTTATCTATTGATTTTGAATACCGGGCAATCGCCTTTTCGTATTTCTGCTGATCAAAAAACACATTTCCTTTTTCATAAAAATTGTCCCATTTTGGAATGCTGCTAACTCCGTCAATTCTAAATGCGATTGGCATATTAAATTGAACCCTAACGTTTTTTCCTCTTTGCTGACCCGGGATCCAATTGGGCATGTTCTTTACAAGGTTTAGTGCCACTTCGTCGCAACTTCCACCAATACCCCTGAGCAACTTTACATTTGATATCCTACCATCCCCCTCAACCACAAATGTAATGAAAACCCGACCTTGAATCCCTTTTTCCCTTGCCTCAATTGGATAACGAATATTTTGGCTTAAGTACATAATCCTTGCACTATCCCCACCGGGGAATTGTGGCATCACCTCAACTACAGTGAAAATATTTGGATTATAAGATACCGTATCATCAATAACCGTGAATAAATCCTGACCATATCCGTAAGTGGAAATAATCATGGTTAAAATGAGAAATAAAATATTACGATTCATCTTTATTTTTCGGATTTGAATTGCTGGTCAAAAGTACATCTTTTAGTTATTGTTGGTTTCATAGTTATGTGGTTTTCATTGAAGGATTTCTTCTATTGCCCTTTCCATAATATCATCAATCCCTGCGGATTCATGTTCCGGGTCCATCCAAACACTTATGTCCGGGGGAACTCCATCTTCAAAGTTTTCGCCGTTGGGCGTAAGGGTTTCTGAAACCGAAAAACGGTAGGACCATCCATTGGGCAGTTCAAATCCAGAAGGTGCCCCAAGTCCGCCGCCTGTTGTGTCGCCCACCTGTATCACATGGGGAAAGGCTTTCATGGCCGTACTGAAAAAGGAAGTGGCGCTAAAACATCCCCTGTTGGTCAGTAGCATAACGGGTTTCGTATATTGCCTTTGTCCTCTGGGGGCCATATACACTTCCGAGGGTTCTTCAAAATCATTATGGCCGGGGCCGTTGACCAAAGCCGTGGTATAGATCAGTCTTTTGGTATCTGCAAAACGGCTCCCAAGCGTATGGATATTGGTGACATTGCCGCCGCCATTGCTCCGCATGTCAAGGATAATCCCATCTGTATTATGGAAACGGCTCAGGACATAATCAATGTGCCATGTACTCACATTGCTCGAAAAAGAACCATAATAAATATAGCCGATCAGCTTTTCGTCACGCTCGATAAAAGCATTGATAAGCGGGCCCGTAATATTGTAGTCCCATCCGATGTAATTGTCTTTCAACAACCTGAAATTGAAGTTTTCGGGACTGGAATATTGAAAGGTATAGCGTGAGATGTTAAAGGGTGAAACGAGGTTGGTGTGCCCATCGCGCAATTCGGTGATCATATTTGCCAGGACAAAGAACAATTCTTCATCATACATATTGTCGTTTATTTTCTGGCGATAAGTGTTGTGGATTTCGTTCCAGTCAATACCCTTGTAATCAAAGAAAGCATATTTCTGGTCCACCGTGTTCCAGAGGCTTTCAAAATTCTCAATAGGTGAAATGGCCGCATCCTTTTCTATCATTGCTTTTTCGCAAGAAATAAAAAGAAAAGGTAATACTAAAAGGTATAATTGTCGTTTCATGTTAGTCAATATTTTATACTTTATATTTTAGATAAGTGCATTTATTGATTTGATTTGTTGAATTTAAAAACAAAACTGAAGTTCAAGCCATTTATAGCGCCCTGCACCTCATTTTCCCCCGGTTTGTATTGATGGTATTCCCACAAATAGGATAGTTTTAAGATATTGCCATTATGGAGGAAATAGAAAAGTTCAATATCCGATTGGATTTCCAAAAAGGTGAAAATGCCGGAATGCAGATTGTTTGTGTTGAAGATCGATGTTTCCGGGTCGATAAAATTAAGGATGCTCACATAGTTGGGCCGGTAAATAGAAGTGAATACCGGGACATATAGTTTCCAGCTCAAAAGTAATTGGCGATCGCGGCGGTGAAGTTTCATCCTAAGGAACTTGAAATCTTTGCCTTTATAACTAAAGGGAAATTCCATCCGGCTCGAAACGCCAATGCCCGCCATATATTCGTAATTGTAGAGCGAATTCCCGAATTTATAATTTATCCGTGAAAAGTTTGTGATATTGATTCCAGGGCCAACGTACCATTTGATCTTGTCTTTGGCAAATTGAAGGACTTTTTGGTTGTGCGTAAACCGGAAGTTGAAATAAAAGCCGTACGCATAACTTCTCGTCAGTCCATAATGTGTATCCTTATTCGTCCTTATTTCAGATACGCCGGCCGTGAATTCCACCGTCTTAATCAGTTTGTCGGAATGGACAAGGTAATCCAGGTTGCTCAACAGTGTTGGGCCTGAATATAAAAGGGGGGAAGTGGCCTTGTCCTTAGCGCTCATCTTGGCAAATCCTATCCCTGCCCCGAGATATTTGTCACGGGCTTTCCGTTCCGTCTTTTTCCGGGTTTTCCTTTCCTCTTTCGTTTCTTGTGCTTGTACTGAAATTGAAAAGAACAAAGCCGAAATGAAAATCAATAAAAAGTATCGCATATTATAGAGGTCTTTGTTTTGGACAAAACTAAGGAATAAATTTGAAAGCAAGCCCCCGTCATAAATGGCGTGGAAACTCATTATATACCATGAGTTGACCTGATCTTTAGGCCAGGATAAAAAAAGGCCCGGAAACTTCCGGGCCCTCAGCATTTTATTATAAAGTGATTATCCTTGTTTATTGGATAATCGTAAGTTCATCGATCAGGTTTTGTGCACCTGCATATTTATCAATGATAAAAAGCACATAGCGGGTATCCACACAAATGGTGCGCTGCAATTCAGGTTCAAAAGCGATATCGCCGCTCATGGCTTCCCAGTTCCCATCGAAAGCTAAGCCGATAAGCTCACCATCGCCATTGATAACCGGGCTTCCCGAATTACCTCCGGTAATATCGTTTGTGGTAAGGAAGCACACGATCAGTTTGCCATCTTTGCCATAACGTCCATAATCTTTGTCCTCAAATAATTTTTTCAATTTTGGCTCCACAATAAACTCATCATTGGTTGGGTCTTCTTTTTCCATTACTCCGTATAAATGCGTTACATAATCGTAATGAACAGCATCGGCGGGATAATAATCCTCAACCGAACCATAAGTTAAGCGCATGGTTGAGTTTGCATCGGGATAATATACCTTGTCTGGGTTCATTTCCCGGAGGCCGGCAATGAACAGGCGTTTCCCGTGTGATAATGAAGATTGTGCATTGCGATATCCGCCCACTGCGCCCATCATTTCACTCATAATTTCATTGGACAAAACATAGGCCGGGTCTTTGGCCAGTTTCTTTGCATTAGGCTTTTCTAAAAAGGCCTCCACCTTTTCCTGGCTTGTGAAAAATGATTTTTCATAAACTTCTTTGGCAAGTGCATCGAAATCCCCTTTGTATTTTTTATTCAAATCCGCAAAAAACTTTGGCCATTTATTTTGTGGGATATTTTCTGCATATAATTGAAACATTCCGGCAAAGATTTTTTGGTCGGTCCCAACATTATAATCCTTAAAATGGTCAGGGGCGGATTCTTTCAATTCTTTTGCTGTTTCTTCCGGGGCCGTTGGGTTTTCCTTTTTGTCTTTCAATTGCGCATCAAGTTGTGTAAACTCCTGTGCGTACCCTATAATGTCAGGCCCCATCAAGGCAAAGTTGATATATAATAATGGGTCGATCATCTCGCTGATGTTTTTATATCCTGCTTCGATTTCGGAAAGTATGCCTCCGTATTTTTCCTTTCGGGCATCATCAGCGTTCACCCAATTTGTAAAATCGTTTTCAATATTCTTCTTTTTATCGACAACATGTAATTTTTTCAGGCCGCGCATTTGTCCTATTTGGTTTTTCCAGAAATTTGCAAGACCGGCGTAGGTCGAGGCATATTGGATACGTACCTTTTGGTCAGCATCCATATCTTCTTTCATGATTTCGAGGCGTTTTCCCAAAATGTCAACAACGTCAGGGCTGAAATACTTTTGGTTGTACTCAACCCCGTAGGAAGTCATGTATCTGTTGGTTCCCCCTGGATATCCCCAGATCATTGCAAAATCATCCTTCTCGATCCCTTTAATGGAAACGGGCAGGAAATGTTTTGGCTTTAATGGGATATTTTCTTCGGCGTATTTTGCAGAAGAGCCGTCCGGGGCACTATAAATCCTGAAAATGCTAAAGTCGCCCGTATGGCGTGGCCACATCCAGTTATCGGTATCGCCACCGTATTTCCCAATGGAGGAAGGGGGAGCCCCAACCAGCCTCACGTCTTCATAAACTTCATAAACAAAAAGGTAGTATTCGTTGCCACCGTAAAAACCTTTGACAACTACATTGTATTTGCCATCTTCCGAATTGGCTTTTTTCAATCTTTTGCTGATTTTGCGGATTTCTGCTGTTCTTGCACCTTCAGAAAGTGTGTCGGAAAGGAAAGGGACGATGCTGTCGGTAACATTTTCCATGCGGATCAGAAAAGAAGCAGTTAGATGATCATTAACAAGTTCTTCGCTTTTTTGCATGGCCCAAAAACCATCTTTCAGGTAATCGTGTTCAACTGAGCTGTGTTGCTGGATAATGTCGTACCCACAATGGTGATTGGTAAAAAGCAGGCCCTGGTCCGAAACTACTTCTGCAGTGCAAAAATACCCATTTGGTTTGGTACTTCCCGATAAACCAACAATCGCATCTTTCAGGCTCGAATTGTTGATGCTGTAAATCTCTTCAGCAGTAAGGTTTAGCCCCATTTCCTGCATATCGACATAGTTCAGACGTTCGACAAACATGGGAAGCCACATTCCCTCATCGGGTGGCGTAAACGCAAATATATTCAACCCGAAGGTGGCCGTGAGCATTAAGGTAAAAATAAACTTTTTCATTCCATTTGATTTTTTATGTAATTATTTCAGTTGATTGAATTTTTCTTAAACCTTGGCAATTCCCGAAAACCATGCCATTTGAAGTAAAGCGCTGTTGCAGAGAATTATCAATATAGTTATTCTATCATTCACAAAGGGGATGTGTTCAAAAACCAACCTCCTGTGTTCAGTTGCGAACAACTGCATTTAGTTGCAATATCCCCAATTCTTTATAAACCTAAAGCTTCAGGTCCCTGGATGAAATAAATATCAACAGGAATACCGGCGCTTTCCAATCTGTCAAGGTCGGCCTGCAATTCGGGTTTGATTATCCCCGATTCGTCAAGAAGCTTTTTGGTGCCGGCATAATCGCCATCGCCCTGGAGTTTCAAAATAATTTGCGTTAACTCTTTTGATGCCGATTTCATCTTTTCAATGTCAATGGAATAAGTCCCGTCAGCGTTCTTGATAAAAGCCCCTTTTTCCGCAAAGAAATTAAAACGCACCATATTTGCTTTTCCGTGGGCACTGGAAAGGCCAAATCGCACGGAACGGAAAATGCCGGCCATGAAAGTCACATAATTGTCCATCAGGTCGGTATCGCCAAATTCACCCATCTCGTTCAACCGGGTCACAAGGTAAAGGCCAAGGATGTCGGCTTTCCCTTCTTCCAAAGCTGAGTATTGCTCTTTCAAAGCATGGCGGACTGTCCCGTTGCCGTCAATGGTGTTTTTTATCCCCATCCCATGGGCAACTTCATGCAGCATGGTATTGGCGAAAAAAGCATCGAAGGTAATATGTTTTCTCTGGTTTTCTGCAATAAGCATATTTGAAATGGGAACGAGGATATTGTCGAATTTTGCCCGCATGGCATTTTTCAATTGAAGTTTCCTTGTCCCTTTCTTAAGCTGGACTTCTTCGTCGTTGGGCAGGTTAATGGCGATGGTTTTGCCGGCCATATTGCAATCGCCGCCATAAAATACCACATCATAAGCGTTGAGGTCGGCATCCGAACCGGGGACTTCCTTTTTGTATTTTGGGTCAACGGGAAGCTCTGTTTGCAATTGTGGTAAAAAGCTGGCATATTTTGAGAGTTTATCGCTCCAAACCTTGTCTTTGATAAGGATATAGGATTCGTGGGCTGCTTTGTAACCAAATAATTTATCGGTATAGTTTTCGATGGGGCCAATGACCAGGTCCACATTGTTGTTTTTAACATCGAGCCAGGCGAGGTCGCTGGGTTGGTAGTCATCGGTCAAAAGTGCTTCTGACCTCAATTCGAGATAATGGGCAAATTCTTTGTTACCGGCCAGTTTGGAAGCTTTTAGCAAAAGTCCTGAGGCTTCTTTCACATATTGGCTGAAAGCTTCGTGGTACCAAACGGTTTTCAATTTGCCATTTTCATCCCTTTTGATAATGGTGTACAAACTCGATTTATTGGGGTCGTCAAAAGCTTCAAATTCTTCTTTGGTCATGTCTTTTGGGTAAAACTCCGCGCCAAGGGGTTTTGCGCCATAGCCTTTCACGAAAACCTTTAAATCGTCCATTTCGTCCCAGGGGCCGTAATTGATTTCAGCAAATCTTTTTGTGGCCGGATCTTTAATGCCGGATAAGAATTCTTCTTTATCGCCTACATTTTCCAACCAGAAAATGTCATCCATGATTTTGGCCGCTTTAAACAGAAGTTTCAGCATTTCTTTTTCTTTGTCGTTCAGGTGCGAAATGTCCGCAGTAAGTTTAAATGGGGCATATTCGTCAACTTTTTTCTGCATTTCGGAAACTCCGGTTGTTTTTGTGTCCACAGGTTCTTCTTTTTTTTGTGTATTGTTGCTACAGCTTGTCACGATAACAATAATGCCAAGCAAAATTAAGGGGGCGGTGATTTTTTTCATTTCCATTGTTTTAATAAATGAATTAAATATCTGTTTAATAACGGCGAAATTAAAGATATTTTCAAACCCCAATTGTAAAAGGCAAATCTTTTTTCGGGATAATATATCCTTTTTAATTTTGTGCAACTTTTTCAAATGTGTTCTTGTCTTAATCTTATTATTGAACAACAGGGGTTTTTGGACCTGTGTTCAAACGTTCTTTGACCAGATTATATGAATTTATCCAATGTGAAAATTTGTTGGAACAAAAATTAATTTGTACTTTTACGCCCTTGTCTGTAAGCAGTTTACAGTTAGATTGTTACGGAAGTGTCAGAAGTTAATGCCTTTGGGTCGGTTCATATCATCTATTTTTAATGTATTCTGAAAAAGAATTGGTAAAAGAGTGCTTGTGCGATAATGCAAAAGCACAAGAAGAATTTTACAAGCGCTATGCACCTAAGATGTATGGGGTTTGCCTTCGTTTTGCCAAAAACCGGATGGAAGCCGATGATATTTTACAGGAAGGTTTTATCAAGGCCTTTGCAAACTTGAAATCATTTCGCAACGAAGGTTCACTTGAAGGTTGGGTCCGCCGGACAATTGTCAATACCGCAATCAATCATGTAAAGAAATTCGCCAAATACAAAAAGGATTTGGATATCGATACGGCCGAACCTGTTCAGAAAATGAGTAGTTCAGTGGTTGATACTATTTCGGTTAATGAACTTTTAAAGTTGATAAAGGATTTGCCCATTGGTTACAAAATGGTTTTTAACCTGAACGTTATGGAAGGTTATACACATC
Source organism: Chlorobiota bacterium (assembly GCA_013151015.1). Lineage (GTDB taxonomy): Bacteria > Bacteroidota > Bacteroidia > Bacteroidales > JAADJA01 > JAADJA01. Next base: position 23,190 of record JAADJA010000083.1, read on the forward strand.
GGGAAATTGCTTCGCTGCTCGATATTTCTGAGAATACGTCAAAATCACAATTGTCAAGGGCGAGACATACCTTGCAAAGAAAGGTAAATGAACTATATGGAATTGATCGATCATAAATAAATGAGTAATAAAGATATAAATATTGATGACCTTTTCAGGAATGCTTTCGAGAACTTCGAAGTAGATCCTCCCGAACATGTATGGGGCAATATCCAAAAAGACATGCAAGGGAATAATAGGGGTTCCGGTAAAACCTTCCCAAAAGGTGGGATATTGGGGATATCTGTCATACTTGTTTTAAGTAGCTTGTTCTTTATTTATCAAACAAACAACTCTGTATCAGAGGTTGTTGATTCTGCAAAAATTGCCTTAAATACGGATATTGACAATATTGAAACCCTCCTACCGGAATACAAATCCGGCGAAAATGAAAAAAGCAACATGGCCTCTTTTAATGGACAAAGCTTATCTGAAAAGGGCGTGATCGACATTTCTGTTTCTTCAATCAATGCTGAAAGCCTTGGAAAAAGGGGAACTGACGCCATGATCGTAAAAGAAAAGCCGATAAAGGAAGTTGCCATGGAGGTTAACAACAACACAGCGTTGAACCCAAATAACAATGAATTGAGTTCGGGCAATAGTTCAGGTGAAGTTGAAAATGAGTTGGATGATATTGAAGGCGACGAAGGACAAGCTGGATTTGGTGATGATTCTGATTTGCTTGCAATGGGCGGGTCAGGCAATGTCCATAGTGATGTCAAGGCTTCAGCGCCGATACCAGAAGAAAGCTTTGAGCAGACGCCTATTGTTGAAATGCTTGAAACGGAAGAAGCTGACGAGATTGCATCAGGGGATGTTGCAAGCCCTGAGCTGAAAAACGATTATGGAAAAAAGGGGGATTTGTATTTTGGATTGTATTTTACGCCAGAAGTTATTTTTTATCCTTCCGATATCAATACAACAAATAAAAGCTATTCTTTGGATTTGAACATGACTTATAAGTTTTCCAGTTATTTATTGCAAAGTGGGATAGGTGTCATGTCTTCAAGTGATGACGGACAATCGAAGGTTGATTTTGAAAAGTACCTCGGCAGTTATGAAGATGTTTATGATATTACGTTCGATACCACGGCCAATGGCGTTGTACCGGTTTACCTAACCAATACGGTTGATGTTTATGATTCGGTACAGCATGTTACGGTTACGCCCACAAAGAACAAATACACGTATTTGCAAATACCGGTACTATTTGGTTATACCGAGGAATTCAGGCGTTTTTCATGGTTTGTGAAAGGCGGTCCTTCATTATCATTGATGGTGAATGAAGATATATCTTCGGTAAACCTTGAAAACGACAATAACAGGATCGTAAATGTGGACAGTGAGGTGCCTGCAAGGATTAAAATGAACTGGCAAATCATATTGGCGGGTGGGGTAACCTATAAATTAGGGAACCATGTAAGTATTGGTGTTGAGCCTATGATGCGTTTTTACATGAAATCAGCTTACGAACAAAATTCCATACAAACCAAACATCCATATTCGTTTGGGATACGAAGTGGGATAATCGTTAATTTTTAAGACGGTTTTACAAAAATGATTTTGAGAAAAATAAATAATAGAATGACTACAATAGCTAAAGGATTAATCCTCGGTTTATTAATTCTTGTCACTATGGCAAACGGGGCTTTTTCGCAGGGATTTCAGGGAAAATACGAGATCGTGTTAATTGGTCAGGTTGTTAACGATCAAAACAGTGCGCCCATTAAGGACCAAATGGTACATATCTCTGCCGATTCAAGTTATAACCTGAATTTTGTGTATAATAAAACCCTGTTTACTGATGGTAAAGGTTTTTTCTATGATACGATCAGCACTGATTTTTTAAAGGGGGGACTTGTTATTTCCACCAAGGATTACCTGAATGAGAAACACGATACCACAGTATATTTTAGGTTTAAATGGAGTGAGTCAAATACATTGTTTGCCAATTTTGAACTTCCGTTACTTGATGCACAAACCGGTTATCAGGCGAACTTCAAATATTTGTGCAATCCATTTAATAACAATCCATTCGACTTTACTTTCATTGATCTTACCAATTCAACGGATATTGTTTCCTGGGATTGGAATTTTGGTGATGGGCATTATTCCAATCAAGCAAATCCAAACCATGTATATGTAAATCCGGGTGTTTACAGGGTAACACTTAAAGTTAAGATTGAAACTACCCCGGGCGCCAAGCCCATTGAATCCTCGATCGAAAGGTTGGTAAATGTAAGGCTGAAGAGTTATTACCATCTTGGCGGACATGTTTTTGCGGGATACTTCCCCGTATCCATTGATACCGGGCTTGTGTATTTGTACAAAGTTGGGGAAAAGGATATCGAACCTATCGATACTGCCAATTTCAACGAAGACTTAGGGTATTATTCATTTTTCCAGCTTATTGATGGCGAGTATTTTGTAAAAGCTGACATACCCGAATCATCGAATTTGTACATGGAATATTTCCCCACATATTACAGCAATGAATTATTCTGGACAGAGGCAGATACGATTTTTCACAATGCCCCCAATTTTGAGTATGACATACATTTAGTGCCAATCCCTCAAAATGCTTTTGGCTTGGGTTCTATTGGAGGTACTATCCATTTTGACCCTTCGGGCAAGGATTCCTCCCCTGCTAGTGATGCGGAAATCTTATTGCTGGACGAAAATGGTGTTCCTTTGACCCTCGTTTATTCCAATGAAGAAGGTGAGTTTGGTTTTGATGACCTGGAGCTGACCTCCTTTAAAGTTTTTGCTGAAGTTACCGGCAAGATTACGGATGCCATTAATGTAATACTTGATGAAGATAACCCTGAAGTGACGGATATTGAAATAGTAATTAGTTCAAATACCGTGAACGGTAGTGTGAACGGGATTTCGGATTTGGAATGGGGATCGGGTTTTGGGGAAGTGTACCCCAACCCTGTATCTGAAACAGCTTCTGTTCAGATTGTGCTTTCTGAAACAACCGAAATACAAATTGAACTTTATAATGCCACGGGCCAAATCGTGAAACAAACAACAAAGACTGCTTTTGGAGGGGAAAGTACTATTTCCATCGACCTGGGTTCACAGAAAAGCGGGATTTATTTTTTGCGCATTTCCGAAGGGGACGGTAATATAATTAAGAAGTTTGTGAAAAAATAAATACTGTCAATTATTTAAAACAATACAGGCCCCGTAAGATGATTGCGGGGCTTTTTTATAATCTGTTAAATCCACAGGCAACCCTCCCTGATTTGCGGAGTCTGTTTTATCGTAATAGTTTTTGATGACTGTTGATGAAAAAATAATACAAGGATGTATTGCCGGAAAAAGACGTGCCCAGAATCAATTGTACAAAGCATTTGCCCCGGGCATGTTAGGCGTGTGCATGCGTTATTGCATGAACAGGGCCGAAGCAGAGGATGTCTTGCAGGAAGGTTTTGTGAAGGTGTTCAGGTACATTAAGAACTTCAGGAGCGATGGCTCTTTTGAAGGCTGGATAAGACGGATAATGGTGAATACGGCCATTACGAATTACAACAAAAGAAGCAAGGTGCATCATGAAGAAATCAATGAAAACACATTGTCATCAGAAGATGAAACTCCCGGTGACAAGGTGTATCTGCCAGTGGACAGGGAAATCTTGATGAGGCTTATCCAACAGTTGCCCGATGGATATAGAATGGTGTTGAACCTATATGTTTTTGAAGGTTATAAACACAGGGAGATTAGTGGTATCCTCGGCATTTCTGAGAATACATCCAAATCACAGCTTTCAAAAGCAAGGAAATACCTGAAAAATGAAATGGAAAAATTAGAAAAAGTTAAAAACTTACAATATTAATGGAAGAGGGTTTTAACAATATTGATGATTTGCTGAGGAATTCGCTTGATGACTATCAGGCACAACCCTCGGCCAAAGTCTGGAAAGCTGTGTCGCGCAGCCTGTTCTTTTCGGGCATGGGGAAGATAATAATCCTCATATCGGGTATTGCTGTCCTTTCCGTTGCTGCCTATTTGTATTGGGGTTATTCAAATGTTGGGGAAACTTCAGGTTCCAATGTTGAAGCAACTGAAATTGGCAGAACACAAAATGAAGATATGGCTTCCAGCGAAACTGCTGTTGAGGGGCAAAACCAAACTCTTGGAAAAGAAGAGGGCATATATTATGAAAATGCAGGTTTATCGGAAAATGATGTTACGACAAACAATAATAACCTTTCAGGGAAACCTGATCATGATTTTGGGTCCCCACAGGTTGAGGATGTTCCGCTTGCTGAAATTTCAACAACGGATAAAACGGGAGAAGTGAACGATGTGATTGTTACAACGATGGTTTCAGCTTCTGTTGCTTCGAATGTCACTATACAAACAAATACATCACAAAAGGTTTATCCCGGGCTTCCCCGGCTTTCTGAGGAAAGCCCGATGGAAAGGATGGCAATAAAAACCCTGGATGCAAATTATTTGTTTTATCAATACAATCCAATTGGAAATATCAACGAAAGAACCCAATTCAAAGGATTGTCAGGTTTCCCGGACCATGATTATGGAAGGGCTAAATTGTTTTCCTACGGTGTTTACGTTTCGCCCGAGGTGATTTTTATGAACGATGAAGCGAAAACCAGGAAACTGCAATTGAATTTTGATGCCGTAACGAACTACAAACCCACTAAGGATTTTTACCTCCAGGGTGGATTGGGGATTGGGGTTTCACAGGACGATGGCCGTTATAATGTTGATTATGAACAATACGATAGCGTGGGATATTATCTCGAAGTAAATTCCTATACCATTGATCCGGTTACAGGAAAACCTGTTTTCAAAACATCGATAGAAAATGTGTATGATACCGTTGCATACAATAAATTGTCGCTTACCGGAAACCGATATACCTATTTGAGGTTGTCAGGGTTTATGGGCTATAGGGTACATTATGCAAAAAGCTTTTCCGTTTTTGTAAAGGGAGGCTTGACCTATTCCATATTGGTAAATAGCTACGAACCCAATCCTGAATTTTCAAACGGCGATGCCCTCAACTTGAAAATAACCAAGGAAACAGCCCAACGGATAAACGACACATGGCAGGCTTCTGTTGGTGTTGGATTTAATTGTCGTTTATCGAACAGCGTTACCTTGACCGGTGAACCCATGTTCAACTATTATCTAAGGCCGGTTTATGAACGGGGGTACAATGCGAAGAACCCTTATTCCCTGGGTTTAAAACTGGGCCTGTTGTTTAAATTTTAAAGTTATGATTAATTTGCGCATAAAAATATTGATACTGCTGATTGCTTCCATATTAGGATTGTTGTCCGTGGCCTTTTCACAAATCCCCCTTCATGTAAGTGGAAATATTACAGATGAAACAAGTGGTGGTGGGATTGCAAATCATCTTGTGGTCGTTTCTGTTGAATCGGGAGGTTGGACAGATTATTTTGAATACTATACCAATGAAGAAGGGTTTTACCAAAGCGATACGCTTTTTGCCGCCGGGCAGGGCATGGTAGCTGCACTTACTTATGATTGCTACGGAGTTGAGCATTTCCTGACCGGATTTTTTGATCCGGCAAATACGGAGTTTGTTTTTAACTTTGAAATATGTACGGACATGAACCCGCCCGATTGTGAGAACTGGTTTATTTATGATGTCATGGATTATTATACATTTGACTTTTTTGGTGTTGCAACCCCCGGGCCCGTGAATTATTACCATTGGGAATTTGGTGATGGCAATACGGGAACGGGCCAGGAAGTGACACATACATACCAGGGGAACCCGGGTGATGAATTCCTTGTTACGCTCACCACAATGTATGTGGATCCGGTGACACAGGATTCATGTTTGGCCGAGTATTCTGAATTTGTTTGGGTAGGGAATAATTTCGATTGTGTGGCACTTTTTGATTACGAAGCAGCACCTGCTTCATCCACCACAATAAGTTTTATTGATTTGTCAGAGGAAAACCCAACCAGTTGGTTCTGGGATTTTGGGGACGGTACTTTTTCCGAAGAGCAAAACCCGGTCCATGTGTATGGTTTCGAAGCTCCGTATTTTGTCTGTCTCACAATGGAAGATTCCGTAACCTCATGCTACGATACGTATTGCGAAGAGATATTCGTTGGTGATACCATAGGGAATATGATTGTTGTAGCCGGTGATGTGTTTGATGAAATCGATTCTTCGCTTATTGTTGGCCACGATGTTTATATCAGTATCGACAGCAACAGTTTTTTTCCCGGATATAACAATATAGTTGCAACAGATGAGGATGGTACATATTCTGACTTTATTGCACTTCCCCCTGAATTTACCGAAGGTGTGGTAAATATTGGGACTTATAATTGTGTTGGGAATTTCATTAATGAAGACCTGGGATTCTCACAAAATAATTTCTTCCTGATAAAGGATTTTTATATTTGTACTGACAGTGTGCAGCTACAATGTACAGCCGATTTTACTTTTACCCAGGACCCTTCCGATCCGTTTACCTTTTTCTTTTTCGATAATTCAAGTGGCAACATTACCGGTTACAATTGGGAATTTGGGGATGGGGATATTTCCACGGAACCCAATCCTGTCCATGCTTATAGCTCAACCGGGGATTTTGATGTGTGCTTGGTGGTCGTTTCCGATTCTTTGGGGTATTTCTGCAGCGATACGGTTTGCAAAACCATTACGGTCGATTATTTGCTCATGGCCGCTTTTGATTATTCCCTCGATACCTTGTCGGGCAACACCCGCCTTTTTTCCTTTACCGATATGGGCATAGGTGACCCTGATTCTTATTACTGGGATTTTGGTGATGGGAGCAGTTCCCAGGTTCAGGATCCAACCCACGAATTTGCCGGAGCGGGCGAGTTTACGGTTTGCCTCCAGGTTGTCCGAAATTTATCGGGGGGAAATGTGATGACCGATAATGTGTGCAAAACACTTGTGGCGCCGGAGTACTACGATTTTGGAGGGCTAACCTATCTTGGTGATTACCCTTTGAACAACCCGGTTCCTGAAGGGGATACCGGCATCGCCTATTTGTACCGGAAATATAATAATACTGTTGTGCCAGCGGATACCAACTTGTTTTATGAGTTTGGATATTACTGGTTTCCGAATACACGTGAAGGGGATTATATTATAAAAGTGGGTTTGACAGACAATTCGACCCATTACAATGATTATATGCAGGCCTATTATGTGGATGCACTTCGATGGGACAAGGCCCCTGTTTTTCAGCTTGCAGATACCGGGAATTTTATGACGGATGTTCATTTAAAAGAGCTTTATGGGACAGGGAATGGAATTGGGATGCTTTCCGGGTACATCCAAATTGAAGGGACTTGTTCAGGTTTTTCGGTGGATGGAACAATTGTCATGCTGTTCGATAATGACGATAATCTTCTCTCTTTTACCCTCACCAATGAAGATGGTGGTTTTTCCTTTTCAAATCTTGAAATGGGTTTATACAAGCTATATGCTGAAGAGACGGCCTTGTTTTCATGGGCAACTTCTGCAAACCTTGATAATGGCAATCCGGTGCAGATGGGGATTGAGCTCCAGATGACTTGTGAGGGGACTGTTGGCGTGAATACCCTTGCTGAAAGTGGAATTGTCGTGGGGGACATTTTCCCCAATCCGGTAGTTGATGAGATCAATATCAATCTTGATTTAACCGGGGAATCCGAAGTGTGGGCCGTGGTTTTTGATATGACAGGGAGAAAAACCGAAGAACGTGTTTTTCCGCTTTTTGATGGGAACAACAGATTGAAAATATCAGCAGATCAATTGCCTAAAGGGATTTATGTCTTGTCTTTGCAATTCCCTGAAAACAAGATGAAATTCCTTAAGAAATTTGTGAAATAATCTTCAGGTCAGGCAACCTTTCCGAAATACTTAGTCTTCAAAAACAATAACGTTGATCAAGTTCTTTTAAATTGCAATTTGAATTAAATTCATCGGGCAATCATCAAAACTGTTACACCTTTATTAAAAGAATTAATCTATTAACAACTAAAAATTTAAGAAAATGAAAAAACTATTTATTGCATTTGTGATTATGTTTCTGATGGTTCCAGCGATATGGGCCCAGGGTACTTTATTGAATGTTAGTGGGCATGTGACCGATGATGTTGCCGGTGCCCCGATCCAAAACCACCTTGTTGTTGTTTCCGTGACTGGTGGTGGCACATTGCTGGATTACGAGTTATATACAAATGATGCAGGCTTTTATCAGGGCGATTCGATTTTTGTGGATAGCCAGGGTATGGTCATTGCCACGACTTATGATTGCGTGGGTGAGCCATATGTGCAAGAAGGATTCTTCAATCCGGGGAATTATACGTTCGTATTTGATTTTGCCATCTGTAGCGATAGTATCCCACCAACGGATTGCGAGAACTTTTTCTGGTTCGAGACCATGGACAACCTCACCTTTGATTTTATGGGCGAAGCCGTGCCGATGCCTGCCGATGTCTATTCCTGGGACTTTGGTGATGGTTCAACAGCCAATGGCCAACAGGTTTCCCACACCTACGATGCAAACAACGGAGGGTTTTATACGGTCAGCCTAACCACCGTTTCGTACGATCCTGCAATGGGCGATTCGTGTAGTGCAACTTCAAGTCAGGAAGTATGGGTCGGAAATGGCGGTGGTGGGGAATGTCAGGCGGCATTCTCCTATGTGATGGACTCAACGCCCAATGGTTCCAACTTTGTGCAGTTTACAGATGAATCGATCGGCGACCCGGCATATTGGTTTTGGGATTTCGGGGATGGTGGCAACTCAGAAGAGCAAAACCCACAGTATGTTTATCCCGAAGATGGAACCTATCTCGTGTGCCTGACAATTATGTCCGATTCTGCAAATTCGTGCTATGATACCTATTGCGAGGAAATTGTAATCGGAAACGGTGGTGGCGGAAACGATTGTGCTAATTACTTCTGGTATGAAACCTGGGATAATTTGACTTTTGATTTTATGGGCGAGGCCATGCCAATACCTGCCGGTTCCTTTTCATGGGATTTTGGTGATGGGACGACCGGTAACGGACAAAGTGTTTCACATACCTATGATGCAAACATGGGCGATATATTTACCGTCACGCTCTCCACTTTTGCATTTGATCCGGCAAGCGGTGATTCCTGTATGGCCGTGTCTTATCAGGATGTCTGGGTTGGAAACGGTGGAGGTGGCGATTGTGTGGCTGCTTTTTCTTATGAATACGATACGGTTCCGGCAGGCCCTTATGCCTTGATTTTTACCGATGAATCCATTGGCGACCCGGCATTTTGGATGTGGGATTTCGGCGATGGGGAATATTCCGAGGAACAAAACCCAAACCATACCTTTTATGAAGAGGGGACTTACCTTGTTTGCCTGACCATCATGTCCGATTCGGCAAATTCATGCTACGATATGTATTGTGAAGAAATAGTGATCGGAAACGGTGGAGGCGGAAACGAATGTGAAAGCTGGTTTGCCTATGAAGCACTTGCCACTAACTTCATGCACTTTTACGGGTTTAGTTTCCCTCAGGAGGCCGATACCTACGATTGGGACTTTGGTGATGGGAATTTTGGTTCCGGTCAGGAAGTTGAGCATCAGTTCGACCCCAACCTTGGCGATATGTTTTTGGTAACGCTCACAACTACCACGACCCTGGATTCCATTGGAGAAACCTGCACGGCCACTTATACTGGGGAAGTCTGGGTTTCCAACGGTGGCGGAAACGATTGTGAAAACTGGTTTTGGTACGATACCTGGGATAACCTTACCTTTGACTTCTACGGTGAATCCTATCCAATGGCAGCCGATTATTATTCGTGGGATTTTGGTGATGGAACAACAGCTACAGGTTCAGAAACAGAACATACATTTGATCCGGCCAATGGGGATATCCAAATGGTCACATTGATGACCTACAGTTACGATCCCATGAGCGGCGATTCATGTGTGGCTGTTTCAATGCAGGAAGTTTATGTCGGAGATGGATATGGGAACGATTGTGAAAACTTCTTCTTGTATCAATCCGATGGTAACCTTACCTTCGATTTTTATGGGGAAGCCATCCCTGTCCCCGCCGATGTTTATATGTGGGAATTTGGTGACGGAACAACCGCCGAAGGTCAGGAAGTAAGCCATACCTTCGATCCGAACCAGGGAAATGAATTTACGGTTTGCCTTACTACCTATTCATCCGATCCGATAATGGGAGACAGTTGCTATGCGGTTTCTTGCCAAGAGTTGACCATTGGTGGGCAAATGGGACAGGAGCTTTCAGGGACTGTTTCGATGGGGGATATGCCGGTTGACTTTGCACTTGTTGGTTTGTTTGGAATGGGAGATGATGGCTCGTTCATCTATGAATTTACCATGACGGTTCCCGGGACAGGGTTCTATTTCTTCGAGAATGTCCCCAACGGGGAATACTATATTCTTGCCAGCCTTACACCTCAATCCCCGGAGTTTACAGAGTATTTCCCAACCTATTACGGTGATGCCCTCTTCTGGTTCGATGCGGATTTGGTCAGTCTTGGTGTTGCGGCCAACCCATATGACATTCATTTGTTGGCTATTGATGGCTTCAATGCAGGTTCTGCTGTAATTAATGGAACTGTAACTATTGGGACTGAAAAAGGCGGTGCCGCTGAAAATATCAACGTACTGCTGATGGATGCCGATGAGAATGCACTGGATTATGTTCTTAGTGACAATGAAGGTGTTTTTGATTTCTCAGGTTTGGATTACGGGACCTACAAACTGAAAATCGAGGTTCCCGGCGTTACATCTGAAATAGCAACTGTTGTCCTTGATGAAGAAAACCAAAGCATGGATATTTCATTTGTCCTGAAAGGGAGCAGTGCTTATTTATCGGTTGGCGATAGAAATGCAATTATCGAAAATATGGGCGAAATTTATCCGAACCCGGTAGCGGGCAATGCAAAAATGGAAATCAGTTTGCTCAGGTCTTCCAGCGTAAACCTTGCCATTTACAATCAAATGGGACAGGCGGTTTATACTTCCGATTTGAGTTTGCTGGCCGGTGCGCAATTGATCGACCTGAAAACATCTGATTTAAAACAAGGTGTTTACACCGTGAATTTGACCGATGATAATGGAAAAACCAGGAGAAAGAAATTTGTGAAAATCAAATAGTGTTTTTTTTCATTAACACGATTGGGGGCAGTTTCCGAATAGGGCTGCCCCTTTTTTTTATTTTATACCAAATGAACATCAAAATGACCAATAAATTAGCTTTTCCAGTTTTATCGTACTTGAAATTGAAATTGTTTACTTTTGTTTGCCGAATGGTATCTTAAATTGAATGAAGAAGCAGCTTATTTTAATCCTTAGTGTTGGGACGATTATCATCTTGTCTTTTTTGCTTTTTTCATCGGCATTTTATCCATTGTTCAATTCTGATGATGGAGTTACGGTTTTAATGCTCCATTATTTTAAATTGCCAAGGGATTTATATTTTTGGAACCAGGATAGGTATGGGTCGGTTGTCCCGCTATTGGGCCAAGTTTTTTATAAGGGCCTTGGCATTTCATCGTTATGGTCGGAATCGCTCACCCATTATATCATACTTGTTTTGGGCTATTTGTCTTTTTCCTCTTTGTTGAAGTCGTTAAGCACAAAAATCGCTTTTGCCATCGTTTGGTTTTTCCCGATCGTTTATTTCCACCATGGATTATTGAGAAATGCTTTTGGGCTTGAATATAGCTTTATTGGCATGGGGATTTATTTGATGAATTGCTATCAGAAATCTATTGATGCTCCTTTGGGAATGAGAACAGCGGTTTTGGCATTGTTGTTTCTGATATTTACGACTGCGGTCTGGGTAGCGGACCCGGCGATTATTACTGTTTTTATTATCATTTCCATTTCGGCATATTTTATATTTAGAAGGGATAAAAGCTTGAAAAACTTATTGTTAAGCTTTGAATCCTGGTTTTTATTGGTCGGGGGTCTGTTGGGCATCCTGCTTATTTTCTATTTTAAAAGTATCGCCGGGAAGTTTGTTATAACAACATACGGTTTTCAGATAAACTCGATAAGAGAATCATTTTCAGCCTTGCACATTGTTAAAGAAGTCCTTTTTGATGTTTTTGCTTTTAAGATTCCCGACACAATGGTCAGTGCCTATGCCTATTTGGTTTTGATCCTGATTGTCCTTGCGGTGTTTTTTAGGCCGGGGAAAAATGATTTTCCAGATAATGACAGAAAATGGATGTGGGTTTTCGTGCTTGACGGGCTTGTTTTGTTCCTTATTGTCCTTATGTCCCATTGGGCTTTGCTCAATGGTGTGGCGCGACGGTATTTCACAGGCCTCTATATTGTGTTTTGGCTTGCCTACCTTATTTATTTCGACCTGTCACAAAAGACAATGCTTAAAAAGATTGCCTGTTGGCTCATACTGGCAACGGTTGTCCTTGGGGCCATTGGTACAGTTTATAGCTTTAAATATGTGTATCCCAAAAGGCTTACACCGAAAGCGGAAATTGTCAGGGAATTTGAGCAATTGGGGAAGATCGGCCTTATTTCGGAGTACTGGAATTCCTATGGTACTTCTTTTGTAAACCCTGATTTGATTAAAGCCACGCCGCACGATAGGAGCGATGTGCGGAATTATGATTTGGTCGATAGTGTATTTAACCAACCGAGAATCTATATAATAAAGGATATGTGGATGGATTCCTTCCTTGATACCTTAAATCAATTCGACCACACATTGTTGAGAAAGGGTGATGGATTTCGTATTGGGGGTTGCTGGGTTTGTGAATATGAAAAAATCATGGGAAAACAATGACCTAAACAAAAACTTGCATTTTGCAGACCATAAACTTGTCCAAAATGCTATCAGGTCATTTACGTTTAGTAGATACGAACAATCTACCCATAAACCTTCAAATCCGCTTCGCCCCTTATAATTCTCAGGCCATTAAAAGCAAGGGCACGCATTTCGTCTTCTCCCGGGTAAACATGGGTCGGGGCAATTTTATGGACACGTTCAACAATGAGGTTCACAAACCATTTACTGTTTGCCACGCCGCCTGTTATCAAAATACCGTCAACCTCTCCCCGAAGGACAGTTCCCATGGCGCCCACCTCCTTGGCAACCTGATAGGCCATAGCTTCCAAAACCTGTTTGGCCTCCATATCGCCGGATGCGGCTCGTTTTTCAACATCGTAAGCGCTGTTGGTGCCGAGATAGGCAGCCATTCCACCTTCCCCTTTTATCATTTTCATGATTTGTTTTTGAGAATATTCACCACTAAAGCAAAGCCGCACAAGATCGCCAACGGGCAATGTTCCCGAACGTTCCGGTGAAAACGGCCCTTCGCCGTCCAGGCCCTGGTTCACGTCTATCACACGGCCTTTCCGGTGTGCGCCAACGGTTATCCCCCCTCCAAGATGTACCACGATAAGGTTCAGTTCCTCATAGGTTTTCATAATGGATTTGGCATGTTCACGGGCAACGGCTTTTTGGTTCAGGGCATGGAAAATGGAAATCCGTTTGAACTTAGGGTGACCGGCAAACCTGGCTATGTCATCCATCTCGTCAACGACAACCGGGTTGGCGATATATGCCTTGGCATCTTTTAGCGATTGGGCAATGTCATCGGCAATCAATCCACCGAGGTTGCTGGCATGTTCACCAAGCGGACTGTTCCGTAAATCATGGATCATCGCCTCGTTCACCTCATATACTCCCGACTCGATGGGTTTCAGCAAGCCGCCGCGGCCAACAACGATCTGTATTTCTGAAAGTGGGATTTCTGCCTCTTCCAATTGCGATAAAATGAGGTTTTTCCTGAACTGGAACTGGTCGGTGATTTTGTCAAATTGTTCAAGCTCCCCGGTGGAATGCTTGATGTTTTTCAGGAATACAGGGATTTCACCTTCATACACAGCTATCTTGGTGGATGTGGATCCGGGGTTGATTGCTAATATGAATTGGCCATGGTGCATTATTATTTAATTTATTGGAACGCAGGGAGGCACGGCCGTGCCTC
>JAADJA010000130.1 GCA_013151015.1 Chlorobiota bacterium
GAGCCGATCAAAGAGGAATCCTCGATCATAAAAATTACCATAAAGGCCAACAACGTTAAGAAATCCATTGATTTCCTGAATACATTAACAGATGTTTATTTATCGAGGAACCTTGCAAAGAAAAACCGCGTCGCCGAAAATACCATTAAGTTTATTGATGAGCAATTGGGCGAAATCTCCGATTCATTGAATTATGCAGAAGATAATATGCAGACCTTTAGGACCACGAAGCAGGTAATGGATCTTGACTATCAGGCAACCATGGTTTTTCAGCAATTGAATGACCTTGAAAACGAAAAGGCTGTCCTTGACCTCAAGTCAAAATACTATCAAACCCTTCGAAATTACATCAATGAAAAAAGAGACCTGGACGATGTCCTCATCATTCCAACAACAATGGGCATTGAAGACCCTTTGGTAAGCGATCTCATGATCAAGCTAACGAACCTTTATGCCGAAAAACAGGAAAAACTGTTTTTTGCAACTCCGGAGAGCCCGGGTGTCAAGCAACTTGACCAAAAAATAAGATCAACCGAAGCCACTTTGTTGGAAAATATCATCTATATCATTAACACATCCCAAATCTCCGTAAAAGATATAGATAAACGGATTGCCGAACTCGAAAAACGGATCAACACCCTCCCTGCGACACAAAGGGAGTATTTGGGAATTGAGCGCAAATTCCAGTTAAGCAATAGGATGTACAACTACTTGCAGGAAAAACGTTCGGAAGCCCAGATTACCAAGGCATCAAATGAACCCGACAATGAAATAATCGATATTGCGCGCGATTTGGACGACTCCCCGGTATTCCCCAAAAAGAGCCTCAACTATATGATTGCCATCATTCTTGGCATTGTCCTTCCGGTGGTTTATATTTTGGGGAAAGATTATTTCAACGATAATATCGTGGAAAGAAAAGATGTGGAAAGCCTTACGAGTTATCCAATTATCGGGCATATTATCCATAGTGCGAAAGAGAACCAGGCCGTTGTTGCCGAATCGCCCAAATCATCCATTGCAGAGTCTTTCCGTTCCATCCGGACAAATCTTCAGTTTATGGCCAAAGGGAAGGATAAACAAACTATCCTGATTACATCGGATATGGTGAGTGCGGGAAAAACTTTTACTGCCATTAACCTCGCATCCATTTTTGCCCTTTATGGCAAAAAGACACTTTTGATGGGATTTGACCTTCGGAAACCAAAAATTTATAAAGACTTTGGTTTGAACAACAACGAAGGGATCAGCTCTTTCCTTATCAATAAAAGCAAGTTTGAAGATATCATCCAAACCTCGCCCATCGACAACCTCGACATCATCATGGCAGGGCCGGTACCGCCCAATCCTTCGGAATTGATCGCCACCAAAATGACCGATCTTATGTTTAAGAAACTGAAGGAGATATATGATTTTATTATCATTGATACCCCTCCGGTAGGATTGGTCACCGATGCATTCCTCCTTATGAAATATACCGATGCCAATCTGTTTATCGTAAGACAGAACTACACAAACAAAAAAGTATTTGGTTCAATCATGAGCGATATCGAAAAGAGGGATTTTGAAAATATCAGCATCCTTATCAATGACGTGAAACTCACCAAAAACTCATATGGTTACGGATATGGTTACGGATATGGTTACGGATATGGTTACGGATATGGATATGGATATGGATACGGTTATGGATACGGATATTATTCGGATGATAAATCCATGGAAAAAGACTCAACCATTAAACGTATCTTTAAAGACACCTAATCTGGGAGTTTAAGCCTTTTTCTTAATCTTGACCATCTCCTGTGAGTAATACGTGAATTCCCTAACTTCATGTTTTATTGGAGCGGAGGCTTAGGGCTTCGGTGCGAGCTTAGCCAAAGGGCGATATGACGATAAACCAAGGGTTCAAAAGTGATTCTTTATTGTACAATAATTCACTTTTTGTGTCATTGTTCAAAATATTGCCCCCGGCAAACTTCACGACAGCATGGCCGGCAGCGGTATCCCATTCCATGGTTGGGGCAAAACGGGGATAAACATCTGCCGTTCCTTCACCAACCATACAAATTTTCAAGGAACTCCCTTTGGAGAGAATGGAAATCTCGGAATGAGTCTTTTTTAGGTCATTGATAAATCCCTCTGTTTCGGAAGTCATATGCGATTTACTGGCAACAACGGTAAAAGCCCTCCCATCATCTTTTACGGGAATCGAATTGGCTTTTGAAAACAATTCATCCATTGAAGATGATGAATCCTCTTCCAAAACATTTTCAATTTTCACGGAAGCCGTTTCCACACTTCCGAAATATAAATCCTTTAAAACCGGGGCAAAGACCACTCCCCCTATTACTTTTTGCTGATGGATCAAGGCCACATTGATGGTAAACTCACCATTCCTTTTAATAAACTCTTTTGTTCCATCAAGTGGATCAACCATCCAAAAATATTCCCACTTGCTCCTTTCCTCAAAAACAACTTCTTTGCCCTCTTCACTTAAAACAGGTATCCCTGTATTTTCAAGATAAGAAGAAATAATATCGTTCGAGGCCGTATCTGCCACGGTCAATGGTGATTTGTCACTTTTCAAAATAAAATCAAAATCATTCTTATATATTTCCAATACCTTGAAACCTGCTTCTATGGAAGCCTTAACGGCGATTTCGAGTAATTTTCTTATTTCTTTATTTTCCAAAACTAATAGATATAATAATAATACAAAATGAAAACGGCCACAAACATATAAATAAAAGTCAAGGGAAGCCCTATCTTCATATAATCTTTAAACGAATAGCCGCCCGGCCCATACACCATCAGGTTGGTTTGATAACCAATGGGCGTAATAAAATTGGCCGCTGCCGCAAATGCAACGATCAAAATAAATGGCAAAGGCGGCAAGCCCATATTGATGGCAGCCGAAACCGATATGGGGAAAATAATGGCCGCTGCGGCCTTATTGGTAATATAGGAAGCCAATAAATTCGTAATCATAAAAATACCAAATAACATCCCGAGAGCTCCAAAAGGCTTGAAAACCGAAATGATGAAATTGGCAATAATATCCGCCATCCCTGTTTTGACCATTGCCGTTCCAAGGGCAAGTGAAAGGACAATGATAATGGCGAGGTTATAATCAATGGCCTTGGGGATATCTTTGGGCGAGGCTATTTGTAGGAACTGGATCAGGATCATGACGATAATAAGTGCCATAAAAAGTGATACATATCCCAAGCCCGACATGATAATGGCCGCAGCCAATCCTCCAAACAAAACCGCCACCTGGTACCATTTTAGCTTTCTGAATTCCCTTATCTTTGAAATCAGGTAAAAGTCATTGGTGTCCACCGACCTCTTTGAAAAGTCATCGCCCGCAAGCAGCAAAAGCACATCCCCGGCTTTCAGCTCGACCATACCTATTTTCCCCGATATTTTTTCGCCGTTTCGATGTACTGCCAAAATAGCTGCGTCATATTTTCCACGAAAACCCGCCTGCCTTACTGTTTTATCAATAAAAGTCGAATTATGGGAAACCACTATTTCGACCACTTCGGTATGCGCTCTTTTTGCGAACATCCCAACCTGGGTCAAGGCAAGCCCCATCTGTGAGTTGACCATTTCCGCAATGGTTTCCGTATCACCGGCAAACATCAACACATCATCTTCCCTTAAGACCTGTGATGGTGTTACGGCCGAAAAATGCTGGTCCCCCCTGCCTATTTCAACAAGGAAAAGCCCTTTCAGGTTCCTTAATCCGGCACCCTCAACTGTTTTACCGATCATCCTGGAGTTTTCCCTGATCTGGGCCTCCACAAGATATTCCCTCGGCTGTATTGAAAACTCTGCAATTGCATCTGTTTTGGATGGCAACAGTTTATCGGAAAACAAAATCAGGTAAATCGAACCCAATACAATCATGGGCAACCCCACAACGGTAAAATCAAATATACCAAGTGGTTTCAGTCCAGGAACAATTAACTGGTCGGTGACAAGCCCATTTACGATCAGGTTGGTAGAAGTGCCGATAAGCGTTGCACACCCACCCAGGATAGCCGCATACGACAAGGGGATCAATAATTTACTGGGTTTTATGTTGTTCTTTTTGCTCCAGTTATGTACATAAGGCATCATAATGGCCACGAGTGGTGTATTGTTAAGGAACGCGGAAAAGCCGGCTACCACAAATATCATCTTCCCCAAAAAACCGCGATAGGTTTTTGTTGACCGGAAAAATTTATCGAACAACCAATCAATAACATCGGTTTTTCTTATTATATCACCTATCAAGAGCAAGAGGATAATAATAGCTATTTGCTCATTGGCCATCCCACTTAAAATCTCCTTGGGCGTTAATATCCCAAAAATCCCCAAGATGACAACCCCGATCAGGAACGTAAACGCAGGGCCTATCAACTCTGTGTACAGAGAAATGACAATAAAGGCCAGTACGAGTGAAATGATAAGTATGTCCAAAGCTATTATTCTATTATTTGTTCATGGAATCTATCTGAAATGGAAAACAAAATTAGGCATAAAATAACATTAGACACAAATAAAATGGGTAATTTGAAAAAAATATCTATTTTTGCGCCCAAAATTCTTCCATACTTACTTAAGAAATCAACAATTAAGAATGAGTGACAATAATATTTTTCCGGTTTTCCATAAAATTGTCCAACGTGAGGACAAAGAGGAACTTCTCAAACAAAAATCAAAGATTATTTGGTTAACGGGCCTTTCAGGATCGGGTAAAACAACGCTGGCGAAAAATCTTGATCGCGAATTATATAACCGTGGTTTTATTACACAAGTACTTGATGGGGATAATATTCGTTCAGGCATTAACAATAACCTGAAATTTACCCAGGAAGACCGTTATGAAAATATCCGTAGGATTTCGGAAGTCTCCAAACTGTTCCTTAATTGTGGTATAATTGCCATTAACAGCTTTATCAGCCCTACGGAAGAGATACGTGAAATGGCCATTGACATTATCGGCAAAGAAAACTTTATTGAAGTTTTTGTAAATGCACCCATTGAGGTTTGTGAACAAAGGGATATCAAAGGCTTATATGCCAAGGCAAGAAGAGGGGAGATCAAAAATTTCACAGGAATTGACTCTCTTTTTGAGAAGCCTCAAAACTGCGATATCGAAATTCATACCGATCTCCAAAGTGTAAAGGAGTCAATAAAACAACTTCTTGACTATATCCTTCCAAAAATAAAAAAAGATTAACGATAAGGCAATGCCTAGTCTTTACCAAAATAATTTCGCATGAAAAAATATAATTTATCCCATTTGCGTGAACTGGAATCCGAATCCATTTTTATTATGCGCGAAGTGGCTTCGCAATTTGAGCATCCGGCACTTCTGTTTTCAGGGGGAAAAGATTCAATCGTAATGGTACATCTTGCCGTTAAGGCATTTTGGCCGGCAAAAATCCCATTCCCTTTGGTGCACATTGACACAGGACATAACTTTGCTGAAACCATTAAGTTCAGGGATGACCTGGTAAAAGAAACCGGTGCAAGATTAATTGTCGGTTCCGTTCAGGAAACCATCGACAGTGGAAAAGTTGCGGAGGAGACAGGATTTGATGCCAGCCGAAACTTGCTGCAAACCCAAACCCTTCTGGATACCCTTGAAGAACACAAAGTTGATGCTGCCCTTGGCGGGGGAAGGCGCGATGAAGAAAAAGCACGGGCAAAAGAGCGGTTCTTTTCCCACCGGGACGAGTTTGGGCAATGGGACCCCAAGAACCAAAGGCCCGAACTTTGGAATATTTTCAATGGCAAAAAAAACATGGGGGAACATTTTCGTGTATTCCCCTTGAGCAACTGGACCGAAATGGACGTTTGGCAATATATTTACCTTGAGAGCATTAAAATCCCAAACCTCTATTTTACACATGAAAGGGCCGTATTCAAACGTGATGGCGCCTGGCTTGCCGATGCCCCTTTTATGAAGAAAAGGGATACTGAGGAGGTAGTTGTAAAAAATGTACGGTGCAGGACAATCGGCGATATTACAAATACGGGAGTTACCTTATCAACAGCAAACACACTCGAAGATATTATCCAGGAAATAGCTGCCACAAGGGTTACTGAAAGGGGCGATCGTGCTGACGACAAACGGAGCGAATCGGCCATGGAAGACAGGAAAAAAGAAGGGTACTTTTAGCAGAATGCAGAGGGTAAATAGTACAATATTGATTCATTCAATCACTTAAATATTATTACGAATTTCAAAAAGGCATTAAAGACTTAATAGTTATGAATACATGGCATTAAGCTCTTAAACCTTTATTAAAAAGCAACATAATGGACAATAAAGATTTTTCAAGTAAAGCTTATCTCGATATGGAGCTCCTGCGGTTTTCGACTGCCGGAAGTGTGGACGATGGAAAAAGCACATTGATAGGCCGCTTATTATACGACAGTAAATCTATTTTTGAGGATCAGTTGGAAGCGGTTCAAAGGGCAAGTATTCAAAGGGGAAACGAAAGCATCGACCTCGCCCTTCTTACTGACGGACTGCGTGCAGAGAGGGAACAAGGGATTACCATTGATGTGGCCTACCGCTATTTTGCCACTCCCAAGCGAAAATTCATCATTGCCGATACCCCGGGCCATGTGCAATATACACGGAACATGGTCACGGGTGCTTCCACGGCCAATGTTGCCCTCATTCTCATTGATGCGCGTAATGGCGTTACCGAACAAACCTATCGTCATTCTTATATATCTTCCCTTTTGCAAATCCCCCACCTTATTATTTGTGTGAATAAAATGGATTTGGTGGATTACAGTGAAGAGGTTTATGAAAGCATTAAGGAACAATTCAGTTCTTTTGCCTCGAAACTTGCCGTAAAGGATATCCGTTATGTGCCCATAAGCGCACTAAAAGGGGACAATATTGTGGAAACAACCAACAATATGCCCTGGTACCAGGGTGGAACATTACGGTATATCCTTGAAAACATCCATGTGGGAAGTGATTACAATCACATTGATCCACGTTTCCCAGTACAATATGTTATCCGTCCACAATCTGATGAATACCATGATTACAGGGGATACGCCGGAAGGATCGCAGGTGGTGTCTTCCGAAAAGGTGACAAGGTAATGGTTTTACCTTCAGGTTTTGAAACTTCCATAAAATCCATTGACTTTCACAAAGAAGAGCTGAACGAGGCTTACCCTCCCATGTCGGTTACCTTGCGCCTTACAGATGACCTGGATATCAGCAGGGGCGATATGATCGTGAAATCAAACAATGTCCCACAGGTAAGCCAGGATTTGGACGTGATGATGTGCTGGATGAACGAACAGCCCATGCAGACAGGGAAAAAATACAGTTTGATGCACACTACGAAAGACGTACGTTGTATGGTTAAAGAGATTAAATACAAGGTAGATGTAAATACCCTGAACCGTATCGATGATGGCGCCACCTTAAAGATGAACGAGATTGCAAGGGTAAGCCTAAGGACAACCAAGCCCCTTTTCTTCGACAGCTACAGAAAGAACAGGCAAACGGGAAGCCTCATTGTCATTGACGAAGCGACCAATAATACCGTGGGTGTCGGAATGATTGTTTAATATTATTCTTGGAAATTGACTTCCCCCTCTGGGCAATTACGCTAAAGCTATGGAAACAGCGTGAGGGGGTGTAGGGGGAGGAATTCTATATCAAACTTAAAACTGCAATTTTCAATAAATGATTACCAATACACAACCCAAAACCCAAAACCCGAAACCTGAAACGGAAAGTCATAAATCCTGGTACGCCCTCTATACCAAACCACGTAATGAAAAAAAGACTTTTGGATCATTGTCCGAAGTAGGGATTGAGGCTTATCTTCCTTTAATCAAGACACTCAAACAATGGAGCGACCGTAAAAAATGGGTAGAGGAGCCCCTTTTCCGTTCCTATATTTTCGTGCATATTGAAAAATCAGAATACTTTAATGTATTGAATATAAATGGCATCGTAAGGTATATTACCTTTGAAGGAAAAGCCGTTGCCATTCCCGAAAACCAGATTCAGGCCATAAAACAATATGTGGGAAAGGATTTTGAACCCCTTGATGACATAAAAGAATTCAACGTTGGCGATAAAGTGGAAGTAATAAAAGGTTCGTTAATGGGTTTACAGGGACGTTTGATTTCCATCAAAAACAAACAAAAAGTAAAAATAGAAATCGAAGCAATTTCGCAATCTGTTTACCTTTCTGTACCAAAGTCTTTTCTTGAAATTATCAAGGGGATAACACGCAATATGCACTAACTAAAAAAAAAATCGCAAAAAAAACTTGTTATTTATAAATATTGAGTAATTTTGCTACTCATTATTGAGCCATGTTAGACACACTCATAACATCCAAGACCCGAATTAAACTGTTGCTGAAGTTTTTCCTGAACAGCAATTCGCGCTCTTATCTCCGTAGCCTGGAAAGTGAATTTGGTGAATCCACCAATTCCATCCGTCTCGAACTCAATAAATTTGAACAGGCCGGTTTGCTCACCACCGAGGTGGATGGGAACAAAAAATACTTCCGGGCCAATACCGAACATCCCCTTTATTCCGACATTCATAATATCCTGCTTAAACATATAGGTTTTGATAAAATCATCAAAAGGGTAATCCAAAAACTTGGGAACCTTGACAGGGTGTATGTTGTAGGTGATTTTGCCAAAGGGAAAAACAATCAGATCATTGACCTGATATTCGTTAGCGAAGAGCTGAACATGGAATATCTTATCAACCTGATCGACAAAGTGGAAACGATTATCAAAAGAAAAATCCGATATCTTGTTTTAGATAAAAAAGATTTTGGCGCATACATTGAAAATAAAGACAAATCGGAGTTTCTGATACTCTGGAAAAACGAGAAAAGCTAAGGATCGGGAAGTTTTCGCCGGTCAGGACAAATAGTTGAAACACAAAGTTTTCAGTTCGCGATTCAAAATAATCCTGTGACTGACGGGGCGAAGCTGTGCAAGTACGTTCCTGTTTCATATCAAATAAATAATATTAAAAATCATTTTGGGAATCTAACAAATCACATGGTAAAAGTTAAAACAATATGTTGCATTGGGGCCGGTTACGTTGGCGGACCGACCATGGCCGTAATGGCCTTGAAAAACCCACATATCAGGATCAATGTTGTGGACATGAACCCCGAAAAAATCGCCTTATGGAATTCCGACAACATGGACGACCTGCCGGTATATGAACCGGGTTTGAGTGATATCATACAAGAAGTTAGGGGGAAAAACCTGTTTTTCTCAACCGATGTGGACCGGGCCATCCGTGATGCGGAAATGATTTTCATTTCTGTGAACACCCCGACAAAAACCTACGGCATTGGAAAAGGGATGGCTGCCGATTTAAAATATGTTGAACTCTGTGCAAGGCAAATCGGGAAAGTGGCCACACGGGACAAAATCGTTGTGGAAAAATCAACTTTACCCGTGCGGACGGCCTCGTCCATTAAAAAGATTTTTGCCGCACAGCAAAGCGACATCAATTTCAGTGTCTTGTCAAACCCCGAATTCCTTGCCGAAGGGACAGCAATCAATGACCTCCTGAATGCCGACAGGGTCTTGATTGGAGGTGAAGAAACAGAAGCAGGGCAAAAAGCTATTCAATCACTTTCAGCAATCTATGAGGCTTGGCTTCCAAAGGAACGGATTATTTCCACCAATATCTGGTCGTCTGAACTTTCCAAATTAACGGCCAATGCCTTTCTGGCCCAACGGATTTCTTCCATAAACGCCATCTCGGCACTTTGTGAAAAAACAGGGGCCAACGTGGACGAAGTGGCCAAAGCCATTGGGGCAGATAGCCGGATAGGTTCCAAATTCCTGAAATCCTCCGTTGGGTTTGGGGGATCCTGTTTTAAAAAAGACATTTTGAACCTGGTTTACCTCTGCCGCCATTTTGGTTTGCAGGAAGCTGGCGATTACTGGGAACAGGTAATCAAAATGAACGATTACCAGAAACAGCGCTTTGCCGAAAATATCGTGACCGCCTTGTTCAATACCGTTTCGGGGAAAGACATTGCTTTTTTTGGATGGGCCTTTAAAAAGGACACCAACGATACACGGGAATCGGCAGCCATAGAAATTGCGGACAAACTGATTGAGGAGCAGGCCATCATCCATGTGTATGACCCCAAGGTAAAGTATGCCCGCATGATCGAGGACATGAACTACCTCAATACCCGTAGCGAAGAAGAGAACAAAAAAGCCCTGGATTTTGAAAACGACCCTTACGAAGCCGCAAAGGACTCCCACGCAATTGCGGTAATTACGGAATGGGACGAATTTAAAACCTACGATTGGAAGAAAATCTACAATTCAATGAAAAAACC
>JAADJA010000100.1 GCA_013151015.1 Chlorobiota bacterium
GGATATCGTAATACACCAAAATGCCAAAAACGATCATTAAAAAGAAAATGACCACAAGATAGATCCGTTGGGTTTTGACCTCCTTTTCCTTTTTCTCGAATTTTTTTACCAGAAGATCTTTTTCCCTGTCTATTTTATCAATTTCGAATTGGGCTTGCAATTCTGCAATATTCTTTTGGAAATCATGGCTATAGACCGTGTCTTTTTGCTCAGCGTAAAGTTTAAAGTATTCTAGTGCCTTTGTTGGGTTTTTTTGTGATGAATAGATATCATAATACAATTTGTAATTCAGGAGAAGGATGCTCGAAAGCTCGTGGGATTTTGCAAGTTGGTAACTTTTGTTGTTGTATTCTATTGCATCCTTGAACTTCCCCAGTTTATAATAAACTTCGCCAATGGAATGGTAAGAAGAAGCTATCCCCAATATGTTTTCGTTTTCCTGCTCATATTTTAGCGAACGGAACAAATATTCCAAGGCAAGTTCATGGTTACCCAGCTTAAAAAAACTTTCGCCCATATTATTGACCGCATTGGCAATTCCCTGGTCGTTATGGAATTCTTCATAAATGCTAAGTGCCTTCTGGTAATAATCAAGTGCGATTTTATCCTGTTCCCAATCGCTGTATATTATTCCAATATTATTGTATGATCCTGCTACCCCAACTTTATTTTCAATATCTTTTTCGAGCAACAGCGATTTTTGGTAATATTCGAGGGCTTTTTCTTTGTGGTTCCATTCAGAATACACAATCCCAATGTTGTTAAGGGTTCGGGCCATGCCGGCTTTATCCTTTGTTTTCTCTTCGATGGCCAGGGATGATTTATAGTGTTCAAGTGCTTTTTCAAAACTCCCCAAATCAGCATAAACCGTCCCAACTGTATTATGGACACTTGCAATCCATTTCTCGTTTTCCAATTCATTGTAAATTTCAAGTGACTTGTTAAAATACTGAATGGCAGATTGGAAATTGTTCAGGTTGTAAAGAGTGTTTCCGAGGTAAAAATAATTAGCGGCAATTTTAGGTTTTCTGCCTAACTCTTCCTCAATTTCAAGGGATCTGAGCAAGTAGTGTTTTGCTTCTTTTGGATTGTCGATGGCATCGTAAGAAAGTCCCAGGGAAAGGTAGGTTTCAGCCTTTAGTGTGTCGTTGTTTGAGTTTTCAAGCAAGTCAAGCAGGCTCAAATAGGTGTCGATGGCAAGATTGTGATCCTCAAGATAATAGTAGGATTCTCCCAGGAAGTAAAAGCCTTTTAACTGTTCGTCCGTATTTTCCAAGACCCGTGAGAGTTCAATTGCTTCCTGTGCAAATTCTTTGGCTTTTTTCGCATCAATTGATAAGTATTCACTGGCCAACGTATTTAACAGCCCGGGCTTTTCTTCGGTAATAGCATCTTCCAGTTTTTTTTCGAGCCGGGTAATTGTCAGGGCTTTGTCGTTTCCCTTATCATCGGCAATCAGGTGTACAGACAGCGGTAGCAGAAATACCAGGAACAGTATTTTGAAAAAAACGACAGGGTTATTAGTTTTTCTAATCAAGAGTCAAAAATAACAATTACAAATTATAAAAAACCAGACTTTCTATTTGGAAATTTGATTCAACACCAATTTTATAAGTTCAACAATAGCTGATTTGTAATCCTTATTGTATTCATGGCTGAACCGGTTTGCAATGGCAACACAAATGGTCAGGGTTTCATGGCCGAGCATTTTGCCCAATCCGTACAATGCCGAGGTTTCCATTTCAAAATTGACGATCCTGTTGTTCCCAAAATTGAATTTGTTCAGGTTTTCGTTTATGTTGGGGTAAGAAAGCCCCAGCCTGAGTACCCTCCCTTGCGGGCCATAAAACCCGGGGGCAGTGGCCGTGATCCCATGCACGAAACCTTTGCCCATCATTTGTTTTAACTTTTCGGAAGCTGGAACCGCATAGGGTTTTGCAAAACTATCGGGCCAATTCATTTGTTTGATAAAGGCTTCTGTTAACTTATGGTCGATAACACCATCCTTGGCCTGGTAAAAATTCAGGAGCCCATCTATCCCCAATCCATAATCCGACATCACAAAAGAGTTTAAAGGGATATCGGCTTGCAGTGCACCCGAGGTCCCCAACCGGACAATGTTCAATGAAGTGTGGGTGTTTTTGGGTTTTCTTTCCCGGAGGTCGATATTAACCAGCGCATCCAGTTCGTTCAGCACAATGTCGATATTGTCGGTGCCCATTCCGGTGGAAAGGACCGTTAAGCGTTTATTGTTCAACGTCCCGGTATGTGTGCATATTTCCCGGTTCTGGCCTTTGAACTCAATGGTGTCAAAAAAAGATGAAACTACTTCCACCCGTCCCGGATCGCCCACAAGGATAATGGTATCGGCCAGGTTTTCCGGCAGTATTTTTAAGTGATATATCTTCCCGTCGGGATGTAGTATCAATTCCGAATTTTGGATTTTTCCGTTTTTGGCCATCATATAATTTCTACTTTTGCTCGTAAATAATAAAAATACAAAGTTAGGAATAAGGATTTAATAATAACAATAAACTTATGAAGGCCGAAATTATTTCAATAGGGGACGAATTATTGATTGGGCAGGTGGTGAACACCAATGCTTCGTGGATGGCAGAACAATTGAACATGGCAGGAATAAAGGTGAACTGTATTTTGGCAATTTCCGATCAAAAGGAACAGATACTCGAAACCCTTCGGATGGCTTCAAAGCGTTCCGATGTCTTACTGCTCACAGGTGGGTTGGGGCCAACAAAAGATGATATCACAAAAAAAACCGTATGTGAATTTTATGGTTCAAAGTTGGTTTTTGACGAGGATGTTTTTAAGGATGTAAAAAGCATTTTTGGCAAAAGGGGCTTTGTGGTTTCAGAAGTGAACAGGATGCAGGCCGAAGTCCCGGACAATTGCACGCCCATACATAACAAAAACGGGACTGCCCCCGGATTGTGGTTCGAGAAAGACAATACGATATTGGTTTCGATGCCGGGCGTCCCTTTTGAAATGAAGGCCATGATGGAGGGTTTTATTATCCCGGAATTGTCCGAACGTTTTGAATTGCCTTCCCTTCTCAACAAAACTGTTTTAACACATGGTGTTGGTGAGTCTTCCCTCGCTGCCATTATCGAAGATTGGGAAAACGGCCTTCCCGGAAATATCAAACTTGCCTATCTTCCCCAACCCGGGATTGTGAGGTTAAGGCTTTCGGGAACAGGAAAGGATAAGGCGGATTTGCAAAGTCAGATTGATAAGGAGGTTTCGAAATTGCATGGTTTGATCCCCGATTTGATTTTTGGGTATGACAGGGATACAATGGAAGAAGTAATTGGTGGATTGTTGGGGGCCCGAAAAGCCACCCTCGGCACTGCCGAAAGTTGTACGGGCGGGTATATCGCACATCTGATTACCAGTGTTGCGGGAAGTTCCGGTTATTTTGAAGGTTCCGTGGTTTCCTATTCAAATTCAGTAAAGGAAAAGACCCTTGAGGTGAGTTCAAAAACCCTTGAAGAATTTGGGGCCGTGAGCGAGCAGGTGGTTTTGGAAATGGCAAGAGGTGCAAAAAAAAGATTAAATGTCGATTATGCCATTGCTGTTTCGGGAATTGCCGGGCCTTCCGGTGGAACAGATGAAAAGCCGGTCGGGACTACATGGATTGCGATTGCCACGCCCGAAAAAACATTTGCCAAACGTTTTCGTTTTGGCGAACACCGCGGAAGGAATATCCGGCGGGCGGCTTTGGCAGCATTGAATATGTTGAGGCTGGAATTAACATCTTTTTAGGTCGAAGACGGAATGTACAAAGGAGATTTGAAAGGAGGGAAAAACAATAGCATATAGTTTAATGATATAATTTATAACATTAAATAAAACAACCATAGTGAATGGATTTGTCAAACAAGGAGATGATTGAAAAAGTTCCGTAGGAACGAAATATTGGTAACCCCGTATGGAGCGAAGCGGAATGCGGGGACAGAATAAACAAAAATAGGTTTTGGCGTGATTTTCGACGGCGGAGCCGAAAATTATGACGAAACTGAACAACTTAGTTTTCAGCCATTAGAACTTTAAACAAATGTAAAAAATGAAAACACCCCCATATTTGAAGCCCGGCGATAAAATAGCCATTGTGGCCCCGGCAGGAAAGATTGCAAAGGAAAAGATTGACGCGGCAATAAAAACCCTTGAAAACTGGGGATTAAAGGTGATAACAGGAGAACATTTATTAGGGGCACATTTTCAGTATTCGGCAACGGACGAAGAAAGGGTTTCCGATTTTCAAAAAATGCTCGATGAAGATTCCGTAAGGGCTATCGTGTGTGCAAGGGGCGGTTATGGCAGCAACAGGATTATCGATAAACTTGATTTCTCCAGGTTTATTCAATTCCCGAAATGGATCATTGGTTTTAGCGACATCACGGTTTTCCACTCTCATATCCATTCCAATTTTCAAATTGAAACAATTCACGGAACAATGGCAGCAGGTTTAAAAGAGGATAAAAACAGCGATCATACAAGTGGTACACTTCAGAAAGCACTTTTTGGCGAAAAGCTGGATTATCAATTTGAGCCCCATCCCTTGAACAGAAAGGGAAATGCTGAAGGGATGCCAACGGGCGGAAACCTGGCTGTTTTGTGCAGCCTTATCGGTACGCCTTCGGATATTCAAACCGATGGGAAAATCCTGTTTATCGAAGATGTGGGCGAACACCTTTACCGCCTTGACCGGATGATGTGGCAATTAAAGAGGGCAGGGAAGCTGAACAAGCTTGCCGGGTTGATAGTAGGTGGGTTGACAGAAATGAAGGATAACGAAACCCCTTTTGGGAAAACCCCCCATGAAATTATTTCAGATTGCGTGAAAGATTACGGTTACCCGGTTTGTTTTGGTTTTCCGGCAGGTCACCAGGATGATAACAGGGCGATGGTTTTTGGAAGAAAAGTTAGGTTAACAGTAAATGAAAATGCGGAATTGAATTTTGGTGATTGAATTGTAATTAAGGGGCAATTGGTTGTAATTGGATTGATATTGAACTGTTCAACAAGCAATATATTGCGCACAGCAAATTACATTTTAAATTACGGCAAAGCGAATTATGCACAAAGTGCAAAAACAAAATCCATGGCAGAACATAATATCCTTGGTAAAAAAGGGGAAGACCTGGCAGCGGGCTTTCTTTTGAAAAACGGTTACGATATCCTTGAAAGGAATTGGCGTACGGGAAGGGATGAAATAGATATTATTGCCCGGAAAGATAAGCTGCTCATCATTGTTGAGGTCAAAACACGTAGTACCGATTATTTTGGCGAACCTGAAGAAGCCGTGACCAAAAAGAAGCAAATGTTCCTGGTGAGGGCAACAGATAAATATGTGAACGAAAAAGAAATAGATGATTTGATACGGTATGATATTATTTCCATTATCCTGAAACCGGGCTCACATACCATTAATCACATTGAGGATGCTTTTTACCCAACGGTTTACGAATGAAAAACCAATAAAGGGATATTTGTATGGAAAAGCATTTTTGCGGTTATGCCCGGATCGAACAGTTTCTCGAACAAACCCCGCTTATGGGTGGTGAGGGCCAATAAATCAATGTCATTCTTATCAATATATTCATCGATTCCTTCAAAAATATCGTCCATTGCAATAATGTCACATGCTATTTTATATTTCAGCGAATCCCCTGTGAATTGTTTTTTCAGCCTGTCCATTTTTACTTTGTCCAAAGCATAATTATCAGGAGAAGAAATATGTACACAATAAACCTTCATCCCAAAAGGCCTTACGAAACCGATTAATTTGCGGATGGATAGGATGTCGGAATCATCAAAATCAGAGGCATATAAAACATTCCTGTTAAAATTGAACCCCATAAAAATAGCTTTTTGTGGAATTGACAAAACCGGGATTTTGGCTTTCTCGATGATTTTTTTTGTAACACTTCCGATTACGCCGCGGTTTTTGGTCCCTTTGCCACGTGTGCCCATTATGATAATGCCGGGGTCGTAGGATTTGCAAATTCCCAGGATAATACTTTCAGGACTGCCCCTTTCGATACCGTAGCTTATTTTTACCCTTCCTTCTTTTTCCTTTTTGAGGTGGGTTTTCAATTTGCCAACAAGATCCTGCATTTGCAATTTGGCCTCGTCCTCAAGGTTTTTTGATACTTGATTGATTTCCATTAAAGGTGAAAATGGCTCGCCATAAGGGTCAGGACTGATTAATGGATCAAAATACGCATAAACAAGTTTTATTTCCGCATGGAGTTTTTGGGCCATTTTTAGGGCATAATTGCAAGCATTGATCGAGTAATTTGAAAAATCGACAGGGACCAGGATCCGCCTGACATTTTTTATTTTTTCAATAGTTGCTTTTTTCCCTGCACCGAATTCTTCCCGCACCTCTTCAATGATTTTCAATGCTGCGGGGCCATCTGTTTTGTTGATTTTCAAATTTACCCCTGCGGCAATATCCGGTTGCACCAGGTTAATGTGCGACAGAAAGCACTCAATGCCTTCAGCTTCAAGCCTGCCCCTGACAAGTTGGGCCCTTGAATAGGGGAATGTGGCTATGGTAATTATCCGGTCTTCCATTTCGGTTTTCTTTAACGGTTTTTTTTGACCAGCTAAAGGTACGAAATTATAGGGGCGATGTCAATAGGGAATCATATTCCGGGATATTTTCAAGAAAGTGGTAGGAGCCGTTTTCATAATCGAGGTAGCAACAATAATGTTTAAGGCCGTTGGTAACAATAAGATAATTTACTTTTAGTGCCATATTGTAACGGGCAATCTGATCAAAAACCTCCTGGCCTATTTTTACTTTTGCCGCTTTGCATTCCACAATCATCAATGGTTTGCCGGTATTTTGAAAAACCAAAATATCTGTTCTCTTTTTAACGTTGAACAACTTAAGTTCGGTTTCAACTGATATTAAGCTTGCAGGGTAGCCTTTTTCATTAATAAGAAAGGAAATAAAGTTTTGCCGGACCCATTCCTCAGGGGTCAATGCCACATACTTTTTTCTGATTTTATCAAATACTTCTTTCTTCACACCCAAGGCCCGTACAGCAAGTTGATATTCAGGAAGGTTTAACTTTTGCATTACTTGGTTGTTCGTTTTAGAAACCAAAATTATGCTTTTTTTTTGAACACTTGTTTATCAAAATATTAATTCCTACTTTTGCACCCCCAATTTTTTAACCCGATAGATATTGGGAATAATTAAAAAATAGATTTAAATTGAAATACTTAAAAGAATTATTGATCCCGTTTAAGGGATTAAACCTGGGTGTTCATCAATACAATTGGGAAATTGACAAAAGGTTCTTTGAGGAAGTTGAAAATTCTGAAATTCATGATGCTAAATTGAGCGTCGATCTGAAGTTTGAAAAGCAGGAAAGGATGTTTGTCCTCCAGTTTGCCATCAATGGTCATATTGTGGTGGATTGTGACAGGTGCCTTGATGACCTGGAGTATCCGGTCAAGATAGAACAAACTGTTTTTGTGAAGTTTGGCGAAGAAGACCTGGACGAAACGGAGGAGATTATTGTTATCCCCGAAACAGATTATCAGTTCGACGTAAGCTCAAATATTTATGAATTTGTCGTACTTTCACTTCCAATGCGGAAAGTTCATGGCGAGGATGAAAACGGGGGGAGTTTATGCAATATTGAAATGCTTGACAAAGTGAACGAATATGCGCGAAAGCAAAAAGCCGACCCCAGATGGGATAAATTGAAAAATTTGAAATTAGATAATTAATAAAAGATATCAACTACTTAAAATAGATTAAAATGGCTCATCCGAAAAGAAAAATATCCAAGCAAAGAAGAGACAAAAGGCGGACCCATTACAAAGCAGAAGCCCCGACACTTGGCACATGCCAAACCACCGGTGAGGTGCATAAGTACCATAGGGGATATTTTGTCGATGGTGATTTATATTATAAGGGAAAACTGGTTTATTCAAAAGCTGAAGTCGAATAAAAAATATTTTAAACTTTAAATTCTGTTTATGAGGATAGGACTCGATGTAATGGGAGGTGATTATGCACCTGATGTAACAATACAGGGAGCAATCCAAGCATTGGATGAGCTATCTAAACACGACAGGATTTTTTTGTTTGGCCAACGAGAGGTCATTCATAAAAAGCTTAAGGAATACGATTCTGATCCTGCCCTTTTCAGTATCGTCCATTCGCCGGATATAATCGGGATGGGCGAACGACCTATCAAGGCATATACCCGTAAGCCCGAATCAAGTATTGGAAAGGGGTTCAGTTATTTGCAACACCGTGAAATCGATTCGTTTGCGAGTGCCGGTAATTCAGGTGCCACAATGGTGGGTGCCATATACTCTGTTGCGACTATCAAAGGGGTGTTCCGCCCCAGTACCCTTACGATTATCCCCCGCGAATCAGGTGGTATGAACGTTATACTTGATGTGGGGACCAACCCTGATATCAAACCGGATGTGATGTACCAGTTTGCCATTCTCGGTTCTATTTATTCAAAACATGTTTTGAAAACCAAAAACCCCAAGGTCGGCCTCCTGAACATTGGCGAGGAAGAAGAAAAAGGGAACCTGCTTTGCCAGTCGGCCTTCAGGTTGATGAAAGGCTCCAAGGACTTCAATTTTTTTGGTAACGTGGAGGGCCGTGATCTTTTTAAAGACAAAGCGGATGTTATTGTTTGTGACGGTTTTACTGGCAATATTGTCCTCAAACAAATGGAAGCCATGTACCGCTTAATGGTGAAACGTAACCTGGTTGACGAGTATATCGACAGGTTCAATTATGAGAATTATGGAGGGAGCCCCATCCTTGGCGTAAATTCCACGGTAGTTATCGGTCATGGGATTTCCAGTGCAAAAGCCATCAAAAACATGATCCTTTCTTCAAAGGCCATTTATGAAGCCAGGTTGACCCAAAAAATAAAGCGGGCAATGTCCAAGTACATCCAGAGTAAATAATTGGGCTCTTAAAAAGCCATTAATGACAACATGTTAACGATGTTTCGGGAAAAGACACTTCGTTTGGTAACTAAACAAGTTAAGAAGTTATGCGTTGGGCATTAAAAAATCTCTACCGAAAATTGATTTTCCTGTTGTTTACAGTAATTGCATAACCATTGTTACGGGCCATGTAATCAAGGGTGAAATTTCAAAAACAAGTAAATAAGTTATTTAGCTTCAACTGCTTAGCAAATAACAGTTGCAAAAGTCGATGCGTGTCGGTATAAATATTATTTTTGTGCGCTTAATTATTTAATTTTGTTTTTATGAAAAAGCTTAGAGCTTCTATAACAGGTGTTCATGCCTTTGCCCCTGAGTACATCTTGACCAATAAGGAACTGGAAATGATGATCGACACTAGCGATGAGTGGATAACCACGCGTACGGGCATCAAAGAAAGGCATATACAAAAGGGTGAAGGGCTTGCTACATCTGATATGGCCGTGGAAGCCGTAAACGGGTTATTGAAAAAAACAAATATCAGCCCCGATGACATTGATCTGGTTATCTGTGCAACCGTGACCCCTGATATGGTTTATCCGGCAACAGCAAATATCGTGAGCGATAAGGCGGGGATGAAAAATGCTTTTAGCTTTGATTTGAACGCAGCTTGCTCGGGTTTTATTTATGCACTCGTTACAGCGTCAAAATATATTGAATCGGGAAGCTACAAAAAAGTGATCGTAATTGGTGGCGATAAAATGTCATGCATTGTTGATTATACCGATAGGAGTACGTGTGTGATTTTTGGTGATGCGGCCGGGGCGGTTATGCTCGAACCATCGGAAGACGGCAACGGTATCCAGGATTCCATATTGAAAACAGATGGTTCGGGAAGGGTTCATCTACATCAGAAAGCAGGTGGCTCATTAAGACCTGCCTCTCAGGAAACGGTTGCCAACAACGAACATTTTGTATATCAGGAAGGCCAGGCCGTTTTTAAATTTGCCGTTACAAATATGGCCGATGTCTCGGCTGAGATAATGGAGAAAAACAACCTGAAAGCAGAAGATATTTCCTGGCTTGTCCCACATCAGGCCAATCTCCGGATCATTGATGCCACCGCAAGAAGGATGGGCCTTGAAAAAGAAAAGGTGATGATAAACATCCAAAAATACGGCAATACAACAAACGGTACCATACCGATGTGCCTTTACGAATGGGAAGATAAATTAAAGAAAGGGGACAATATTATCCTTGCTGCT
>JAADJA010000173.1 GCA_013151015.1 Chlorobiota bacterium
TCACATATTTCGTTTTGCCATCCTGCCCAACAACAACCACCAAATCCTCTATGATAGCATCTTCACGGCAGAAAAATCGAGGCAACTAATCGAAATAAACACGAAATACGAAACAGGGGAAAAAGAAAAACAAAACGATATTCTAACCATTACCAACGCTGTCCAAAGAAAAAACCAGTCCATATTGATCATCTCCCTTATCATCGCCATTCTGTTTTTGATTTCTGTTTTTTTGTTATGGCTGCAAAGAAGGAAAACAGCGAGGAAGTTAATCAAGCAAAAAAGGTATTATGAAAAGCTGATCGAAAACTCCGATGATTTTGTGGTTGTTGTTGGGCAGGATGGCAAAACGAAATATGTGAGCCCTTCTTACAACCGTAAAATGGGATGGGGCGAAAAAGTACGGATCGGCCATAGCCCGTTGGAGAACGTTCATCCCAACGATATCCAAAAAATAAAGGGGGTCCAGAAAGATCTTTTTTCAGGAATGGACAAATCCAGTTGTGAATTTAGGCTCATGGACACTAATGGAAATTGGCACTGGATGGTTTCTTTGGGGAAAAACCTTTTGAACGATCCTGACATAAATGCCATCGTCATCAACTTCTGGGACATTACCGAAAGGAAAAAGATCGAAAAGCTTATTGAAGAAAGTCGTGAAGACTTGTCCAAATCCCAGGTTTTCGCCCGCATTGGAAGCTGGCAGTTTTATCTTGAAACGGGCAAACTTATTTTAAGCAAAGAACTTGTAATTCTCCTTAATGCAGGGTCAGAAGAAATCAGCATCGACATTTTCGGTTTTATTGACAAATTCATTTATGATGAAGATAAGGAATTCCTCAATCAGAGGATTGCCAAAGCTGCCAAGAGCCAAGATATCATTGGGTACACCGACAGGTTTCGATTAAAAGTCAAAACAGACAATCCAAAGGGATATATAATAACCGAACTTTGGGGAAATGTTGTTGACCCGGGATTGTTCAAAGGGGTAACCCAGGACATAACCGATAAAGTTGAGGCGGAACAAAAAATCATCGATTCGGAAAAAAGTTACAGGGAACTTTTCGACAAAGCCTTTGATGCCATATATATCCTGAATGAACAGGGTGAATTTATTGATGTGAACAAAGGGGCAGAAAACATGTATGCCTACCCGAAAGAATCCTTTATCGGAAAAACCCCTGCGTTCCTTTCCGCCCCGGGGAAAAACGACCTGAAAGAAATTGCAAAAAAGATTAAAGAGGCATTTCGGGGCAACCCGAGCCAATTTGAATTTTGGGGGATCGACAAAGAAGGGATGCAATTCCCAAAAGTTGTCAAGCTAACACCGGGGACTTACTTTGGGGAAAAAGTTGTTATTGCCATTGCAATGGACATCACCGAATTGGTGAACATCCAGGAATTAATCAATCAGAAAGAAAAAGAATACCAGCGCATTTATAACGCATTCCCCGATATTTATTTCAAATCCGTCTTCGATGGGGCAGTCCTGGAAATTAGCCCTTCGGTATATGGCATTGCAGGGCTTACGCAAGAAGAGGTAATTGGAAAAACATCCAGGAGTTTCTATTTTTCGGATGAAGAATACGAAAGGATTGGCAGGTTATTCCTTGAAACGGGCACTGTTAAAGATGTTGACATTAAGCTAAAAACAAAAGACAACAAACCCCTTGATTGTTCCTTCAGCGCAAGCATAACATTTGATGAGAACGGCAAGCCCCTGGAAATGGAAGGGGTAATACGGGATATTTCGCAACGCGTGAAAACATTAAAGAAATTGGTTGAGTCCGAAAAGAAACTGAAGGAGGCCAACCTGACAAAAGATAAGGTCTTTTCGATTATATCGCACGACCTAAGAGGGCCCATATCAACAAATAAAAGCATAGTTGACCTCATAGTGAACGAATTTGACAAAATAAGCAAAGAGGAAATATACAAGCTTATGGATTCCTATAAACCAACGGCAGATGCCACCTATTTCTTGCTTGAGAACCTTTTGTCATGGTCACGGAGCCAAATGGGGCAAATATCATTTAACCCCGGGCTAAACCCTGTGAACTCCATTGTTCAGGAAAATATGGAACTCTACTCGAGCCATGCTAAGTTAAAGGACATTCACCTTATCAACAAAGTCCAGCCCGACCTGATCGGTTATTTTGATAAAACAATGCTCGATATCGTTATCCGGAATTTATTATCAAATGCACTGAAATTCACACCTGATAAAGGACAGGTGAAGATAAAATCCTCCATTGGCGGAAATTTCATTTATCTGTCGATAAGCGATACGGGTGTGGGCATCCCCGAAAGCCAAATAAAAAATATTTTTGGGGACTTGGATTCCAATAAGATTACGAGTGCGGGAACCAACAATGAAAAAGGGGCCGGCCTGGGGCTGGTTTTGTGCCAGGAATTTGTTGAATTAAATGGGGGGGAAATACAAGTGATAAGCAAAGAAGGCGAAGGGAGCACTTTTATGTTTTCCGTTCCTTTGTATAATTATTAAACAAAAGAAATTGAAGAAAAAACAAATATTGGTTGTCAACGACCAGATGAGTGACTTTATGGTAATCTCAACCTATATTGGACTGGCTGATACCGATTACGAAATCAGCAGGGCCGAAAATGGTTTGATTGCCGTTGAACAAGCTGAAAAAACCATCCCCGACCTGATTATCATGGATTGGGAAATGCCGGTCATGGATGGGATTACAGCAATTGAAAAACTTAAGGAAAACCCGGTCACGAAGGATATACCCATCATTATGATTACGGCGGTAAACAAATCCACCAAAAACCTGAACACAGCATTTCAGGCAGGTGCGGTTGACTTTATCCGCTACCCCATCGACAAAATAGAACTCCTGGCCCGTATCCGTTCGGTTTTGCTGATAGCCGAATACAACAACGAAAGGCTGAAAGCAGAGAAACAATCGAAAGATTTGCTGAAAGATATTGTTGAACATAAAAAACGTGAGCTTTTCCTGCTTTCGCTGAACAGTGTTTACAAGCAGAACTTATTGGCTTCCCTGAAAAAACAAATTATCGAATTGAAAAAGGAAAATTCGGGCATAAGCGGAATCAACCAGCTTTTCCTCCTTATTAAATCCTACGATGAAAGTGAAGAAGACCGCAAACTGTTCGAAGAGCATTTTCAGGAGTTGCACAATGGATTCTTCGGGAAACTTGAAAAACTGTCAACAGGGCTGACTGAAAGTGAAAAACGTTTTGCGGCCTATTTGAAAATCGGGCTTAGCTCCCACGATATTGTCAAAGTCCTTAACATCACCATGGAAGGGGTAAAGAAAAACCGGTACCGTATCCGTAAAAAACTAAAACTCGACCGTTCCGAAAAACTTGAAGATTTTATCAGGGGGATTTAAGGTTATCGCCCTAAACCTGAATCACATATTTGTGAACCAAAAGGGGCGTGGCTATCGAACAAACACTTTGGTAGTGAATACCCGGGCATCATTATGAACTTTCACGATATAATTCCCAGTTCCCCCATCCATCCGAATTGTCTTTAACCCAGCCCCAGTAAGCTTATCCTTAAAAACAAGCTGCCCGACCACATCAAAAACACCCACCTCGTAATTCCCTGTTTCCATCGAATAGATAAAGATATTCCCCGAACCTGAATAAACCTTTAACGTCGGTAAATCATCGTCCGAACCTTCCACATCGGCATCTTTAAAATGAAGGTTAAAACGATGGCCCTCATCTGTAGGCCCCAATTGCAAAGAAAGCGAAAAACCCTCTTTGATTTCATAGAAAAGGCCTGTTTTGATTTCTTCGAAATAAAACACAACACTTTCCCCAAAATTTTCAAGTTCGCTTATTTCCAGTACAAAAGCACCTTGAATTGCTGATGTGAGGCCCAATGGCACAATTAAATCCCGGCTTATTGCGGGTATGGTATTGATAGAAAACCTGTCATCCCCAAAAAACGAAAACAGTTGGGGCGCTTCCTTTATCCCATCCAATTTATATCCATCGTACAGCCCATCAAAGCCTGTTGTTGATTCTTCAATAACCCGGATCAATGTTTCATCTGAATACCCTGAACCCTTTACGGCCAACCTCAGTTGAGGGTACAAGGGGCTGCCCCCTTTGTAATTAGGTTGAGGCGAATGTATGCGTGCAGTTGCGGGCAAGGTGATTTGTGGGGAAAAATAATTTGCTTTTATGAAAAAACTTTGCATGGCAGGAACATACCGTGTACCTCCATTTACCCCTACCCCATCACCGGCAGGGTTGAAACTTGAATATTGGCTCCCGTTCCAAAGGTAAATCGTATTGTCCAGGCCCAACAAATTATATCCTGCGACCGGATCATTGCCTGTCCCCCAGTCCATGGCAGAAGTAAAAGGGTTCCCGACCAGGTTCCAACCTTCGCCAACGCCGATATTTGAATCATTGTTATTATCTGTTGCAGTTAGCGGTATGGCAACATCCGTATCCACAAACCCAGTCCCCTCATAGCTTACAGTCGGCGTCCCTAATGTTGACCAAACTTCAAAACCCGTTCCCGGGTTAAGCGGGACATTTGTTTCTACAATATAGTCCCATGCGTAGGACGCTTCGTCCCAGGACTTCATATAGATCCCGGTAAATATCCCGGATTGGCCCCCAATTACGGGAGAAGAAACAAAATGCCATCGGCCATCCTCAAGGTATTGCCTGGCAAACACCTCTTCATCTTCAATGACGACAATATCATTATTGATAAAGGAACCGGCCGGTTCATATTTTTCATCATCCAAGACCAATCGACTGTATATCAACATCCCGTTCCCACTTTCAAGCGTAAAGCGCGCATCAGGTTCAATGATTAAACTTGACACCTCAAAATCAACGGAAGAGGTTCCTTTGTACGAGGTTTCGGTTCCTTTGCAAATCGTAAAATCATCAAAATAAACCGTATTCGAATTATTATTGATTTTACTTGTATATTGATCGTTATAAAAGAGCGAAAAAAACGGGTTTAGCCCATTAATCGTCCAATTCACGTTTTGCCCTATTGATAAAAATTGCCCAAAAGTTATATCACTATTTGTGAGCGAGATAGACGATCCATCATTAAAAAACACACCTGCGGAAGTACTCCCTTGACCAGATACATAGGAAGGTTTGATGGAAGCACTGTCCATTAGCAAGGCCCCCCCGGAATTGATGCGCAATGATTGAGGGTTGGAAAGGACAGAGTTGGGTTTTAGCGTCAGATTCCCAAAAACATTTATAATATCAAATAATGATCCGGCCAGCCTCGCCCCATTTTCCAATGTAAGGCTTTTACAATTATAATTTTGTGTGCTGTTTTGATTAATTGACAATCCATGATCGAGGGCAGGAAAGCGGGGGACATCTTTAGGTATGCTCACATCTGTATTCGCATCGGGGAGAATACCGCCCGACCAGTTTGAGGCACGGCCCACTCACTTGACGACAAGCCGGTCCAAAATCCTGGATAATCGGAATAATGGACAACAATGGTATAATCTTCCACCTCGCCTTTTTCCGTTCCCACATTGCAAGGGGTCGGTTCCAAGCCTTCCCGTATGGCGACCCGCATCCGGGTCTTGCCTTTTAATGCGTTACCAGGGACAATTATATCCATACTTAAAGGATCTTTTACATCATTCACGTCAGAATCAATAAATGACCCAAGGTTATACTCTTCCCCCGGATCATCAAAATCGCAATCTTGATTCCAATCGATCCAGGCAAAACAATATCCCGAAAAAATACCAGGAAAAGATAAGCTGACCTTCACCTCAAGTTTTACCGTTGAAAACCTGAACACATCCGTGGGGATATCGGTATAATCTTCGTAGCCGACCAAACCGTTAAAATTCCCGCTACTGTTGGAAATGGTATTAAAACTAACATGTTCGATTGCAATAAAAGTGTCGGGGACATTGGCATAGCTTGAACTGCAATAGTTGCAGGGCAAAGGCTCGTGACATACTTGCTTGTTCACCTGATGCGTCCCGAAGGAATTGGAAACCGTCATTGTCACATCGTAACAATTTGGTTCATCAAACCGGATAAGGGGATTCCAGGAGCTTGCGTTTGTCCCCCCGATAAAGCTTATGTAATTGGGCGACACCGTCCATGACCAGGTGCCCGGTTCTCCAAATGAAGCATCCATGAACTGAACGTCCTTGGGGTTCCCTTCAATTCCTACCGTATAATAAAAATCTGCAATTGGCGGATTGTTTTCCGATATCCCGTCAACAACCATTGAAAAAGCTTGTGAACCATTTGTCAGGGAACCATCATGGTCAACCGTGATTGCATAGTTCCCCGGTATTGGGTTTTCGATAAGAACGACCTCCACATTGTCCACATCGTTTTTGGTGGTACTGCTTGCAGGATTTGCTGGGTTGTCCCTGTCAAGCTTCCAGGGAAACCAGGTATTGCCGTCCTTAGTTATCTTCAGATCAAGGTCGTTCACCAGCATGGGGTCCAAGGGATCGAGCTGTGGGGAGGTAGGTGTCCCCGGAAAATCAGTCCAAACAACCGTGACCTTTAAAGGCTTGTTCCCACTTACATATACTTCCCTTGAATATACCTGGTTTTCATCAAGTACATGTTCGCTTATCACATCAATCATCTGATCCTCTGAAATCTTGAGCAATGCTTTTGTAGTGTTCATCAATCCCCATCCATAAGAGTAATCCGGTCCCGGCTCTGTCCCGGCCTCGTCAGCTGTTTGGATGACCAATGCCTTCAATGTTGCGGAAAACATAAAATTCCCAGTGCCGTTTATGCTTTGATAATGCTCCTGGATCAAGCCCAGCGAACCGGTTACCGAAGGTGCCGCCATGGAAGTTCCACTGTATTTCCCATACAATACCTCTTGCGTATATAAAGAAGTTAATTCCGTGCATGACAATAACCCAATTCCGTTTGCAACGATGTCCGGTTTTATCCGCCCGTCATCCGTAGGTCCCCAGGAACTAAAAGGGGCGATATTAACACTTGAAGGCCCCTTATACCCTCCAGGCAAATCAAAGACAGCACCTACTGAAAGAATGTTTTTGGCTGTAGCCACTTGCGGAAGACAGTCATATGGCCCATCCACCGGATAAGGAGGGTTTTCAATCGCGCTGCCATTGCCCCGATCATTCCCGGCCGATTTTACGATTAGATAATTAGGGGCATAATAGGCAACTTCATCAAAAAGGCGTGTATTTTCGTCATAAAACCCAAACTGGTAGTCTTCAGTAACACTTATATCCAGGTTTCCGGCCCAATTCCACATACCAGAAACAAAATACCAACCCCTAATATAACCATACGAATGGTTTGAAAGAAGAGCTTCCCGGGAGGCGCCCAATGCCATTTCAGCAATATCGTTGTTCCAGTTATAGGAGGACAAGATTGCCCTCGGTGCCATTCCACGTGCCAAGGGATTAACGCCCGAACCAACCATGGTTCCAGCAACATGGGTCGCATGTCTGGAATCTGGGCTGTTTTGATCGGATGGGAACGCCCTGCCCAACAATTCAGGATGTTTAAAGTATATCTTGCCACCATCCCATTGGTAAAGGGTCATCCCCTCACCATCAAGGTCGGCACCAAGACTTCCACCCTGGAATACGTGCAAGGAGCCAATGGATATTGCAGCATTTGAATTATTGGTGGTATAATACTGTGGTAGCCCAAATACATCGAGATACATCATCTCTACTATTCTGCCATCGCTCGACTCCACACGTATGGGAATATTGTTCGCATCTGCATAAATTTGAACTTCGGTTCATTTTTGCTGGTACAATGTGGATTG
The DNA here is from genome assembly GCA_013151015.1 of Chlorobiota bacterium. Classification (GTDB taxonomy): domain Bacteria; phylum Bacteroidota; class Bacteroidia; order Bacteroidales; family JAADJA01; genus JAADJA01. The sequence goes on from JAADJA010000173.1 coordinate 7,796, forward strand.
TATTTCAGATATTTCTTCCAAAGCGTGAACATTTGTTTCGGTTTGGCTTAATAAATGACTGGATAAGATGAGCAAACCTGTTATAAGTAACATTCGTAAATTCTTCATAGCAGTAAATTTCACAGATTAGCCAAAAGGCGATAAAAGGGGATAAAAACCAAATTGTGGATATGGTGACTTTATGCAAAAAAACCAAAATCCAACAACAAACCATTGGGTTTGATTCAATTTAACATATATTTAACAATGGCCATATGAAAAAAACCAAAAGGGGTGAAAGATCCTTTTGCAAAGATACCCTGTCCTGAACAAGTTGAAAATCGTTTTCCCATGTCCCCTTTTTGTCCACCACATAAACTTGCACACTCCAACTTGCTGATATACATTTGCAACGTGAAGCTTTTAATTTAAAATTTACCTTCGTATCATGGCTAATTAATTGGAGGGAAATGTTCCGGGATTCTAAAAGAATCCCGGTTTTTTTATGCTCAATTTCGAAATCCTTACTTGTCCAGTTCACCTTTGTACCCATATCCGATGCTCTCCACTGCATCTTTCACTTTGGAAAGGTCGATACGCCCCCCCTTCAGGATTACTTCATCACTTTGTGGATCTGCATTCACAAAATCCACCCCTTCAAGGTTAATCAAGTTTTTCTCCACATTTGCCTTGCAATGGTTGCAGGTCATTCCGGTTACGCCCAACTTTATTATTTCCTGTAAACCGCTGTTAGGCTCAGCAATTACCGTTTTATTCCTTTTATTAAAAAACTTCATCAAATATACATTTAAGGTTAACAAGATTAATACGATTCCCGAAACAGTATTCACCCATTCCGGGAAAATATGGTGAGTATGATCGTGTGCCATGTTTTGCAGTGCAAACACAAACCATTCCCTTGGCAAGAGATTGGTGATGCCCCCAAAGAAAAAGGCACTAATGATGATGGTCGTTAGATATACAACGAGTGTCCGTTTATCGATAGCCTTTCCGATTACGGCCATGGTTGCCGTGTTTGTTGCCGGCCCGGCCATCAGGAAAACCAAAGCCGCACCGGGTGACAAGCCCTTCATCATAAAAACAGCGGCAATGGGCACGGAGCCCGTGGCACAAACATAAACAGGAATGGCCGCCAGCAAAACAATGCCCATGCTTAAAAATTCGTTTCCGATGTACATGGTAAAAAAATCATCGGGGAGCACCATTTCGATCAAAGCGGCAATGGCAAGCCCCATAATCAGCCATTTTGCAATATCCATCAGGAACTCGTAAAAAGCATATCGGAACATGGCTTTTATCCTCCCTTTGTTCCCCCCTTCGTAAAGTTCTGCCTGCATATTTATTCCCCCGCTTTTTTCTGCCCGGGCTTTCCTATCCAATAAATTATGCTTCCCTTAAAAATCCCGCTCAAGAAAGCAACCACCGGTCTTACCAGGGCAAATAGCAATCCCAACATGGAATAAGGTGACCAAAATGGAATCCACACCGGTTTGTGGGGTGGAAATCAGAAAGGAAACCGTGGCGCCTTTTGAAGCACCCTCTTTATGGAAGCAATGCCGGTAGGGATTACGCCGCATGAGCAAAGTGGCAAGGGTACTCCGAGTATGGCTGCATTTATAACCGACCTCAGGTTTTTTTTGCCCATGAAGCGGGTGATTTTTTCTTTGGGCATATAAACATGGAGCAAGCCGGCAAATAAAAACCCGATCAAAAGCCAGGGGGCCATCATAGTCAATAAATCAAAAAACGCTTTTAAAAACCCAAACAAATAATCCATACGGGATAAACCAGAATCCTTTCAAAAGGTTCAACGAATTACATTTATGATTTATGGCAAAATGGGAAGGGAATCGTTCAGCTTGTAAAAAGGTTTGCTTTTCCCAGGGCATCAAAAAGAGAAGAAGGAGAGCGTCAGCTCTCCAACTTCGATCCTCGTATCGACTAAAAAATTGTTGTATGTGTTAATCTTTGTTGCCAATTATATCGGTAACAAGTTTCAGATGGTATTGAAGAAATGGCTTTCGCATAAAACCAACAGCCCCGAGTTCCATTGCACGGGCAATAATATCCTTGCTGTCGTAACTTGAAATTACCAAAACCGGAATCCCATGGGTTTCTTCACCCTCCTTTAATTCCGATATAAACTGAAAGCCGCTTTTACCGGGCATATTGATGTCGGTAAGAACGAGTTCTATCTTTTCATTATTTACGATATCTAAAGCATCATTCACATTTAAACTGGTAAAAACCTCATAACCGTTATGCTCAAAAAGGATT
>JAADJA010000022.1 GCA_013151015.1 Chlorobiota bacterium
TTCTGCTTATTACAGCAAAATGTAATAGTACCGAAGGTACGACCTATATGTAACACCGGACGAAGCCCCCTTTTTAAGGGCAAGTCCGGTGAAGGGCAGCACCGGGTGAACAGTCCCGTATGGGACGGTCTCGCCCGGGCAACTTTATGTCCCAAAGGCCGTCCCGTACGGGACTGTTCATGCTTCGATAAGCAGCCCTGCACTCCCTGCGGTTCGTACAGGGTTACAAACAGCACATCCCCAACGGGATTTTTTGATCCTTGAACAGCTTACGGTCAAGGGAAAGTATGGGGGTTTTGGGAATTATCCTAAAAAAAGCGGTAATAATTAGAACTTAGCCAAATAACCCAATATAATATCACGCCAAAGGGATAGCTGCCTTTGAAAAATATGTGGTTGCCATCCAGGAGTATATCAAATGATAATTGTGTTGACGATGCGTATGGCAGCTTACATATCTACGAATCTATCCGATTGTTTTTTTGTGTGCCATATCAAAATACAGAACTACACAATCTTCAACCCACTCCTTGTAAGAAATATCTATCTATGGGTATTGTTTGACTTTTTCCAAATTCGGTACTTTGTACTCTTGTTTATTTTTTTAACGTCTCATTAACATAATAACTTGATTTCGATTTCAGAATATTGTAATTTTGTCGTAAATTAACCACATAATCTTTTCGGAAATAACTAATAACTATATTCATTAAATTTTAAGCATCATGAAAAAACTACTTACTTTAATCATTAGTCTCGCTATCTTTGGGATAGCCTTCAGTCAAACCAATGTTTCAGGGACAATAAGTTCCAACACTACATGGAACCTGGCCGGAAGCCCGTATATTGTAACCGGGAACCTGACTGTTGCAGCAACCTATACCCTAACAATTAATTCAGGTGTTGAGGTGAAATTTGACAATGGCAGATCGATGTACGCTTATGGCCATATCAATGCAACATCAACTGTTTTTACTTCAAATGACGGTAGCCCAGCACCGGGGAAATGGAATTACCTCACCTTTTATTCAGGATCAACATCAACATTTACGAATTGCACTATTGAGTATGGTCGGTATTTGGATGTATATTCAGGCGGAAGCTTTACGATGTCGGGAGGCGTTATTGAGAATATGTACCAATTTGGAATATACTCCTCAGGTACTGTAAATGTTTCCAATGCCATTATCGACCTGACCGGATATGTAAGTTCAGGACACGGAATCCAGGCAAACGGTTCGGGTGTTACAAGTATTTCAAATACCAGTATCCTGAATTGCAACTATGGAATATATGTAACTGCCGATGCCGCACAAGTCAGTATCAGTTCCTGTACATTGTCGTCAAATAATTATCCTTTATACTTGGGAAATACAGGTGATTTAACTGTAACCGGGTCAAATACGTTTACGGGCAACACCTATGATGTCTTTTATGTGTATCCAAGTGCAATGGGCACCAATTGGAGCTTGCCTTATGTGAACGTGCCTTTTTATTTTCGTACGAGTTTTACGGTTAACAATGGCAGCACTCTCACAATTGCAGATGAAAACATATTAAAATTCAGTAGTGGATTATATATACGGGGAACACTTACAGCCAATGCAGGTGTTGGACAAAATATTTACTTTACCTCCTACAGGGATGACAACTGGGGCGGTGACTCCAATGGTGACGGTACGGCAACGGCACCTGCAGTTGGAAACTGGAGCGGCATTTATTTCTATGACGAAAGCAATGATGCCAGTGTGATGCGCAGGTGCATGGTTAGGTATGCCGGAGGTGGAAGTGCAGGAGGGGTTACACTATTGGATGCAAGTCCGACGATCGATCTTTGTGATTTTTCGCAAAACTACTTTGGTGCCTATTTCCAATACGCATCAAATCCAACTTTCACAAATAATACAATTGGATCAAGTACATTAACGCCAATTGCCATGTCATTTGAAGCCAATCCAACTTTCACCAACAATGTATTGTCATTTTCAGATAATCAATACGATGCCATTGGCCTTATTGGTGGTACACTTACCGCTGATGCACATATCATCAAACGTAATTTTACGACTGTGAACAATATCACATATTATATGCTATCCACGATTATTGTGCCCCCGGCATATACACTAACTATCGATCCGGGTATCGTTATTAAATCCTCCACTTATTCATATAGAATTCAAATTCAGGGTAAATTGATTGCCGATGGTACCCCGGCAGACAGAATAGTATTAACATCAGTTAAAGATGATAATTTTGGAAACCCGGGAGACACGAATAAAGATGGCACAATTACAACACCAACCACAAATGACATAAGTGCAATTATTTTTGAAAATGGCTATGACCCAACATCTATTGTGGACAATGTCACAATTAAATATGCAAGTGTTTATAACTATTACTACTCCAACGGGGGATCAAACCATTATGTGCACGCTGGTTCAATTATCACACTAAGCCAGACGGCTCCTTCCCCTGCCGGGCCAACAATTTCAAATTGTGAAGTCCGTGAGGCAGCTTATGGTGTTTCAGCCTATCAGGCATCAAACCCAATCCTAAGCAACAACAATTTTATCAATATCACACAAACCCCACTTTCATTGTCAGGTTCTGCCAATCCCACCTATAGTGGCAATACATATGTCAATTGTGGCTTAAATGCCCTCGGGTTAATAGGGCATAATGTGGTTGTGGATGGAACCATAAGCAAACGCAATGTTGCAGGGTACAACAATATAACCTATGTATTGCTTGAAGATATCACTGTTAAAAACGGGACAAACCTGGATATTGACCCCGGTGTAGTAATCAAAATACAAGGTAAGAGATGGTATATTGATGGTGGGTTCAAAATAAACGGAACCGTTTCGGAACATGTCATTTTCACCTCATTATATGATGATAACGTTGGAAACCCAATGGACACCAATGGGGACGGAAATGCGACCACGCCTTCCAGGGGAAACTGGGGATACATTGAATTTAAGGAGACAAGTGATGATGCCTACTGTGCAATAAGCTATGCAGACTTACAATATGGTGGCAGTAGTAGTTATGGGACAATTTGGACATTAAATGCATCGCCGTCAATTACCAATACTTTGATTGACCAAAGTTCAGGTTACGGGATACGTTGCGATGGAAATTCAGCTCCTACCTATAATTATGTGGATATTCAAAATAGCAGCAGTGACCCGATTGCAATGTCTTTAACATCAAATCCGGCATTTTCAAATATTTCGTTTACGGCCAATGGAAGTAACGGTATTTTCATCCTTGAAGGAACGCTTTCGGCAAATGCCACATTGAACAAAAGGAACATAGCTGGTTTTACCAATATAGCATATATTATTGATGAATTATCAATTAGTTCTGGTTTTGTGTTAACACTTGAAGCAGGCATTGTGATCAAGTTCAGGGGAAGTTATTTTGATGGGATTCGGGTACACGGCGGTTTAAGTTCAGTAGGTACCTCAAGCCAGAAGATTATTTTCACATCATTCAAAGATGATTCAGCCGGAGGCGATACCAACAATGACGGAAATAGCTCTGTTCCCGGAAATTCCGATTGGGAAGGGCTTATGTATTATCCCGAAGGGGATGATGCGGTAAATAAACTAATCTATTCCGAAGTAAGATATGCCGGAGGAACATCATATACTTTTGACCAGGGCGCTGTTCAGGTAAAGGACGCCTATGTCCAGATTGACCATGTTGTATTCCAACAGGGGAATTACAGTGGAATCGGGATTTTTGGTTCGGCCAACCCAAGTATCACCAATTGCCAGATATATAATTTTACAGCTTACCCAATCTATATGGCCATGTTCTCAAATCCAACTTTTTCAGGGAATACCCTTGCCAATATAAAATATACGGCCATAGGCATAAAAAATGAAACCTATTCACAAACGGCCACCATCCCTCAACGGAACTTTGCAGGATATTCCAATATTACCTATATGTTTGGTAGCATAACAATTAACTCGGGAACAACCATTACAATACCTGCAGGAACAGTGATAAAAGGTGGCTCCTTTACGGTAAACGGAAAATTGCAGGTTGACGGAACTCCCGGAAACCCTGTTGTTTTTACCGATTACCGCGACGATGATTACGGAAACCCGGCCGATACCGAGCAAAATGGCTCAGCTTCCACCCCTACAACATCTGGAGTATATTTTAGGTTTAATGATGTAAGCGACGATGCAAGTTATATTGACCAATCAATTATCCGGTACGTGAGCAATCCGGTTCAGTTGTATAGTGCATCCCCAACAATTTCAAATAATACTTTTGACCAGATTTCCAATTACGGAATCACTAATTCGGGGGTTTGCGCACCCAATATTACTGATAATACCTTCAATGATCTGACCTTGGCCCCACTCCAGATTTCCCTGGTTTCATTTCCTGCAACATTATCAGGGAATACAATAACAGGTACAACTTATAAAGGAATTGCGGTAAACTATGAAACCCTGACCCAGGATGTTACATTGCCTAAAAGGCCATTTGGCGGAATATCGAATATCCCTTATATATTCAGCAATTATACAATAGGGACAGGGGTTACCTTAACCATTGACCCGGGGGTTATCTGTAAATTTACTTCGGGGTATATGAATGTAAACAATGGCTTAATTGCCGAAGGGCTTTCAACATCAGGCAACCGTATTGTTTTTACAAGCATCACCGATGACTTTTACGGTGGTGACACCAATGCCGACGGGGATGCAACTGCACACGATTACTCGAAATGGAGTGGTATAAGAATCAACGATGTGGCCTTGGATCCATTGACCCGTTTCGAATATTGTATTTTCAGGCATGTTTCGAGTCAAGGTGCAATTTATACAACAAGTGCAAGCCCATCCATTTTAAATTGCTCTTTTAATAATTGCTATGGAGGTGTATATGCAACAGGAGCTTCAAATCCAACTATAAATTATTGTGATTTCGATGGCATGACATATTACATGGCCGTAAACAATGTAAACCAGTCTTTCGTAATTGATGCAGAAAACTGTTGGTGGGGAGATAACTCCGGGCCAACCCATTCAGGAAACCCGGGTGGAACAGGTGAAGAAGTTTCAGATGGTGTGGATTATGATCCTTATGGAACAAGTGGCGCCATTAACCCACTTCTTGGCGATGCCAGTTTAAACAGTATAGTACAGGCCTATGATGCTTCGCTGATATTACAACACGTTGTTGGTTCAATAACGCTAAATCCAACTCAACAGGGAGTTGCCGATGTTAGCGGGGCAGCGGGCATTACTGCTTATGATGGTTCCCTGATACTGCAATATGTTGTTGGTTTAATCAATTATTTCCCGGCTGCTTTGTTAAGCCCGGCACCTGCACCTGTTTCCGAAGTCGAACTTATGGTCGGCAACGCTGAAGTCGATTTTGGTGAAACGTTTGCCCTTCCACTTACTATCACGGATGTATCTGATCTGTACGCAATGGGGATGACAATTTCCTTTGACCCTGAAATCCTCGAAGCTGTTGATGTTGAAAACCTCATTTCGGGAATGAACGTTAATTTCTCAATTGACAATGAAACCGGGACAATCAAAATTGCATTTGCGGGAATTGAGCCACTTGAATATGCCATGGATGCGGCAAATATTATCTTTAAGGTAAATGAAAACGTTAACGCTGGATTAACTACACCGGTTGTTGCGAAATCCTTTATGGGAAATGAAACCGATCTTTCATGGAACGTAACCGATGGGTCGGTGAGCGTAAACGGTTTTACGACAGGTTTTGGAAACGACCTTGAAAATGGGAAGACCCAACTTTCATGTTACCCAAATCCATTCAGCAATCAATTGAACATTGATTATCAGATTTCCGGTGACAAACAAAAAGTTGCCATTTTGGTTTATGACATCTATGGAAAAATGGTGGCCGAAATTGCAAATGGCGAACACGATGCCGCAACATATAACATATCATGGAACGGGATCGACCAGAACGGAAATACACTAAGGAACGGAACTTACTTTATCAGGATGATTTCACAAGATAATGTGGTCACCAGAAAAATTCAGATTGTCAGGTAATATGTCAATTAATCACCATCATTGCGAAGAGGCACGACGAAGCAATCTGTTCAAGCATTGGGCAATGGTCCATGAACCAACAGATTGCTTCAGGATTCCACATCACAAACCTATTGCAGGTTCTTCGCAATGACGGACTTATAACATTTGAATTTGTTAACCTTTAAAAAACTGACAAAATGAAAAAGATCAAATATATTTTTGTACTAATAGCGGTTGCTTTGCTGGGGAATATTTCCCTGGCAGACAATCCCGTTGAATTGAGGATACCGGATCTAACAGCAGATATTGGTGACTTTGTCAATATTCCAATTTACGTTGACAACTCGGTAACCGGGGAGAGCATCTACTCCTATCAATTCAAGATTTACCACAATGCTGCACGCCTTTCATTTGTTTCTATTGAAACAACAGGGACAATGTCGCAAACATGGGGAACACCAACTTCAAATGTTTCCGGCAATAATTATCTGTTTATTGCCGGGGCAGGATCAACACCCCTGACCGGGACAGGTATTCTTTTCTATATGCGTTTCCAATGTATAAGCTCCGGGGGGTCATCGTTAAATTTTGATGGCACTGCCACATATAATTTTTTTAATGAAGGAACTCCTGCAATTACATTTGATAACGGTTCCATTTCAATAGCTGCACTCCCAACAATTAATGTTTATCCCGACAACGGTTTGTTAACTGTTGGCGATAATTTACAGTTTTATGTAAGTGGAGGGACAGCACCCTATTCTTGGTTTGTTACTGATCCGGCTGTTGCTTCTATCAGTTCTTCAGGATTGTTAACTGCAAATGCGCATGGTTTAACAAAAGTGGTTGCCCAGGATAATAATGGCACACGGGATACGATTACAGGGTGGATAGAAATCAGGGCAATGCAATTGAGTATCCATGACACTACCGAATGGCAGGGAGGGAGCAACCATAGATATACCGATATATACCACAAGCCTATCCGGCTTGGGGATAATGTCAGGGAATACAAGTTTTACGTATAATCAAAACATACTTACCCCAACAGCCCTAATCACCACCGGTACTTTGTTAAATGGATATACCGTTTCCTTTAACAATACCATTGCCGGAACGGTTAACATTGCTTTTGCAGGGACAACACCTTTGAGTGGCAGTGGCAAATTATGCTATGTCAGGTTTGATGTTTCTTCCGTAAATACAGGGGGATCATCGTTAAGTTTTACAGAAGCCCTGTTTAACGAGAACCTTCCTGCAACTACTGATAATGGATATTTCTCCACAATTAATTTTTCAACAATTACTGTATCGCCAAATACTTACACACTTGTTGCCGGTGAAACGCACTTGTTTTCGGCAACAGGTGGGATCCCGCCATATACCTGGGGCACATCAAATACCACGGTAGCCACAATTGATGCAGGTGGATTGCTCACTGCCCACCATAGCGGGGTTGTCCAGGTAACGGCAACCGACAATGTAGGTGCTACCGGGAGTAGCGGAAATATAACTGTTTACGATACCTATCTTGATATTGACAATGCAAGTGCAATGGTAAATTCAGTTTACGACCTTGAAGTAAATATTTCGGATTTTCCCGCTGGCCAGGACATCTATTCATTTGATGGGACTATCACTTACAGGACACCTGAACTTGTTGCGCTAAGTATAGAGCCGGGGCCACAAACCACTACTTGGTCATTTGTCAGTAACATAACTGGAAACCAAATAAGCTTTGCCGGTGCCGGGACACTGCCCATGACTTCTGCCGGGACTTTGTTTAAGATTAGATTTCAGCTTACTCCTGATCTTAGCGTTAATGAATTTGCCTACGTAAATTTCGGCAACATTGCCCTCAACGAAGGGGTTCCGCTGCCACTGACAAGTAATGGTGGCATCACGGGAGCGGCTGGTTTGCTGATAAATCTGAAGGTTTTCCTTGAAGGGCCCTATAACGGGACAAATATGAATACCGATTTACGGACAGCAGGAAGCATCCCTTTATCGCAGCCTTTCAACCCAACTTTACCTTTTTACGATAACATGACACCGAAATGGCTTTATGCAGGTTCCGAAAATGTGGGGAGTATCCCTGCCAACGTCGTTGATTGGGTACTTGTGCAGTTACGCGATGCCACTACTCCGGCAAATGCGACTTCGGCGACGGTTATTGGGACACAGGCAGGGTTTGTCCTCAGCAATGGTACGGTCGTGGGATTGGATGGCTCCAGCCCGCTCAACTTCAACACAACATTTTCGAACAACTTATATGCAGTTGTCTTCCATCGAAACCATCTTGCGGTAATGTCAAATTATGGATTGACTTCCGGGGGTGGGACTTTTAATTACGACTTTACATCAGGGGCAAACCAGGCATATGGAGGTGTCAATGGCCACAAAGATATAGGTAGCGGTGTTTGGGGGATGATTGCCGGGGATGGAAATGGAAATGGGGTCGTTCAAAATACGGATGAGTCGTCTGTTTGGAAAATTGACCTGGGCAACTCAGGCTACCTTGGAGGTGATTTTAGTTTAAACAATATTGTTCAAAACACAGATGAAAGCAACTTTTGGAAACCAAACCTCGGTGGAGGCGGACAAGTCCCGGCAAAAGCTAATTCAGGATATCAGAGCCAGGTGCCGGATTAAGATGTAATCCTCGATGGCTGACACATTTGCATTCAAAGAGACGGGAGAACAAAACTTCCGTCTTCTTTTATTGAGCTTAGCTCCATATGTTAATTTTTTGTTAAAAAATAGGTTTTGGCAAACAAAACCCATTTCAGGCTGTCAATTCAATGTATTCCAAAATAATCACAAAAACACAATCTCAGATGAAAAGACTTTTTACCCTCGTGCTTTTTGCACTCATTTTTTCCAATTACACGTTCGCACAGCTTTCCGAAGGAGGCCAACCACATGGCTTCGACCATCAACTGTCGATGGGCGATGTCCCCATTGAGAATATGCCGGCCGTGGATGTGAACCAACTAATCGCCGAAGACGAAATCAACAATCAGTATAAGGACATCCCCTGGCGTTTTGGCGAAAATTTTGACGTAAACCTCAACCTTGACAATTCGGGGATTTGGGAAACCCTTCCAAACAACGACCGTATTTGGCGCTTGCGCATTAAATGCAAAGGGGCTTTTTCCATCAACCTTACCTACGACAACTACCATCTTCCCGCAGGGGCAAAATATTTTGTTTACAACGCTGACCTTTCCCATGTTATCGGGGCTTTTACCGATGCCAACAATCAGGAGGACGGGCAATTTGCCACCAATCTTGTGAAAGGGGATGAAACAGTACTTGAATATTACGAACCCTTTGATGTGGCATTCCACGGGACTATCAGTATCAACATTGTTACCCATGCTTACCGCGATGCCTTTGCCTATGCAAAAGGATTTGGTTCGTCCGGCGCATGCAACAACAATGTCAATTGCCCTGAAGGGGACGATTGGCAGGACGAAAAGAGATCGGTTGTAATGCTCGTATCGGGCAGCAGTGGATTTTGTACCGGCGCTTTGGTAAACAATACGCTGGAAGACGGCACTCCGTATGTCCTCACCGCAAACCATTGTTACAGTAATCCGTCAACATGGATTTTTTGGTTCAATTGGGAAGCCCCGGAATGCGACAACCCCAGTTCATCACCACCATTTGTATCTTTATCGGGTGCATCCTTAAAAGCAAAAAGTGCACCTTCCGATTTTGCCCTTGTTGAGTTGTTTGATATTCCCCCGGCCGATTACAATGTTTTTTATTCCGGTTGGAACAATGAAGATGAACCTTCTACAAATTCCATCTGCATCCACCACCCATCGGGCGATATAAAGAAAATTTCGTTTGACGACGACCCACCCACAAGTACAGGCTGGGGCGGCAGCGGAACCGATCATTGGAAAATCGGGCAATATGAAGATGGAACAACGGAACCCGGCTCTTCAGGTTCTCCCCTGTTTGATCAAAACCATAGGATAACCGGGCAGCTTCATGGTGGCACGGCCTCTTGTTCAAGCATAACCTATGATGCATTTGGAAAAGTTTCCTATTCATGGGACGGTGGTGGAACATCGGGAACAAGGCTTAAAGACTGGCTCGATCCAAATAATTCGGGTGTACTTGTAATGGATGGTTACGATCCCAATGTTCCCACTGTGGATTACAATGCCCAATTAATGCAAATCACTTCCCCGCTTGAATACTACGATGTACAGGAAGAGATTACTCCCGAAGTTGTTTTCAAAAACAAAGGCAATTTAACACTTACATCCCTGACCCTGAATTATCAAATCGATGAGGAAACAGTAATTTCCGAAGCTTGGTCAGGTTCGCTGGAATACAATGAAACGGAGACGTTCACTTTCGCCAGCATGCTTCTTCCAAAGGGCGATCACACATTTAAATCGTACACATCGGACCCCAATGGCAATGATGATGAATATCCGGTAAACGATACGCTACAACTTGATTTTTATGTTGCCCCTGATCTTGATGCAAAGCTTGCAGATATTATTGCCCCGGAAAGCAGTTATTGCGATACGGAAAACTTTTCGCCGGAAGTCCTTGTTGAAAATCCCGGGCATAATACGATCACGTCCCTTATCGTGGGCTATACGATTGACAACGGTAACCCGGTAACGATGGAGTGGGCAGGAAACCTGGAACAAGGCGAATCTGGGAATATTGTTTTTGACGAAATAGCAATTACCGAAGGAGAACATGTTTTTTCGGCATTTACATCACTTCCAAACGGTGAAGAAGATGAAAACCCCGCAAATGACATGATGGACAAAACATATAATGGTTCGGGGCAAAAAATCATCCTTGAGTTAATGACAGATGAGTATGCCTCAGAAACATCCTGGAAATTGCGAGATGCCGATGATAACGTGATCCGCGAAAGCGAAACCTTGGAAAACCTTACACTTTATACCGAAGAATTTTGCCTTCCACAAGCTTGCTATACCTTTACCATTTACGACTCCTATGGTGACGGGATTTGTTGCCAATACGGTGAAGGATATTATACGCTGACGAATTCCACTACAGGTGTGGAGCTTGCAAATGGTGGAGAGTTTGAAAACGAGGAAGCAACAGCCTTCTGTATCGTACTTTCGGTAAATGCAAATTTCACCTCCGATCTTACAACGGCCTGTATTGATGATGAAGTTCAATTTACAAACCTTAGTCTTGGTGCCGATTCTTATCTTTGGATATTTGAAGGTGGAAACCCTGAAACTTCAACCGATGAAAACCCATTGATTTCCTATGGTACGGCAGGCTCATACGATGTCACACTCATTGCCTATGATTCAGAAACTTCGGACACGTTGGTGATGGAGAACTATATTACCGTTGAAGAATGTACAGGTATCAATCAAACCAATTTCACATCCGATATCAGGATTTTCCCCAATCCCACGAATGGGATCGTGTCCATACAGTCCAATTACAATAAAAATACGTTGACCTCTATTAAAGTTTATGATGCCTATGGTCAAATGCTGTATTTGGAAGAAAAAGTGAATATCGGTGACAAACAGATAAAAACCCTGGATTTCTCAAAGTTGGGCAAAGGGCTTTACTTCATCGAGATACATGGAGAGGGCGTGAGCTTGAAGGAAAAGATCATCCTTAGGTAAAAAATAAACTATTCTTCATTTTGTGAAACTTGCCCCGTCAATTTGGCGGGGTTTTTTTTATGAAAAAATCAGATTATAATACCGGTCGATGGATTGTGACAGTTCGGATGTGGAAACATATTTGCTGAAGCGTTTCGACTCTTTCCCATCAAAATAGACCAATAAAGTGGGATTGGAAAAAATCCCAAAGCTAGCCGGGATTTCAGGATAGTGTTTTGAATTGATGAAAACGAGCTCCATTTCAGGATATTCATTTTTAACCATGGCTTCAACCTTGGGGCGCAGGCTCAAACAAGGCGGACAATCATCATTATAAAAATAGATAATGAGCGCCATCTCGTTTTTTATGTGCTCCTGGATATCAGGCATACTTCCAATTTCGGTTCTCATATTGTATTTTTTTGGGCGGCAAAATTAGGTAATATTTTGAAATACCCAACATACTGAATATTTGAGGTATGGTTTATCATTCACAATGGGGCACTGATTGTTATTGGTCTTGCTTTTTTAAATCTTCCGGGACTTTTCCTTTCTCCTTAAACTCCCTGACCTTCTCAGCAGTCAATATTCCCCGTTTGTCCAAAAAAGCCCAATCGCCTTTTAGTTTGTTGTCAGCTTTTTTCTTTTTTACCGGTGAGCTGCAAGCAATAGCAAAAATCAAAAAGATAAATACTGTTTTTCTCATTTTTTTAAAAATAATACCAATCAAGGGTTTAAACCATTCCCTGTTTCAACGCATCAAACAATACCTCCACCGGGTGCAGTGCATTGCGTTTTGTGCCATCATGTATCTGGTGGCGGCAACTTGTGCCCGGTGCGGAAATCAGTATATCTTCCCCCGCTTTCCTCACTTCCAGGAAAAGGACCAAGTCGCCCACTTTCATCGAAAGGTCATAATGTTCCTTTTCATAGCCAAATGAACCGGCCATACCACAACAACCTGACGGGATTTCAACAACCTCATAATTTAATGGCAATGAAAGCATCTTTTTTGTGGGGTTCGTTGATGCAATTGATTTTTGTTGGCAATGCCCATGCAATTTTATTTTTCGGGCATCTTTTGTAAATGAATCGGAGGTTATATTTCCTTTGTCTATTTCCCGGGCGATAAACTCATCTATCATCAAAGCCGATTTTCCAAGATTGATGGCCGACTGCCTTAACCCATCGCCCACCAGATCGGGATACTCGTCCCGGAAACTCAGGATGGCAGATGGTTCAATCCCGATAAGCGGTGTTTCATCCGAGATTATATCTTTTAAAAGCTCCACATTCCTGATTGCAAGTTTCTGTGCTTTCCGCAATAAACCTTTCGACACAAAAGCCCGTCCACTGATTTCATGTTTTGGCACAAGGACTTCATAACCCAGGCCCTTCAACAATTTAACGGCTTTTATCCCAATGAGGGTATCGTTGTAATTGGTGAATTCGTCCACAAAAAGAAAAACCTTTCCCTTGGTATTTTCAGGATTATTATCGGGTTTGACGTTTTCCTTCAACCAGGATTTCAAGGTGAATTTATAAAGCAAAGGGATTGCCCGTTTTGGCGCAAACCCCAACACGTTTTTCAACATCCCGCTAAAGAATGGATTGGACAAAAAGAAGTTTGTTACAACAGGCAATACCGAACCCAAGTGGTTGATATAACTGATGTAAGCAATCATCCGTGTGCGGAATGGGATACCGTTTGCATCATAATAATGTTGCATGGCTTCGGCTTTTAGTTTTGCCATATCCACACTCGAAGGGCATTCCGATTTACAAGCCTTGCACGAAAGGCACAAATCAAGGATATCATAGATTTCCTTATGGTCAAATGGGTTTTCTTTTTTGGACCGGGTAATGTATTCCCGCAGGATATTTGCCCTCGCCCGTGTGGTGTTGTTTTCGTTTCGGGTGGCCTGATAACTGGGGCACATCGTACCACCAATAACCGCTGATTTACGGCAATCGCCGGAGCCATTGCATTTTTCTGCCGATCTTAAGAATCCTTTGTCATTGGAAAAATCAAAAATAGTTTTTATTTCCTTGGTTTCCTGGCCCGGTTCAAACCGAAGGAATGTGTTCATCTTTGGTGTATCCGTAATCTTGCCCGGGTTAAAGATGTTTTCAGGGTCCCAGGCCTCCTTAATGCGTTGGAGCAAAGCATAGTTTTTGTTCCCAATCATCAACGGGATAAATTCTCCCCGCAACCTTCCGTCGCCATGTTCCCCACTTAGCGAACCCTTATATTTTTTCAATAGTCTTGCCGTTTTCAGGGCAACAGTACGGAACAGTTCAACATCCTTGGGGTCTTTCAAGTTAAGTACCGGGCGAAGGTGCAGCTCCCCTGTGGCAATATGTGCATAATAAACACAATCCAGCCCATGCTCTTTCAACATGGCAGAAAAGTCCGCAATGTAATCCGGCAAAACCTGTGGGTTCACGGCCGTATCTTCCACAACGGGCACGGGTTTGGCATCGCCGGGGATATTCGACAACAATCCCAATCCGGCCTTTCGCACATCCCAAACCCGTTTGATGTCCTTACCAAATATCACCGGAAAATGATAGCCATAATTCGCTGCCAGCATTTCCTTTTCCATCTCATTGGCCTTCTGCACCACTTTTTCTATTGAACCTTCGGCAAATTCCACGATCAGCATGGCTTCCGGTTCCCCTTTAATGAAAAACCGGTTTTTGTTCAAGAGGATATTTGTTTTGGTCTGTTCCATGATCACCTTGTCCATCAATTCGATGGCCACGGGTTTGTATTTCAAGGCAATCAGGTTTCCATGTAAAGCATCTTCCAGTGTTTCGCAATGTACACACACAAGCCCTTTCACGGGTGGGGGCAATGGGACAAGGTTCAGGGTGATTTCGGTGATAAAGGCCAGTGTACCTTCCGAACCGGCTATCATCTTTGAAAAATTGAATTTCCCTCTTGAATCCGAAAAAACATCGGTTTCCAGAAGAAGGTCGATTGCGTAACCCGTATTCCTCCTTTTCAGTGATTGATCGGGAAATTCAGATCGTATGTTTTGCTGGTTTTCTTTATCGGACAATATGGAATTGATGTTCCGGTAAATTTCCCCTTCCAGGTTTTCCAGTTTGCATTTTTGTTCAAATTCCTTTTTGTCCAGAGCGCCAAATTCGGCTTCCATCCCATCACTTAAAATCGTCTTTACCGAAACCGTATGGTCACGGGTACTTCCGTAAACGAGGGAATGCGCCCCACAGGAATTATTCCCAAGCATACCGCCCATCATGCAACGGTTTGAGGTGGAAGTTTCGGGGCCAAAAAACAAACCTTTGGGTTTTAACAACAGGTTCAGCTCATCCAGGACAACCCCGGGTTCAATCCTGACCCGATGGTTTCTTTCATCAATTTCGATGACCTTGGTGAAATGTTTTGAAATATCGACCACAATCCCATTTCCTACTACCTGACCTGCCAATGATGTTCCTGCTGCCCTTGGGATCAATGAGGTTTTGTGCTCACGTGCAAACAAAACCAGCAAATGGATATCGTTATTATTTCGGGGAATTGCTATGGCAAGTGGGACTTCACGATATGCAGAAGCATCGGTGGCATAAAGCAAACGGATAGATTCATCTGTGAAAATTTCACCGGAAAATTCATCTCCCAGTTTTGTCAATTTATCCATTATGATATTTTCCTCACTCATCATTGTACAAAAATATATTAAAACCTATTCATAGGTGTTCCTTTTGGTGAATAAGTTTTACGGGATCCAGATTCGTGAATCCCCATATTATGTTTCGGTGCGCTGCACCTGGTTCTTTAATTGAAATTACACTACAAATCTTATCGGGGCGCTGCACCTTAAACTACTGTTATAAGCCAATGATAGCATATTATTTGTCCAGCCCATCACAGATTATATCTGTGATGGGATTTGACATTTACAAGTTTTCAACTTGCAAAAAAAGAAAATATTGAATTATTTGCACTTTGTCGTACACCCACATCCTGACCCTTCATATCCACAATCCAGCAAAACCATTTTACAGTTCGGTAAATGAAATTAGATTCAGGCGGTTTGCACATCTATTTTTGCCTCAAAACAAATAATAATCACAAATTAAAACACATATTATGAAAACACCTCACAACAAATTCAACATCTCAAAATCAACTTTGATCGTTTCCATTTTTGCACTTTTCTTTTCGGCAAATACAATTTCGCAAGATTCAATCCCCAATAATAGTTTTGAGGACTGGTATTCGGCCACAACGCCTTCCGATTGGCAAACGACCAATATCTATTTGCCCCCAGGGACCGCAACATGTACCCCGGATTCAAACGCCTATAGTGGCAATATTGCCATTCGGTTAAAGACCATTAAATTGGACGATTTCCTGATCCCCGGTGTAGCAACATTGGGCAATGTGGAAATTTACAGCGTTTCGGGAGGAATCCCATATACCGGTAAACCAAGCTCATTGACCGGATATGTTGTGCACCCGGGATATGGCGACTCCGTATTTGTCGCCATACAGTTTTTTAAAAACGGGCAGATAATCGGTGGCGGCACATGGGGGACAACAGACTCTATTCCTTCTTATACTTCTTTTTCCGCACCCATACAGTTTTATTCGAATGTAAACCCGGACACGATGAACATCGTCCTCCTCACCGATCCCAACAAACAAGGGAGCACGCTCATTGTAGATGATTTGCATTTGGAAATCCAAACGGGAACAACGATGAATAAGGAAATCAGGAAACTCCATATTTATCCAAATCCAGCAACCGACGAATTGAACATCGACCCACGAACCACAAATTACTACGATTACTCAATTTACAGTATTTCGGGCAAAAAACTACAGGGGGAAAACAATATCCGGGGTCGCAAAAAAGCCAAACTGAACATCCTTAATCCCGGGACTTACATCATTGTTGTACGTGAAGATGATAAAGTATTGGGAAGTGAGTTGTTTATTAAATCTGAATAAGAATATAGCTTTTCTCCCATTACCCTGGGCTGTTCGGGATTGCAAAATCCCGAACTTGATATTATAAGGATTTTCATTGCTAATAAAAGAATTGAAAATCTGAAGAAGCCTGAGGAGGTTACAGGGCTGTTCAATTCTATGTTGAAAACAAATTTTCAAAAAAGCAGGAATGTCAATAAAATGGATTTATTTTGGACATGTCTAACAATCAACAAAATAAAGAGCTATGATATTAACATTCCTTGATGATCTACAAGATCATAGGCGCGCCCAAGGGCGAAGGTACGAA
>JAADJA010000088.1 GCA_013151015.1 Chlorobiota bacterium
GTGACAAGAAATTCGTGAATTTGAACGAGGCCAAAACAATTGGGATCATATATCAATTGACGGCCCAAACAAATTTCAGAAAAGAGAGGTTGCTTATGAAAGAGCTCACCACCCCTTCACGTCAGGTGATGGTCGTGGGCTTTGTGAACAGGAACGATATCCCAAACTATTGCATTGCAGCCAATGCAGGCTACTATTTTGACAAAAAGGACTTAAACTGGTACGAATCCCCAAAGAATGACTATATTGCAAAATTTATCAATAAGGAGTTTGATATCCTTATCGACTTAAGTTTGGAGGATATTTACCCGCTTCGCTTTATCAGTGCGTTATCCAGGTCGAAATTCAAAGTAGGGATGTATGCCGGTGAGAGCGAAAAATTCCTTGATTTTATGATTAAGCCAAAGAAAAAAGAGATTTCCATTGATGAATTGTCAGAGCAAATTATACATTACCTTTTAATCCTAAAAAGTAACTGATATGGCTTCAAAGTTTTCAGGAACAGGCGTTGCGGTCGTCACCCCTTTCCATATGTATGGAACCATCGATTTTTCCGCCCTCGAAAAAGTATTGAACCACATTATCGAAGGAGGCGTTGATTTTGTGTTGGCCCTGGGGACCACGTCCGAATCTGCCACTTTATCAAAAGATGAAAAAAATGCGGTCGTCAATTTTTTTATAGAAACAGTGAACAAGCGTGTCCCGATAATGATGGGCCTTGGTGGCAACAATACGCAGGAAGTGATCAACACCATTAAATCCATCTCGTTTGATGGGATTGACGGCATTCTTTCCGTGAGCCCGTATTACAACAAACCCCAACAAAAAGGGATTTTCCAGCATTTTAAAAATATCGCAAGTGCCAGTCCCGTCCCGGTTTATTTGTACAATGTCCCATCCCGTACCAGTTCCAATATGACCGCTGAAACTGTTTTGAAGCTGGCGGATTCCGTTAGCAATATTGCAGGGATAAAAGAGGCTTCGGGCGACCTGGGGCAAATCATGGAAATAATCAATGGCAAACCCAAAGATTTTGTTGTGTTGTCGGGCGATGACATCCTGACCCTTCCCATGTTAAGTATGGGCGCCGAAGGGGTGATTTCGGTGGTGGCAAATGCCTTCCCAAAAGAATTTTCGGAAATGGTGTCCTTTGGAATGCGGGGGAAATTCAATAAGGCAAGGGCTAAACATTATAAGCTTTTAGATATAATGAACACCTTTTTTGCCGATGGGAACCCCGGTGGTGTAAAAGCCGCTTTGGACAAATTGGGGCTTTGTGGCAACAACCTCCGTCTTCCCCTGGTAAAGGTCAACAAAAGCGTAAACATCAAACTCAGTACCTTGATCGATGAGTTTTATGGAACCTGATCGGGAATGATCTGGAGTCCAAGATGGGAAAGTAACACAGTCCCACCACCACAGAACCCAACCCCCTGTTTTGAGAAACCCTGTAAGGTGCTCAAGGGGAAGGTAAAAGGTTCAATTAAAAAAAAGCCACAGAATATTCTGTGGCTTTTCTTTTTGCTTCATACTGACGCTGTTTGAATATGCAAAAGCAACTCCTTACAGATCAGTATAAATTCCCGGCTAAGCTTTTTTAAGTGCTTTGGCCATTGCAGTTCCTATGTCGGCAGGGGAATCAACAACAATGACCCCGCAATCTTTCAGGATTTTCTTTTTGGCCTGGGCTGTATCTGCTTTTCCACCAATAATAGCTCCGGCATGTCCCATCGTTCTCCCTTTTGGGGCAGTTGCCCCTGCAATAAAGCTCACAACGGGCTTTGTGCCAAATTCCTTGATGTATTCTGCAGCATCGGCTTCCATGTTTCCCCCGATTTCGCCAATCATAACAATGGCTTCTGTGTCCGGGTCGTTCATGAAAAGTTCAACGGCATCTTTGGTGGTTGTTCCGATAATCGGGTCGCCACCAATTCCTATGGCTGTTGATTGCCCCATTCCCAATTTGGTAAGTTGGTCAACAGCTTCATAGGTCAGGGTCCCTGAGCGGGAAACGATCCCCACTTTTCCGGGCTTGTGGATAAAAGCCGGCATGATGCCCACTTTTGCTTCCCCCGGGGTTATTACGCCAGGGCAATTGGGCCCGACCAAACGGCACTCTTTGTCCTTTAAATACTCTTTCACCTGCACCATGTCCTGAACAGGGAGTCCTTCGGTAATACAAATAATTACTTCAATACCGGCATCAGCGGCTTCCATAATGGCATCTGCTGAAAAGGCAGGAGGTACAAAAATAAGGGAAACATCGGCCCCACATTCCTTTACGGCGTCTTCCACTGTATTGAAAACAGGTTTGCCGAGATGTGACTGGCCACCTTTACCGGGAGTAACGCCCCCAACAACATTGGTTCCGTATTCAATCATCTGACGGGCATGGAAAGTCCCTTCTTTTCCGGTGAAACCCTGAACAACAATTTTCGATTCTTTATTGACTAATACACTCATTTTATAAAATTTATTTTCAGAAAAAGTGCAAAGATAAATCTTTTCAATAACTGTGGTGAAAAATATTAAAGTACTTATGTTATTTTATCCCCTTTAAAACCAACAATCCGGTTTAGAGCAGTTCCTTGTAATTTACTGTGATGGGCCGGTTGTGCTCAAAATCGAAAAGGGTGAGCTTCCTGATTTGGTAATAGAAATTCCAATAGGTTCTTAGCGCATTGATATAGGCGCTTTTTGAATTGTCCGTTTCTGTTTGTGCTATGTTGAGGTCTGTCACGCTGATTTTCCCGATCATATAGCGCGCCTTGGTGATGTTGTAGCTTTTTTGGGCCACCGTATCGGCTTTTGCCGCAATCTTTACTTGTTGGAACTGCATGTTGAAACGGGCGATATTGAGGAAAATTTCCTGGTCAAAATCGGTTTGCTCTTGCTCCACCGCTGTCCTGACCAGCTCCTGTTGCGATTCGGCCATTTTAATGTTCCCCCTTGCGACCCCCCAGTCCAGGATGGGCATCGTGATCCCAAGCCTAAGCTGTTGCTGGTCAACCGGGTTTTTATAAACCTCGTCGAGGACAATGGCACTTTGCGTTAACCCATAAACGGCATATAGGTCCGCATCGAACCGCCCGTCCATCTTTGCCCTGTCCACATCGCTTTCCGCCTCTACCAACCTTCTCTCAAATCCAAGCGACCGGGAATTGTTGATACGTGCCATTTCAAGGGCTTTCGTATATTCCACGATAAAAGGTGTGAACTCGTAAGGGGGCAAAAGCTCGATGGGCATATCATCTTTTATCCGTAGGAACGACTTGAACTGGAAAACTGCATTATCTGTGTTCAACCGGGCCTCTTCCACCGCCGAATTTGCCTGTAGGTGCCGTAATTCCAATTGGAGCAGTTCGTTTTCGGCAATCTTGCCAAGGGTATATCTTCCAACAGCAATTTTATAAATGGTATCGTAGTTTGCCTGGCTTATCAAAGCGATCTTTTCCTTGATCTGTTGCAACAGAAGGTTGAAAAAGTAATTGGAGGCCGTGATGGAAACCTGTTCCATATCTTCGAGGTATTTCTGCTCGGCTTCTCTGTACATCAAGGGTTCCAGCCTTTTTTCCCACTTATAGCTGTTGTATTTGAAAATAGGCTGGCTGTAGCCAATGTTGATCGGGGTAGAGATATATTGTGTAATGGTTGTGGTGTCGGTAAAATTATCGAGCCTGCCCACTCCCGATTGCAGGAAAAGCTCACCGCCCGTGAACCCTATCCTTTGCCGCAATGCGGCATTCACGGTATATTCGGCATATTGCCGTTCGGACAAGACCTCCCCTTCCTGTAAGGAAATCCTTTGAATAGACCGGTCGAAATTGGGCAAGGTGCCGGTAAGTGTCAGGGCCGGCAAATAGGAAGCCTTGTATCTTCGGAACTGCCAGTAGCTCCTCCTGAACCCATGTTTGGCCTTTAGGGCATCAGGTGATTGATCACGTGCAATTATAACAGCATCCTCAAGGGTGAGGGTTTTGGTTTCTCCCTGGGCAAATGTGTTGGTTCCCGAAAACAAAAATAAGAATGCACCTGCAATCAGTAATCTTGTTTGGATGAATTTCAGAATATTTATTCCCATAAAGCGCTTAAACTTTAATTTGTTGTTTTCTTTTTATGCTTCAAACGTCCGCTCATTAAGCTTCAAACGTCCACTCATTATGCTTCAAGCGTCCACTCATTATGCTTCAAGCGTCCACGCTTGAAGTCTTTCGCTTATGCCTTCCGCCCATACTTTAAAGGTCCACGCCCGAAGCCTTCCGTACTTGCTTTCCAATCCCTAATAACAAACGTGGATGCTTGTCACATATGCGGTTTTTCCAATAACAAGCGCGGACGCTTGTTGCATTTGGTTTTAATCGTGCCGTAATGATTCCACCGGGTCCTGTTCCGCAGCTTTTTTTGCAGGCATATATCCAAACAATATCCCAACGGCCACCGAAACGCCAAAAGATATTATAATGGACGATGGTGAAACTATTGTAAGGATATCCGTTGCCTTCATGATTATTTTTGAGATGCTTATCCCGAGAATTATCCCGATCAACCCACCGGTGATACTGATCAGTATGGCTTCTGACAAAAATTGAAAAACAATATCTTTTTTCCTGGCACCTGTTGCCATTCGCACACCGATTTCCCGTATCCGTTCCATTACCGAGGCCAACATGATGTTCATAATACCAATCCCCCCAACAATGAGGGAAATACTTGCAATGGCGCCAAGTACGATATTGAAAATGTCTTTTGTACGTTGTTCCTGTTTTAGTAAAAGCTCGGGAACTTTTATTTCAAAATCGATCAATCCGGAATGTCGGCGCTTCAACATTTTTGTCAACAGTTTTACCGTACTGTTCAGTTGCGAGCTTTCTTTCACCTGAACGGTAATCTTATCAATTTGGTGCGTAATTGTTGTGCCCCCTTCTTCCATATTGGAGCTGAAACTGGCCATTCCGCCCCCAAAAAAAATGGTTGTTTCCGAACCTCCATGAAGTGAAGATTCCGTTATAACGGAACGGTCTTTAAAACGGAGGAACAAAGTTTGGACAGGTGCATAAATATTGATGTTTGAATTGCTAATGCCGAGATCTTCTGTTGTTGTGGTTCCCATATTCCTGTTTTCCAGGATGCCGATTACCTGCAACCAAAGGTTGCCACATTTAATGAATTTGTTCAAGGGGTCTTCATTCGGGAAAAACTTTGAAGCGATGTTTGCCCCGATAATACAGACGGCACTCCCTGCATCGAGTTGTTTTTTGGAGAACATGCTCCCTTTTTGCAGGTTCATGTTGAAAACGCCAAAATAATCGGGGGTCACTCCATTAAGCGAAGCTGAACTTCGGATTCCGTCTTTGATGATGAAGGTTTCGTAAATTACCTCGGGACAAACCTTGGCAACTGTCGGGATAATTGCCTTAATACTATTCGCATCTTTGACCGTAAGGCCCGGGGAATATTTTTCGGCCTGCATTTTATTGCCTTTCCCCTCTGAACCGGTACTCGATTTTTTTTCGATGACAGGGGTGATCACAATATTGTTGACGCCCACCAACTTCATTTGGTCGAGTATTTCCTTTTGGGCACCGTTCCCAATGGCCATCATGGCAATTACCGCTGCCACACCAAAGATAATTCCCAGGGCGGTGAGGATGGAACGGAAGCGGTTGGCGAAAACGGCTTCGAGGGCGATGTTGATTATTTGTACATATCTTTCCACGTCAGCAGTGGTTTTTTATTCGTGATTTGTTTTTTTGCAGTAACACTTGTTCGGACTTTAACGATAATCAGGGGGTTTTCGACTTTTAACCTTCCGTGGTCTTAGCGAAGTTGGGCTTAACGCATAACTTTTAACTTTTTGCCCCTTACTTCTTTCCTCCCCGTTTCATCATCTTTCCCCCTTTAAGACCCTTTGGCATTTTTCCGTTCCCATTGTTTTTTTGCTCCATTCTCAAGCTGTCGCTTTTTCTTTTCGCTTCAAGTACCAGCCTTTTTTCTTCCTTGAATACTTCCATGATTTCGGGCTTCAGCCTTTTTACCTCAAAGTCTTTATAACCTTCTGGTGGGACTAAATATATCTCTTCGCCTTCTTCGAGCCCGGCCCGGACGATAATTTCGTTTTCGTTGCTTTTCCCAACGACTACTTGTATTTTCCGGTTGCCTTTTACTACAAAAGAGATGCTATCTTGCGAATGGAGACATTCTATGGGGATAAAAACAACACTGTCAATCAAATCGGTCAGGATTATGTTTTTTGTGGTCATTGCCGGGCGCATTACCGAGTCAAATTCATTCACCTCTATCATTACTTCAAATACCTTCACATTGGTGTTGGGCAATTGCTCGCCGATATTTGCAACTGATGTAACTTCTCCCGTAAACTCTTTTTCAGGGAAAGCATCGATCCCAACACTTACCGATTGCCCTGTTCTTACCTTGCTTATGTCGATTTCGTTCACATAGGTCTTCGACATCATATTTGTAAGGTCGGGAAGAGTGGCCACCACATTGTCCCAGGGGCTGATCTGGGAACCGATGCCCTTCTTTTGTCCGTCCCAGTTTCTTTTATAAATAACCATACCGGCCTGTGGGGCATAGACAGTAAACTTTTCAAGGACTTTGGCCATTTCATCGTATTTCCTGCGGGCCTTTGCAAGTTGGGCCAAAACTTCCTGCATGTTTGCATTGTTCTTTTGCAGTTTGAGTTGATAGTTTTTTATGGCCTGATTGTAATTCCTTTCAGCTCTTTCAAGTTCTATTTCCACTTGCCGGATGGTGGCCGGAGGTTCATATTTCGATTGTTCCAGTTGGATTTTCTTTTCTTCAAGGCCATATCCCAGGTTTATCAGCTCATCCCGTAGGTTTCTAAGTTCAAGTGTTGTATCGAGACGGGTTTTCGTGAGTTGGGTTTCGTATTTTTCCACATCCATTTCCTGGTCTTTCATACGATTGGCCAATTCGGTACGATCGAGGGAAGCCACAAAATCGCCAGAATCCACTACCGTTCCGTCCGCCACAATATCTTCGATTTTTACCTGCCAGATGCGCACGTTCCGTAACCCGTCGGGGCCGTAGATCTTTTCGGAATTTTTGGCTTCCAGCTCACCCGTGGTGGTGACCGTGATTTTGAACTCGCCAAATTTTACCTTTGTGGAAATGGTCTCGGATGAACTTTCCTCACCTCCGAGAAAGTACCATAAAGCCACAATAATTATAAACAGGGCGCCCAGTAAAATGTAAATTTGCTTCTTCATTTGATTGTAATATTGGTTTTCAAATTTGAATTTCCAAATGTATAAAATTGCACGAAAGGAATTTTGTTAAAAAACAATAAATAATGTGTTTAAATTATCTCCTTCTATGATACTTTCAGGTCATTCTGACGCTGGAAGGTCATACAAGCGCTGGAAGGTCAACGGCCATCGGTCATAAGTTCCCCATCTATATATTCCATTGTTTTTTCAACGGAACCATCTTCTTTGTACCAAATTTCTTTTCCGTTTTTCACATTGTCCCTGTAATTCACTTCGCGCTTTAGGTTGCCGTTTGGGTACCAGGCTTTTTGTTTTCCTTTCCCTTCGTTGAACCCGCCCACGCCAACCAACTTGCCGTAGGCATCGTAATAAAACCACTTGCCATCGTACAATCCGTCTTTATAGGCCCCTTCGATCCTTTTTTGCCCGTTTGGATAGTAGCTGTAAAATGGCCCTTGCAAAACCCCTTTGATATAGTTTTCTTCGGTGATTATTTCACCATCGGGATCAAAAGTCTTAACGGTCCCGTCCAAAATATTGTCCTTGAAATATTCGGTGCTTTGTATGCGCCCTGTACGGAAATACCTGACAGCCTTTCCTTCCAGCTTATTGTTGACGTAATTGCATTCGTATTGCTTACGGCCATTTTTATGGTACCATATACATTGGCCATCGAAGGCATCCCCCTTTTTGCTTATGACGGACCGGATGATCCCACTTTCGTAATAGTCTTTTTCAACCTTGTGGCAGGCCGTGAACAGGAACAGGGAAATCAAGAGGAAAAAGGGAAATTGTTTAAGCATCCTAATCAGTTTTGCATATTGAACGTAAATAATTCAATTTTCATATCATCAATGTAAATTTTCTCTAATTTAGAAGGATTCCAAAAATAGATTTTCACATATACGTTTTCATTATCGTATTTTGGCAATTGTGCGGAAAACACGATTTCGGCCCATCTACCGGGTTTCATTTCCTTGTCGAGGTAAAACGAAAAATAATCAAGCCGTTTTTCATCGGAGAATACTTCCATCACCATCCTGGTTTCTTTTACCTGGGTTTCTGGAAAAACCATTGATTTGACGACCAATAGTTTTTTCCCGGATAGAATATCCTGTCCCAATTTCTTTTCAAAGGTAATGCTAAAGGGGGCTCCGTTGTTTATGAAGGAAGAAAACTTTCCCGAAAAAGCCTTTTCGTTCGTAAGTGTTTGTGCATTTGCCCAGGCTTTGTCCGTTTCAAAACCGTTGGTGATATCCCATTTTTTATTTGCATTTACCGTTGGGAAAGCCACACCTTCAATAATGGAAATACCTGGTTCCATTGTAATAAACGCCACTTTGAAATTATCCACCCAAAGTTTTTCGTTTTTCTTTGGATTGAAAAAGATAATTTTCACAAAATCGTCCAGCGTGAGGTTTTCGGGTACATAAATAGCATATTCGATAGGTATCCACCGATCCTTTTTTACAAATGGTTTCAGGTAATAGGAATTATAACTATAGGTAAATGTGCCTGTTTGAAACTCGACTACAAGTGTGGCACTGCTTTTTTCATTATAGCCCATGATATCGGCACCCACTTTCAAGATACGGTTGGGGCCATTGAACTTATCCGCAAACTTTTCCCGGAATTCCACACTGTACATATTGCTATCTCCCAAAAACGAGACTGAATTCCCCTCAAGTTCCACAATGCTTTCTTCGTTGTTCCACCCTTTATCGGTTTCGAAATCATTGGAAATCCCTTCTTGCCCAATAATTTTATCCTTGGGGAGATACACCTTTGAACGGGGCGTTAACCTGAAAAAAGAATCCCAGTAAATCCCTTTTGTGATCTTTCCATAGGGGAAGACCCAACTTTTATGTTGGTAAAACTGGAAAAGGTTAAAAGCAATTAGAACGATGATCAGGGAGTTTAGGGCAATCTTGATAGGTCTTCGTTTTTCCACAGAACCCAACAGATAAAAAAGCAAAATACCGATGATGGCATATATATCGATAAAAACCCGCTGGCTGAACTTGGAAGCATAATTCCAGGCCCACCAGCTTGATGTTATGTATATATGTATAAACAGGAAAGTCAAAAGGAGGAGGAATTTGAACCTGCTCTTTTTGGATAATCCGATAAAGCCAAACAT
Organism: Chlorobiota bacterium; assembly: GCA_013151015.1. Classification (GTDB taxonomy): domain Bacteria; phylum Bacteroidota; class Bacteroidia; order Bacteroidales; family JAADJA01; genus JAADJA01. The sequence continues at coordinate 9,391 of JAADJA010000088.1, forward strand.
GGCCACAAAAGCGAGGGGCGTGTAAATGAACCAACCCTTGTCGTAATTGAACAATATGTCAAAGAAATGGGGGTGAAGTAAATGAAGGCCTTCCTTGCCGTAACTGTAAACGATCCAATGTCCTGTTTGGACATACCAAAGTAGGGGGGCAACGAACAGGATGGCCATCAGCACAAGCAAGCCCAAAAAAAGTGCTTGTTTGTTTTGGATAAGCCTTTTAATACTTTCCGAAAACTGCTTGGGGTCATTGCTCAGAAAAGGCAGGAGCAAAACGACGATCCCATTGGTTGGCCTTGAAATAATAGTGAAGCCTAAAAAGAACATGGCCAGGACATAGGCCGATAATTTTTTTTCGTCCAATGCTTTTTTTGAACAATAAAGAAAAGCCGTTATGAGAAAAAAGCTGTAAACATGTCCCATGGAGGGTTCCACCAATACATAAAAAACAATGTTTGTTCCGAAAGCGATGATGCCTACAATGAAAGAAGCCATTGAAAGTTTTGCCCCCAGTTTTCGTAATAGTTTTTGAAGGAAAAGCAACCCGAGCCATAAATAAAACAAATTGGCAAAACCAATGGC
>JAADJA010000185.1 GCA_013151015.1 Chlorobiota bacterium
TGACACAACTATTAAAAACTCAAAAAATGTTTTTGATGCCCTATCATGTTTGGCTAATCAAAAGTTAATTACTGCTGAGTAGTAACTAAAAGTTACATAAGGAAAATAATAAAAAAATAATTGCCAGCAGCTAACAGCAAGTATATCACATAAGCGCATTCGGTCATTAAGACAAAGAACTGTAAATTTGAAAATAGTACAAATTAAAAAGTCAGTGTAAGGAACGGCTATGTGCCATACTTGCAAACCAATGGCGAATTAAAAAACGAAATAATTTTCAACAATCAGATAAAGTGAGGTTAATTGCTTATCATGTCTATATGAATTATTGCAAAGTCGATTGGAAAAGGCTTGACAGGTTTTTTGAATAGGCATGAAAACAAAAAAGGAGGAAAATATGAGGATTACGAGGAATTGCATGGCTGAAATAGGTCCACATGGCCACGGAAATGGCAAATTGGGTGGCTTTGGTTTATACGCCAGGATATTTGCAATTATTGCTGTATTGTTTTTGTTTGCAGCGTGTAACAAAAAGGAGGTGACTCTTGATACGCTGCTTGAAGAGATGACTGACAAATCAGTAGTAACCTATTTCCCGGAGCAGGAGTATTCGTTAAAACAGTTTAGTAGTTACGATCGAAAAAGTACATCGCCCAACGATAAAAACTGGTGGGCAAATGCCGACTGGACACAGTTTGTCCGGGAAGAAAACAATAATGGCAGACGCGAATTTGTTCTGTTCGATGCCGACGGGCCGGGGGCGGTTGTACGTTACTGGATGACCTTTTCGGGAGAAGGTGCCCCTGAAGGAACATTGCGGATTTATATCGATGAAAACAATACCCCGGTTATTGAAGGCGATGTGCTGGATATTCTGAGCGGGGATTTTTTGGCACCTGAACCTCTTGCAACTTCTGTCTCTCCCGAATCGGAATATAAGCGCCGGGGACACAATTTGTATTTGCCGATCCCTTATTCGAAACACTGCAAAATTACCTACGAATGCAATGCGGTAAAATTTGAAGATAATACTTGGAAACCAAGTATTTATTACAATATTAATTACAGGACTTACGAATCGGGGGTTCGCGTAAAAAGCTTTACAAGAGACAATTTAAACGCTTCAAAACCATTGATGGAAGAGACTGCCGCTACTTTGTTGAACCCTGAAGTAAAAGTTGTTGGCGAGTTTAATAAGTCGAAATCCTTGGCCGGTTCAGATTCAGTTTTTGTAAATGTTTCAGAAAAGGGAAAAGCAATTTCGAAAATAAAGATAAAGATTGATGCACAGGACTTGAACCAGGCACTCCGTTCAACAGTTTTAAAAATCTCTTTCGATGGACAGGGGACGGTTTGGGTACCGGTTGGTGGGTTTTTTGGCACAGGGTATCAAATTCATTCTTCAAAAACATGGTACACAAAGGTTGATGAAGATGGACAGATGGAAGCGACTTGGTTGATGCCTTTTAAAAAATCGTCAACAATAAGTGTTATAAATTATGGCACTCAAAACGTTGATGTTGCACTCAATGTTTTTACTTTAGAATATAAATGGAAAAGTTCGAGTATGTATTTTGGTGTGTCGTGGCACGAGCTAAATGGAATCAATACCGCATCGAATCCGGACCTTGATAACGATGAATGGCATTACGATCTGAACTATGTTGATTTGAAAGGAAAGGGGGTTTATGTTGGGGATGCTTTAACTGTTTTCAATACCGTAAGTATTTGGTGGGGCGAAGGCGATGAAAAGATTTTTGTTGACGGTGAAGATTTCCCCTCGTGTATTGGAACAGGTACCGAAGATTATTATGGTTATGCCTGGTGCCGTCCCGAAAAATTTTCACATCCGTTTATTGCCCAACCAACCGGTGCCGGGAATTTTAGTCCGGGAATGACTGTGAATATGCGGTATCGTTCGTTGGATGCTATGCCTTTTAAAAAAGAATTAAGCTCGAATATTGAAATGTGGCACTGGGTTAAAACAAAAATGAATTATGCAATGACCGCTTTTTGGTATGTTGAACCGGGTTTTGAAAGCAATGTGTCGCCCAGTATTGAATTGGTGAAAAAAACAGTCGCTTTAAAACGTTCTGATGTAGTAAAGCCTGTTGTTGATAAAGATGGCAGACTTGAAGGCGAAAGTTTGGAAGTTGTTTCCTGCGATTCAGGAACCTATAGTATTCAATATGGTTTTGAACTGAGTGGCAAAACTCAACTATGGTGGCGAAATGCAGCGATTGGCAGCGAGTTGAAAACCAGGTTTATATTAAACGAAACAGGAAACTACAGGTTTACCGCACAGCTTACAAAAGCACCCGATTATGGGAAAGTACAGATAAGTTTAAATGGAGAAATTATTGAAAAATCAATAAACTGTTATAATGAAAGCGGTATTGAAGTTTTTCCTGTTGATTTTGGGACTTATAATCTGAATAAAGGAGAAAATATTCTCACAATAAAAATTATGGGTGCTGATAAGTCTGCGAAACCTGGGAATATGATGGGGATTGACTATCTTCAATTTGAGAAAATAAGGTAATCCCATCTTGTGTTCGGGAGGGTTCTTAAATCTCTATTTCAATAATAAGCATGGTATGGTTTTTTGATTTTTTGAGGTTTAATAATAGAAGACGATAAAATGGGCGAATCCTGAAAGTTTTAATAAGGGCTTTCACATAGAATTAGTAGTTTTGGCACGTTCAAATGGAGCTATTGACATTCATTTTATCTGACATTATTGAAAATTGCACCATTGCAACATGAATAGGGGTATTGTTTAATTTTAGAATAGAATAACCAAAATGATAAAATTCCAGGAACTGTCCACAAACAAACTGGTGGAACTGATCGACGATGAAAATGCCAGGATTATTGATGTCAGGCCATCTGATGCCTACAATGGTTGGAAATGCGAGAACGAAAAACGAGGGGGGCACATTGCGGGTGCCAAATCATTGCCCGTAAAATGGACCAATTACATGGACTGGGTCGAGATTGTCCGTTCAAAAAACATTTTGCCCGATAACCATATTGTTGTTTATGGATATTCATCGGCACAGAGCCTGAAAGTTGCCAATGTTTTTGCAAAAGCAGGGTATAATGAAGTTTCCGTTTATGATAATTTTATTGGGGAATGGTCGGGAAATCCGGATATGCCGATGGAAAAGCTGTCGAGATATAAAAACCTTGTTTCGGCAAATTGGGTGAAACAATTGATTTCGGGGGAAAACCCGGCTGAGTACGAAAACGATAAATTCGTTGTCGTGCATTCGCATTACCGAAACAGGAATGCCTATTTGTCCGGGCATATTCCCGGGGCAATTGATATGGACACCCTGGCCCTTGAGGCTCCGGAAACATGGAACAGGCGTTCGCCGGGTGAACTGAAGAAAGCCCTCGAACAGCACGGTATTTCAGCCGCTACCACGGTGGTTTTATATGGTAAGTTCATGGCGCCCGACAATGCAGATGATTTCCCGGGAAGTGCGGCAGGCCATATTGGGGCTATCCGAAATGCAATGATCATGCTTTATGCGGGCGTTAAGGATGTGAGGGTTTTAAACGGGGGTTTCCAATCGTGGAAAGATGCAGGCTTTGACATAAGCACCGATGATATTGTGAAAACACCGGTTGATGGTTTTGGCGTTCAAATTCCCGCAAACCCTGAAATAATTGTTGATATGCCGGAAGCAAAGGAAATGATCAAGGCAGATGATGCGGATATTGTTTGCGTAAGGAGTTGGCCGGAGTACATTGGCGAAGTGAGCGGATATAATTACATCGAGAAAAAAGGGCGTATCCCGGGAACTGTTTTTGGCAACTGCGGAAGCGACGCTTATCACATGGAAAACTATAGGAACGTGGATCATACCATCCGCGAAGCACAGGAAGTTGCCGCTATATGGAAAGACGTTGACATTACCCCGGACAAACATCTTGCCTTTTATTGCGGGACAGGTTGGCGCGGCAGCGAGGCATTTTTTAACGCTTGGTTGATGGGATGGCCCCGGGTATCGGTTTTTGATGGAGGTTGGTTCGAGTGGAGCAATGATCCCGACAATCCGTTTGAAACAGGTTTGCCGGAATAGGATAATAGGGTTCTACTATCATTTTTGTGGATATGCTTGTTCCCGGTTTTTATTAAGCAGAATAAATGTAATGTGACAATGATTAAAGCATTGAATCATTGAAAATTGCGATAATGTTCCAAAATTTTAATTTTCCACTAATCCCGAAGCTTCGGGAGCGGTAATACCGATTTATGCAGGAACAATTCAGGAAAGATGTGGATAAAGGCTTAAGCGCATTTCCGAAATCACTGCCTTCCAAATATTTTTATGATAAAAGAGGGGATGGGCTTTTTGTGCAAATTATGCACATGCCCGAATATTATGTGACACGGGCAGAATTCGATATATTCAAAAACCAGACCCAGGATATTATCGATGCTTTACAATTAAGTCCCGACACCTATTTTGAACTGATTGAACTGGGTGCCGGCGATGCTTTGAAAACAAAAGTACTTTTGCATTTATTGGACAAAGGGAATTACAGTTTTGGTTATTTCCCGGTCGATATTTCCCATAATGCACTCGATAAGCTTGAAAAGACCTTGAAAAGTGAATTGCCCAATGTCCTGATGAAGAAAATGCACGGCGATTATTTTCAGGTATTGGAATCCTTGAAAAACCCCCATCACCTTAAAGTGGTTTTGTTCCTTGGTTCAAATATTGGGAACATGACGGATGAGGTGGCCTCTGATTTCATTTATAAGTTGGGTTCAAACCTCAGTGCAAACGATAAACTTTTCCTCGGTGTCGATTTGATAAAGCCCGCCTCTGTCGTCCTTCCCGCATATAACGATAGCCAAGGGATTACGAGCGAATTCAATTTGAATTTGTTGAAGCGTATCAATCGTGAACTGGGCGGCGATTTTCATACGGACAAGTTTCTTCACCAACCTGAGTACATCGAAAGCGAAGGCGTTGCAAAAAGTTTTTTGGTAAGTGCCACCGATCAGAAAGTCAGCATTGAAAAAATCGGGAAAACTTTTTATTTTAAGCAGGGAGAAAAAATATCTACTGAAATATCGCGTAAGTACAATGACGAAATCATTGGCGACATAATCGCAAAAACCGATTTTAAACTTATCAGGAAACTAACCGATAGCAGAAAGTATTTCGCCAATTATATTTTAATCAGGGAATAATCCTGTTTCGTAGATTGGTCAAATTAATAAAAATTAACAAATCCCATCCAAACAATTATACCATTTCCGGCTGTTTATTCGTTGGTTTTTTATATTTTTGACGCCTATGAAAAGGATTATACTTATTTCTTTCATTTTCGGCTTTAATGGTTTGTTGTTTTCCCAGGAAAAAATTGGCGACAATGTGGTTTATAATACGGAAGACACAACTGCCTATTTTTTTACGGATTTCAATCCCGAAGAAATAGAACAGGCCATTGAGAAAAACCCTTTCCAGTTCAATGTCGAGATTGGTACAAGCTTCGGGACGGGTTTCGGGGGAGGTAGTTATTTTGGGTCTTATGTCGCCCCTGAAATAAATTACAGTTTAACCCCCCGCTTTAGTCTTGGTGTGGGGGCAAGGGTGTCGAGCGGTTTCCCCATTGGTGTTGCCGAACCATATTATGGCAATATGGGTTTGCTTTCGGGAAATGTGAACCGTACTTTTATTTATGTAAAAGGGGCTTATCAACTTTCTGAAAACCTGAGGATAACGGGTGCGGTTTACAAAGAGATGAACGTTTTCAACAGCCATACCCAAAATTATCCCGGGGCCAATTTTAATTACGAAGGTGTTATTATGGGCGTTGATTACAAAGTTGGGAAGAATATGTTTATCCATGGCGAAGTTGAGTTTTCGAATGGTGCCAATCCCCATCGGTTTTATCAAAACCCGTTTCAGCCAAGAGGCTTTGGTACTTCCCCTTTTAACACGATGAACAATGGGCCATTTTAGGATTTTCATAAGCTTATTCAAATTATTTTAATAAATTTCCCCATTTTATGCAAAATATCAGAACCCGGATTTTTTCCACTTCCATCATTTTATTGACATTCTTATTTGGTTTTGACCTGTACGGGCAGGATAAGCTGGCCGATATTCTCGAAGAGGAGTTGAACAGGGAAATGACCGCTCTTTCCAAAGAAAAAACGCCCCCTTATTTTATGAGTTACAGCGTAAACGACCAGTCTGTTTTTGGCACGAATGCAATGTTTGGAAACCTCTTGAATTCCAGTGAAGACAGGGTGCGGACATTGCGTGTTGCCGTTCGCATCGGGGATTATAAACTTGACAATACCCATAAACTTGATGATCCGGGCGGAGCTTATGCAACGCCGGGTGGTGGGTATCTCCCCCTTGATGATGAACCCCTTGCCATAAAGCAGGTTTTGTGGAACGAAACCAATATGGCCTATATAGATGCAATGGATGTTTATTCGGACCTGATCATTAAAATGGAAAGCAAGAATGACGAGGACAAAGAGGTGGATGATTTTTCAGAAGAAGAACCCGAGGTTTATATTGATCCGGCCCCAGGGGATTTTATAGGCAACCTGGACAAAGAGGAACTGGACGAAAAGGTAAGGAAATACTCGGAGGTTTTTCTGAAGGAAAAAGATATTGTTTTTGGGATCGCGGGAATTAATGTGGGGATCGAAAGAAAGTATTTTGTTTCCACCGAAGGTACAAAGATTGTTGAGAACCGCTACAATGCAAATCTTGTGATAACCGGCATGATCCGTTCCGAGGATGGATTGGAACTTCCCTTGAACAAAACATGGTTTGCATATGACCTTAAAGATTTGCCCGATGATGAAACCGTGTTGAAGGAGGTGGATGCGATGATCGATAAACTGATTGCCTTGAGGGATGCCCCGATTGTTGAGCCTTACGAAGGCCCGGCAATTTTATCCGCAGGATCGGCAGGGGTTTTCTTCCATGAAATATTTGGGCACAGGGTGGAAGGCCAGCGGCAAAAAAGTGAATCGGACGGACAGACCTTCACGAAAAAAATAGGGGAAAAGCTGTTGCCAAAGTCCTTCAATATTGTATTCGATCCTACTACCTCAAGGTATCAGGGCACGGATTTGAACGGTTATTATAAATATGATGATGAGGGTGTGAAAGCGCAAAAAGTAGATATTGTTGAAAATGGTATTTTGAAGGGTTTTTTAATGTCGAGGTGCCCGATTGAAGGATTTCCAAAGTCGAACGGGCATGGACGCGGACAGGCCGGGATGGAACCCGTTGCCCGGCAATCGAACCTGATTGTGGAAAGCAGTAAAATGTACTCGATGGACGAGCTGCGCAAAATGCTTATCAAGGAATGCGAAAAGCAGGATAAGGAATTCGGGCTTCTTTTCAAGGAAGTGGTCGGGGGGTTTACCCTTACGGGAAGATATATGCCAAATGCTTTCAATATTATGCCCACAGAGGTTTATCGTATTTTTGTTGATGGCCGACCGGATGAATTGGTCAAAGGAGTTGACCTTATCGGTACGCCACTTGCCATGTTTTCAAAAATAGAAGCTGCCGGCGACAAAGCGGCGATTTTCACGGGCACTTGTGGGGCCGAATCCGGGGCAGTTCCGGTTACGGCTATTTCACCGGCTTTGTTTATCAGCCAGATAGAGATTCAGAAAAGGCAAAAAGCGGAATCTGTTCCACCGATCCTTACCATGCCGGTGTCGCAGCAATTAATCCATAAATTGAAAAACCAAGAGAATTAGCATGAACAGATTAAATCAAACTTTTCAAAAACAAATTGCCAAAAAAGTTTTTATTTTATCAATTTTGGTTTTCGTTTCGGTTATCCGGGTTTTTGCTCAGGAAAGCGATGGCGATATTATCAAAAGGGCTTTGCACGATGAGATGAATAGGAGCATGGACAGTTTGGGATTCAAAGACTTTAGCAAACCCTATTTTATCGCTTACCGCTTTGACCAAAACAAATCATTGAACATATCCGCAACATTGGGCGCATTGACCAACTCCAATGTTTCTGAATCCAACAATACTGCTGTAAGGTTAATGGTCGGGAATTATCAGTTGAACGATGAAAATTTCAGTTCCTATTCCTCGTTCAACAATGGCTTAAGCAGTTTTCTCCCCACACCTTTAGACATTGATTACTATGCAATCCGGCGTGCATTTTGGGTTTCGACGGACGCAGTCTATAAATCCGCCGGGGAAATATACAAAACGAAACTCCAGGTGCTTGAAAAACACGGCATCTCAAAAGAAGATTACCTGATCCCCGATTTTGCGAAAGCACCTGTTGTAGTGCGTGAGATTCCCCAACCTGAAATCAAGTTTGAAAAGGAAAAATGGGAGAACTTGGCCAGAAAAGCATCCGCCATATTTTTGGATTATCCCGATATTGTTTCTTCGGGGTTTAGTGTTTCGGTTTATTCCGGCAGAAATTATTACATCAATAGCGAAGGGACAGAAGTGGTTCAGCCTGTAACTGTTTCTTCGATTTCGGTTTACGCAAGAGCCAATGTTGAAACCGGGCCAGAGGTTTCCGATTTCTTTCATGTTTATGTGGAAGGCCCGGATGATTTTCCGGGTGAAGATGAGTTGATACGAAAAACAAAGGATCTTGCCGACCATGTGATGGAGTTGAAATCAGCTCCGGTTTTTGATGATATTTATGCAGGCCCTGTTTTGTTTGTGGGCGATGCTTCTGCAAGTTTGTTCCGAAAGGCTTTGTTTGGGTATTCCGGTCTGAAGGCACGTCGTGAAGAAATGTCGGGAAGTGCCAATGTGATTTCCATTCCCGATAAACCGGACGTGAATTCCATCGAGGCAAAAATCGGAAAGAAGGTTATTAGCAGGGACTTAACCGTATTGGCATTGCCGAAGCTGAAAACTTATAAAGGTCAAAAGTTGTTGGGGAGTTTTGAAATTGATGGAGAAGGGGTTGTCCCACCCGATACGCTTGTCCTTGTTAAGGATGGCATCCTTGAAACCTTGTTGAACGGCAGGACTCCCAGTATCCTGGTTCGGGAATCGAACGGACATAATCGCCTCGGTTCTTCTGGAATGGGGATTTCAAGATCGGTTGGTCCGGGTGTTATTGAGGTTGTTGCCTCAAAAACGAGCACAAGGGAAGAATTGATGAAGCAAATGTTCGGGCTTGCCGAAGAGGAAGACCTCGAATATGTTTTTGTCGTGAAAAGAATCGGTAACGGCGGATACCAGAACCTGAGCGAAGTTTACAAAATCAACATTGCCGATGGAACAGAAGAGTTGGTCCGTGGTGCTGGACTAAGTGGCATCAACCTGAAACTGCTCAAGAAAGTTGAAGGTGTTTCTGACAGCATTATGCTCAGCAACTCCTCCTCATCACCAAGTTATATGGGAGGCTCGCTTTCATCGTTCATTGTCCCGGACGCCACTTTAATAAAGGAAATGGAAATCGAAGGTACAACAACATCTTCGACCAATAAATTACCTGTTGTTGAAAATCCTTTGATAAAATAAACATGTCATGCTGTAATGTTTGCTGGGCGAAATAGTCTTTACCCTGTCGGCACAATATTTATTTCTTGGAAAAAGTACTCTCCATACATAATCTCGATAAACGTTATGGGAAAATCCATGCCGTGAACAATTTGTCTTTTGATATTGAAAAAGGCTCTGTGTTTGGTGTACTGGGTCCAAATGGAAGTGGAAAGACCACTACACTTGGGATTATCCTTAGCGTTATCAGTGCAAACAGCGGAACTTATTCATGGTTTGGCGAACCCCCTTCCAAAGAGAGCCGGAAAAGGATAGGGGCAATTTTGGAACACCCGATTTTTTATCCATACCTGAGTGCCGAGAGGAATTTACAGATTATCTGCGATATAAAAGGAGCTTCTTATTCCGAGATTGAAGGTGTTTTGGAAAAGGTCGGGCTTTTGGCAAGGAAAGATTCGAAATTCAGGACTTATTCCTACGGCATGAAACAGCGGCTTGCCATTGCCAGTGCTTTGTTGGGGAAGCCCGAAGTCCTTATTTTCGATGAACCCACCAATGGTCTCGACCCAAAGGGTATCCACGAAATAAGGGAACTGATAATCAAAATTGCCAAAGGGGGGACTACCATAATCCTTGCCAGCCATCTACTTGACGAAGTGCAGAAAACCTGTAGCCATGTCCTGGTCTTGAAGAACGGAAAGAAACTTTTTGAAGGAAAAGTTGACAAAGTCCTTACATCTTCCCCATTGCTTGAAATAGCTTCAAATGATATACCTGTCCTTAAAAAAGCCTTGTCGGGTTTTGACGGGGTGATTGATGTAAAAGAAGAGGAAGGCTTGTTATTGGCAAAATTGAACGAGAATGTTTCGGCATTTGAAATAAATAAATATTGCATCGAAAAGGGGATTGTCCTTACCCGATTATCGTTGAGAAAGAAAAGCCTTGAAAAGAAATTTTTGGAATTATTAAGTAAATCCGAATGATCCGGTTATTAAAAATAGAATTTAAGAAATTGGTGGCCTACAAAGCTTTTTGGGTGATGCTCATCATTTATTTGGTATTGCAGGCCGTGATGATCTTTAGTATTCCGGGGTTGATTGATTGGGCCGCGGATAAATCGGGAAACCGTACCTATTTCCGGTTGTTCAAGGCACTTGTGTTCAATTTCCCCGATATATGGCAAAACATTGCCTATGTGGCTGGTGGCCGTATCTTTATCAAGGTAATCCTTGGGATAATTGCAATAATCATCATCACCAACGAATATCATTTTCTTACTGTCCGGTCGAACATAATCAATGGGCTTAGCCGTAGCGAATTTCTGGCAGGAAAGCTGGGATTGCTTTTTTTGTTGGCTTTCTTTTCAACGGTAGTGTTGGTATTGTCAGGTTTGTACTTGGGTTTGATGAATTCGGTTTCAACCACAGCATCAGATATTTTTGGGAAAATGTCTTTCATTGCAGGATACCTTACCGAGTTATATACTTATCTCATCTTTTGCCTGTTTCTTGGCATCTTGTTCAAAAAAACGGGGCTTGCCCTTATTGCCCAGGTTATTTACATGATTATCGAACCCATCCTGAAGTATAAAGTTTTGCCCGACGGGTTTGGCCCCTATCTGCCCATCAATGCGATGAACAATATTGTCCAATCGCCCAACACTTCACTTATAAAGTTGAAATCCTCAGGGTTTAATTTTGATTTTCAGGAAGTTGTTTCCCTTGCCGATGTGGGTTTGTGTATTGGATGGGCTATCCTGTTTGTCCTCTTTTCCTGGATTCTTTTGAAAAAGCGAAATCTTTGATCCCCGTTTAAATTTATTGTGGTAAATTTGGGCTTCGGAAAAACCATTTTCACCATGAGATTTTCACTTGT
>JAADJA010000114.1 GCA_013151015.1 Chlorobiota bacterium
ACCAACGGGCGGCAGTCATGGTTCCTACTTAGATTTATATGCAATTAGCGTCCACGCTAATTGTGCACTCCGCATGATGGTTAACCCCTGCTCCATGTTGGTGTTGTCACCAACTTGAACGGTGATTTACTCATCCGATGACTCGAAGCCCATCGGATGAATGTGCTATCTTCGCAGGTGTGGACAATTGCTCCATGTGGTTTGAGGATTCCCGTTGGTGACAACACCAACGGGTGGCAGGGTTTGTTAATCCCAGAAAAACCAAGGAATTGTTTTCCCATTGCAATCAGGCTTATTAAATTTATTTAATAATGAGTTGGGAAATCAATTATGGATATTGTACGACATCTCCTCCAGGGTTGTGCGGATGTCGTATTCTTTTAAATATATCCCTTTTGGTATTTTAATGGGGCCGGCCATATAATTGATGAAACCTTCGATGCCTGCATCAATTAGTATGTCAATGATTGCTTGGATATCCTCCGTATAGAGGGTTAGGATAGCAATTTTGATTTTCTGTTCCTTGATTATTTCCGGTGCACGGGTCATGTCGTAACATGGGATTCCCCGGATGGTGGTGTTTATCTTTTTTGGGTTGATGTCGAAGGTGGAATTGATCATTACCGGGCAAACCGGACTGGAACCAATATGCTTCAATAAAGACTCGCCGAGGCGTCCCATTCCGATAATAGTGGCCTGGGTGCTTTTGGGGATGGTGAGTGTCTCATCGATAGATTGTAGGAGTTTCGTAACCTTATACCCGTTCCGATAATTGCCCGAAGTACCTAGCAACATCAGGTCACGGCGGACCTGAACCGGGTTTAAGTGAAGAAGGCTGGCAAGGTCATGGGAAAAGATAAATGGTTCTGAAAGAGTTTGGTATTTTGCCAATACACGACGATATTGGCTAATGCGCTCGACTGTTTTTTTGGGTAATTTTGCCATAAAAAATAAAATTGATTTAGATTGCAAAAATAATGAACTTGTTAATTGATTAACAAAAAATAATTTACATTTGCCACGAAATTTTCAACAAAATCTGAATTGGATAAAAACTGCGAAAATACGGTAAGGATAAGGGTGAAAGGCCTGGTGCAGGGCGTTGGTTTCAGGCCTTTTATTTATCGGCTGGCACATGAACACAAGCTTAAAGGTTGGGTCGAAAACCGGAACGATGGTGTGGTGATCGAAGTAACCGGTGTTGGTGCAGTCCTTGAAGATTTCAAAACAGCGATAATAAAAGAATCCCCCCAGGCTTCCAATGTTGTTTCCATCACGCAGGAGTCATTGGATTTTCGTGTTTTTGGCAAATTTGAAATCGTGAAAAGCGAAAATACTTCGGATGCCATTACCGATATCAGCCCTGATATTGCCCTTTGCGGTGATTGCGTTGCCGATTTGAAAACCCAGGCCCACCGGATTGATTTTCCGTTTATCAATTGTACCAATTGCGGTCCCCGTTTTTCTATTATCAAGGATTTACCTTACGATCGTGAGAAAACAACCATGGCACCATTTATTATGTGTGATGTGTGCCAGAAAGAGTATGCTGATGTACTCGATCGCAGGTTTCATGCACAACCCGTTGCATGTAATGCTTGCGGGCCTAAATACACTTTATATGTAGATGGAAAGTCAATTGATGGGATTCATTTGATTGTGAAGGAAGTAGCTGATTTGTTGAAGAATGGAAAAATAGTTGCCATAAAAGGGATCGGTGGTTTTCAGATGGCTTGTGATGCACAAAACGAAAAAGCTGTTGATCGTCTCAGAAAACTGAAAAACCGGGAAGGAAAACCCTTTGCCGTAATGTTTGCCAATAGGGAAAAACTGGATGAATTTGTTTGCCTCGATGAGGTTGAAGATAAATCCGTTCGGTCATGGCGGAAACCCATTGTTTTATTAAAGGAGAAGAAAAAGCTGGCTCCCGGTGTTAGCGCTGGTTTCGACAGGGTAGGGGCGATGCTTCCTTATATGCCTTTTCATTATTTGCTTTTTGAAGAACTGGATTTACCGGCCATTGTTCTCACGAGTGGCAACATTTCGGATGAACCCATCGTGATCGATAACGAAATTGCCTTGGATAAGTTAAGTGGGATAAGCGACGCTGTCCTGACCTATAACCGGGAAATTTATAACCGTACCGATGATTCCGTGGTTTTTATCGTTAACCGGAGGGAGCGGTTGATAAGGCGTTCCCGTGGATATGTACCCCAACCGATTAACCTTAAATTGAACGTGGATGGCATCTTTGCAGCCGGGGCCGAATTGGTCAATTGCTTTTGTATCGGCAAAGGAAATCAGGCCATCATGAGCCAGCATATCGGTGATTTGAAAAACCTGGAAGCCCTGGAGTTTTACACCGAATCCTTTGAGCGGCATAAAAAACTTTTCAGGATGAAGCCTGAATTGGTGGTACACGATATGCACCCTGATTACCTTTCAACGAAATTTGCAAAAGAACTGGGAATTACTGTCGTTGAAGTCCAGCACCATCATTCCCATATTGCCTCCTGCATGGCGGAGTATAACCTGGACGAAAAAGTGATCGGGATAAGTTTTGACGGGACAGGCCTTGGGGATGATGGAAATATCTGGGGAGGTGAGTTTTTTATTTGTGATTTGGCCGGATATAAACGATATACACATTTCGATTATATTCCCTTGCCTGGTGGGGACCGTGTTACAAAAGAACCCTGGAGAACAGCAATCTCGTTTTTATATAAAATTTACGGAGAGGATTTTCTTGAGTTGGATCTTCCTTTTTTAAGGGAATTGGATAAGCCCGGTTTGAACCTGATTGTTCAGGCCATCGAAAAAAATATCAATTGCCCATTGAGTTCAAGTGCGGGAAGGTTGTTTGATGCAGTTGCTGCCCTGACAAATATTTGCCCGGTTTCAAAATTCCATGCCGAAGCGCCCATGTGTTTGGAAGCTGAAATGAATTTTGCAGAAGCCGGAGCGTATCCGTTTGATTTTGGTGAAACAATTTCATTTGAGGATACCATCCGTGAAATTGTAGAGGATATAAAAGAAGGTGTGTTGGCAGCGGATATTTCCACTAAATTCCACAATACCATAATCAATGTCGTTTTTGGGGTGGCAAGCATGATTCGAAAGGAGACAGGCCTCGATAAAGTTGTTTTATCCGGTGGGACATTCCAGAACAGGTATATTTTGCAAAACGTGGAAACATTATTGACCCTCGAGGGTTTTAAAGTATATAGCCAGGCAAATATCCCCTCCAATGATGGAGGTGTTGCCCTGGGACAAATCGCCATTGCCGCCAAACGGCGGGAATTGGGGCATTAAAAACCTTTTGGGTCGAGGTTGGGTTTAGCGGTGGAGACCCGGAAGGTTGAAAATTTAAAATAGTAATGTGCAAATCATAAAACAATAATAAAATGTGTTTAAGTATTCCGGCAAAAGTTGAAAAAATAGAAGATGAGATAGCTACCGTTTCCGTTGGTGGAACGCAATATGAAGCCAGCCTTCAAATGTTGGACGATGTGAAAGTAGGGGATTATATCCTGATGCACACCGGCTTTGCAATTCAAAAATTGGATGCAGAAGAAGCCGCTGAATCGTTAAAAACATTTCAGGAGTTCGAAGAAATGAACAAAATGTTGGATGAGGAGGAAAAAGAGACAGGGGAAAGGATTGTTTGATATGTGTGATTCTGCCACTAAGGTACGGAGACACAGGGAAAAGTCTTTGCGTATTTGTGCTGAAAAAAGAGATAAGTGAAAAATAATAGCCATTTAAGTACAGAGAGAAAAACTTCATGTCTTTGTGCCTTCATGGCATATATTTATATAAATGAAATATATTGACGAATACCGTGATAAGGATTTAGTGCAAAAACTGGTTGCTCAAATCAAAAAGAAGTCGAAAAAACCGATTTCTTTGATGGAAGTTTGTGGAGGTCATACCATGTCCATCCAGAAATTCGGGATACCTTATTTATTGCCCGACACCGTTAAGTTGATTTCCGGGCCGGGCTGTCCGGTTTGTGTTTCCAGTAATAGCTTTATTGACCGGGCCATTGCTTACAGCCGACTTGACGATGTAATTATTACAACCTATGGCGATTTGATCAGGGTGCCGGGCTCCACATCTTCGCTTGACAAAGAAAAAGCCAAAGGAGCTGACATACGAATTGTTTATTCCATCCTTGATGCCTTGACGATTGCAAAATCGAACCGGGGAAAGAGGGTGGTTTTTCTTGGGATTGGATTTGAAACAACAGCCCCGGGCTCGGCAGCAGGAATCCTGAAAGCACAGATGGCCGGATTGAAGAATTTCTTCGTTTTCAGTTCCCATAAGATCATGCCCCCGGCCATGGAAGCCCTGATCGACGAAGGTGTGAAGATAGACGGCTATATTGCCCCTGGCCACGTTACGACCATTACCGGGACATCCATCTATAAGGACATCCCCGAAAAATTTGGTTTAGGTTGCGTGGTTTCCGGTTTTGAACCCGTTGATTTGCTTACCGCGATTTTAATGTTGGTAGTGCAAATCGAAAACAATGACCCCAAAGTGGAGATTGCCTACAAACGTGTAGTGAAACCCGAAGGGAACGTGAAAGCCCAGGAAATCCTGTACGAGGTTTTTGAGTTGAGGGACGATTGGTGGCGCGGTTTGGGCATACTTCCGAAAAGTGGTTTGAAAATCAGGGAAAAATACCAGATGCACGATGCTGAGGTGATGGTCCCCGTGGAAGTAGAACCGGTGAAGGAATGGAAGGGCTGCATTTGCGGTGAAGTGCTAAAGGGCCTTAAAAACCCAAAAGAGTGTAAACTGTTTGGAAAAGTATGTACCCCTGCAAACCCGGTGGGCGCCTGTATGGTGTCCAATGAGGGATCGTGCCATGCGTATTATCGGTATAATAAATAGGTTTATGGATAAAAATATTCTTCTCGGTCATGGTAGTGGTGGTGTAATGACCCACGATTTGATTTCGGATTTGTTTGTGAAATATTTCCACAACGAATTGCTGGAAACACAAACCGATTCTGCCGTGTTGCAAATTGCTTCAAATATTATTTCATTTACTACTGATTCATTTGTGGTCGATCCTATTTTTTTCCCGGGAGGGAATATCGGAAAACTGGCAATTGCCGGAACTGTCAACGATCTTGCGGTTTCGGGGGCAAAGCCCAAATACCTGAGTTGTGGGTTTATCATCGAGGAAGGTTTTTCTATCGGGGAATTGGAAAAGATTGTAAAGACAATGGCCGAAGAGGCTAAAAAAGCAGGTGTGAAGATTGTTACCGGGGACACCAAAGTAGTGAACCGCGGGAAATGCGATAAGGTTTATATCAATACAACAGGAGTTGGTGAACTTTCTGAAAACAGGAAAGACATCGGGACAGGTGTCAATATTGAAGCCGGGGACAAGATTATCATCAATGGCTCCATTGCCGATCATGGGATGAGTATCATGGCTTCGCGTGAAGGCTTGAATTTTTCGGCTGAAATAGAATCCGATTGTGCGTGCCTGAACCATATGATCCAAAAAGCCCTGGATGTCTCGGATAAAATAAAATTCATGCGCGACGCCACAAGGGGAGGGCTGGCAACGGTTTTATGCGAACTGGCCACGGACAGGAATTACGGGATCGAGATAAATGAAGAAGATATTGTTGTGAAAGAGAATGTGAGGGGGATTTGTGAACTGCTTGGGTTTGATCCACTGTATGTTGCCAATGAGGGAAAAGTTGTGATAGTGGTTGCTTCGGAAGATGCCGAAGAAGTTCTGGAAGCCATTCGTTCCGATGAATATGGTAAGGATGCGGCCATTATCGGCGAAGTGACCGATATACACCATGGTAGGGCCTGGCTGAACACGGGCATTGGTGGAAGAAGGATAATTGATATGCTGGCCGGGGAACAGTTGCCAAGGATTTGTTGAAGAGTTAAAAAGTTATGGGTTATACGTTAATAAGACCATGTTGTGCAAGCCCAACGCCTAACTCCTAACTTGTAACTCCTAACTGAAAGTATTTGTTAAAAACAGAACAATTTATGCACGAATTATCAATAGCGGTAAATATTGTTGAGATAGCAGAGGAAAGTACTTTAAAGGAAGGTGCTACGATCGTGAATGAAATCGAATTGGAAATCGGTAACATGTCGGGCGTGGTGTTGGAAGCAATGGAACTGGCACTTGAGTCGGCTGTAAAGGGGACAATGCTTGAAAAGGCAAAAGTGAAAATCACAACTATCCCCGGAAAGGCAAAATGTTCGGACTGTGGTGCGGAATTTGAAATTGAAGAGCTTTATGCCCCCTGCCCTGAATGTGGGAACCCTTTTGCAGATATCATCCAGGGGAAGGAATTAAAAGTGAAATCATTAAAGGTGGAGTAGGTATTAAAGACTATAAAGTATATTTACTTGTAAATAATGTATCTTTGTTGGAAATTATAATAATATGATTAATGCTGTAATATCCGGGGATAATTGTCAACCTTAATTTAATAAAATAAAATATTATGTGCAGTACTTGCGGATGCGGAGAACCCGGTAATGAAGTAACCTTCAGGAAGCCAGGAGAAGAAAACACAGAAAACAACGGACACTTACATGTCCACGATCATGAACATAGCCATGATGGCCACCAGCACAGCCATGAGCATGTGCACCTTCAGGGTGATGAACACAATCATGACCACAGTCACGGACATACACATTCCCATAGCCGGGAAATAGAGGTGGAGATGGATATCCTTGGAAAGAACAATTTGCTGGCTGAAAGGAACCGGGGTTATTTTGAGGCAAAGAATATCCTTGCACTTAACCTTGTGAGCTCGCCCGGCTCGGGAAAAACAAGCTTGTTGGAGAAAACCATCGGTGACCTTAAAAACGAGATTGAGTTTTATGTGATAGAAGGTGACCAACAGACCATGAACGATGCCAACCGGATCGACAAAGCAGGTGCGCCCGTAGTTCAGGTGAATACCGGGAATGGTTGCCATCTCGATTCGGATATGGTGAACAAGGCAGTTAAGGAACTGAAGCCTGAAGACAATTCCGTGATGATGATAGAGAATGTGGGGAATTTGGTCTGCCCTTCGCTTTTTGATCTCGGCGAAGCGGCAAGGGTCGTGGTCATTAGCGTGACCGAAGGCGACGATAAACCTTTGAAATACCCCACCATGTTCGAATCATCGGATATTTGCATCATCAATAAAATGGATCTGTTGCCCTATGTTGATTTTGATGTGGAAAAGGCAAAACAGTTTGCATTGCAGGTAAACCATCACCTTCGGTTTTTTGAAGTCTCGGTAAAAACCGGTGAAGGAATGGATGCCTGGTATGACTGGTTGAAGAACGAGATTGGAAAGTAGGAAAAAGTGTAGGTTTGTTGAAACTATTCATCCAATAGTTTCTCGATTTCCTGAATTAAACCTTCCAATTCATCTTCATCTATAATACTCTTATGTATTTTGGCAATCTTTCCCGATTTGTCAATTATCATGGTGGTTGGGTATTGATGTACACCATATAGATAGAAAATCCCCCTTGCCATGGGAACTATCGTAAAGTCGAACTGTGTTTTTCTGAAAAATATGACCAAGTGGCTTTTAGGATCATATGTAAACGCAAAAAACTCAATATCACTATTCTCCTTGAAATGTTCAACCATTTTGTTCAGTTCAGGGATTTCCTTTACACATCCACCGCAGGCAATAAACCAAAAGTTGAATACCAGGACTTTCCCCCTTTTTTTCATTAAGATAAGCGAATCCCCATTGAAGTCAACAATAGAAAAACCGGGTGCAATATTGAATTTCGGCCTAATGTAGGGATTTCTTAAGTGTCATCTCAGGTCTTTCATATAATCTGACCGTGTTGTTTCCAAATAGCCCAAAGGTGTTTCAATTTGCTCTTTGGGGTTCTTTTCGATGGAAATTGCCAAACGATGGTAATCGTAATATTTCGATTTGGAATGGTATTCCAGTACAAAACCATTGATTGGCGTTCGTGGTGAATAATGTACTTTTATTTGTTTTGTATAAAAAACAGTTACACTATCGGTCTCGGAAACGATTAAGGCCTTTCTGCTTTGATAACCAAGGATTTCCTTCTTATCGTTAAAATACAAAACCTTGTAAGTTGTGGTATCGGTTATTTCATGGAAATACTTTTTCTGGTCGAACATATTTTGATAATACATTCGCATTTTATTTGTTTTCGTATCGATAAACCAAAATGAACTGTCGTATTTATTCCACAGTTTTATCATTTCATTATCAACTAAAAAATATGTAGTATCTATGCCATTATAATCTTTTTCCCTGAAGTCAATGTTTGTTATTGCGATAGGTTACTTTGAGCCTTTCCTGGGCTTTTATGTCCATCGAAAACACAATAGCCAAAATTGCTGAAGTCAATATTATTTTACGCAATGCATTTTCTTTGCAAAAAAAATCCCGGCACAATGGCCAGGATTTATATATGGATTTAGAAAAGTTTAATTCAGTTTAAAGAGTATGGGCATATTGAACTGTACCCTTACCGATTTTCCCCTTTGTTTTCCTGGGACCCATTTCGGCATGTTCTTTATGACCCTCACAGCTTCTTCGTCACAACCACCGCCAATTCCACGGAGTATCTTCACATCGGTCACCCGTCCATCGGTCTCAACAACAAAGGTGACGAACACACGTCCCTGGATTCCGCTTTCACGGGCTATGGTTGGGTATTTGATATTTGCGTTCAGGTATTTGATACGGGCTGCATCTCCTCCCGGAAAAGTAGGCATGGATTCAACCACGGTAAAAATCTGAGCTTCTTCTTGCTCTTCTTCCGGTTCTTCAACGGGGATATACTCTTCCACTTCCGTTTCCTGGTCAGCTTCCACATCAATTTCTATTTCATCCTCTATTTCCACATCGTCCTCAACGATTTCGATGATCGTGGTTTGCTGTGGTGGTTTGGGTGGTGGTGGGGGTTTTTCCTGTTGTGTGATTTCCACCATCTCTTCTTCTGTATTGTCAACGGACATGTTCATAAGGGATATTTCCTGTTTTTCGTAACTTTTCCACTCAAAGGCAACTAATACAAACGCCAGTGCAAGGACAAGCCCGATTTCGGTAAATAACATTTTTCTCCTTTCGAGGTCAGCTTTTGGGGATTTCTTTTTATCTATCATTTGAAATGTATTTTTGTGTTTGATTCAAAAATAATCGACTTAATTTTTAGGGCGCTAAATTACAAAAAATTAATGGAAAAATCAATTAATCATTAGTGGAATTAACGGCGTATTGAAATTCATTATTGCAACCATTGCCCGAACTTCATGGAAAGCTGGGTTCTAAGCCTCAATCAGTTCCTTATAGGCAGCGGCATCCAAAAGATCGTCCAGTTGTCCGGCATCGGCTATTTTCAGCTTAATGATCCATCCTTCACCGTAAGGGTCTTTGTTTACTAGTTCGGGAGTCGATTCAAGTTCCTCGTTAAAAGCAACTACTTCGCCCGCTACCGGCATAAACATATCTGAAACGGTTTTTACGGCTTCGATGGTTCCAAAAGTTTCATCTTTGTCCAGGTTTTCGCCTTCTGTTTCCACCTCAATAAAGACAATGTCGCCCAATTCTTTCTGGGCAAAGTCCGTGATGCCGATGGTGGCTTCATCACCTTCTACGTTCAACCATTCATGGTCTTTTGTGTATTTTAAATTATCGGGTATGTTCATATTGCTTTGTTTTTAAGAATGTCCCAAAAGTAGTAAATAATAATTTTAAAAAGCAAGGGGAAATGCTAAATTTATTTGCAAAATTATCAACTCTATTGTGCCAACGAGAAACGCAGGCTGATACCCCCATTGGTAGTGGAATTACGGTATTGCGAAGGAAGGAACGGATTGTTGATGATTTTGTCGAAAAACAACCTGATTGTCAGGCTCTGGCTCATCATATAATCAATGGAGGTTTTGATGGATACCACTTTTTGCCCGGCGGAAATCTGGTCAAGGTCGGTATCGATGCTCCTTAACACCGTTTTGTTTGTCCGTATGGAAAGGTCGCCTTTCAGGTTTAAATCGCTTTTAAATGTACGGCTGTTTTTTCCGCCCATGGAACCAAAGGAAATGGGGACCTCCTTGAAACGGTAGCCCAATCCAATAACAAACTCATCGCTTGTGATTTCGGTCAATTGGTTATTGGCAAAACTCATGGTCAGGTTCCTTGATTTTTTGATTTCGATCTTGGCGAGAAGGCTATTCTGCATGGTCATGTCAAAATTGATCAAAGGGGCAAATTGTTCCGTGATCGAAACCACGGCATAATTGTTCTCGGGAAAGTAATCCCCGTTGTTTGGGTTAAAGACAGTAGGGTAGAGGACACCATTGATGTTGTCACCATCAAAATTGATATTGGAATTGAAGGAGCCAATTGCATAGGTCGATCTATAGGAATGGTTAATTGTGAACGATTTGAAAAACTGCCTGAAAAACGGGATTTTCGAAAGGCCGGCATAAGATACCCTCCAGTTTGGCAAAGGGATCCTCAATATGGGGTCGAGGGTTACGTTGGAGGCATTTTTCCCTGAATAGGCTGCCAGGAAGGCGGGCAACAATACATATTGTGAATTAGGCCCGTAACCCTGTGGGTAACCGGTGGTATCAACAATAGGGATGTCCCGTGGATCATCAAGGGCTATGCGCCTGGCAACTTCAAGACGGCTGTTTTTCAATTCCTCAAAATACTTGGATTTGTCGTTTGCGATGGAACCCCCAAAGGCCGTTCCCCACGAAATAAACGAAATGGAATAAGAGCCCGTTAAGGTTGCACTGTTTTCCACAAAATCATTGGCAGTTGTATCATATACATAATATGACTGTAAATTCGTGGAATAATTCCTGTCTGCCGTAATATCTATTTTAAAGCCTTTGATGGGTTCCAGTGTAGCCCTGAGGTTCATCGTTTCAGAGAAACTTTTTCCGTAGGCAGTGTTCAAACGCAGGCTGTTGCTAAGCCATCCTTCATTGTTGAAATAACTTGGGTCATTGGGTTGAAAGCCAAAGATGAAAGGCAGTCCCGGAGCATCCGCACCCCAATGGTTCCCGATAAATCCCGGTTCGGGCATGAAGCCAGGCAAGTTGGTCCCGTTGTTTTGCGAATACTGCACGGTTACTTTTTTAACGCTCATCAACAACTTGAAAAAGGATTCGTAAGCAATTTTCCCATAATTCACTTTTGGTTTTTTGTTTAAAGAGTCAGCCGCATTGGGGTTGTTCTTGTCGGTTGGTTTCCTTTTGGGTTGTTTTTTCTTTCTTTTTGGTTTGTTTATGTTCTTCAAAAATGGAAAGCTGTTATAAATCTTGTTAAAATCGGCATTGCCGTTCAGGCTGATGTTCTGGTTGTTCCCTATTGAATTCCCCAGTTCCTGTTGTAGGCTTACCGGTGAAGCGTTCCAGTTGTACGCTACCTGATAACCTGCCTGTGCCGTCAACCATCCCAACAATGGGAATTTATTGATGGGGATATTGTAGTTGATGCCCAGGTTTTGTGTATATCTGCTTTTTGTCCCTCCCCTCATGATTTCATCCTTAACGCGTTGTTGTTTTTCCTCGGGTGTGATAACAAAAACTTCCCCGCCGATCTTCCCATTGAACAATTCTTTGTTTGATTCAGGGAATTCATTGATAAAACTGTTGGCGTTCGCCGTAAAAGTCAATGAAAGCGATTTTGCAAGGTCGAATTTTAAATCGTACATCCGGTTCCAGTCCCATGATTTGTCATAATTTTGAGGAGGGTCCACCAGATTCCCAAAACTCTTGTTCCTCATTTTCTTGGTGCTGTAAAACCTGTTCATATCTGTTCGGAAGGAGAACATTTTTGGCAACAGGTAAAAGTTGAAGTCCTTAATAAGCAGCAATGCCCTTGATTTGGAAATAAAACCGATTTTTTCAAAGGGTTTATAATTCTTTGGGCTGGTATTGTAGTTATAGCCCAGGCCTCCCACGTAGTTCTGTCGCAGGTTGCGTTCTATATCGATATTTCGGTGGTATTCCTCGGAATAGGAATAGGATACGTTGAAATTCTCGATATCATAAATCCTGGATTTTGATTGGGCCCCCACCTTGTCCTTTCGAACATTCATGAAATTGATGTTTTTCCGTTGGGTATAATCCAGGGTAAGCCTTTTGAGCGAATCCTTTGATTCCTTTAATTCATAGGAATCCAATACATCGTCCATGATCAGGTCAGGGTCCAGGGGATTGTATTCGGGCTTTATCCTTGCTTCTGAATAATCGAAGTGCATGGGGATTTTAACGCCTGTTTTTTCCTTGAAAAATTTTCCGAGTTCCAGGTTGGTGGCAATATCAAATTGAGAAACGGCTTCCAATTGGATATCCGTTATTTTTGTGTCGATACTGGCAAACCAGGGCGAGCTGTAGGTCCCTGAAACGGCGAGGTTCCCAAAGTCGGCCAGGTTCATGGATACCCTTCCCGTGGTTGCCCAGCCCGATTTCTGGTTAAAATCGGTCAACCTTAATTCGTTCACCCAAATCTCGGCACATTTTGGTTCGCCGTCATCATCGGGATTGGCCGTGGTTTTTTTCGGGTTCCTGATACCGATCATCATGGTTTGCACATCGCTGATGGTTGGCGACCCCAAAACCGTTACTTTGTTCTTCCCATCATATGAAATGAAAGGGAAGCTAAGGCTTACCTGCGATCCCGGTTGTCGCATTGCAGTATTTCGCTGAAGTTTGAAATCGGCCAATCGCTGTAAGTCAATATCAAATTCATTGGAAACGGGCCATACAGCTTGCGGGTCACTTTCATACCAGTTCGTGAAACTTAGGGGGATTTCATATTCGTAATAATTTTGGGTAAAGTCGGAACCTATCCGTAAAAAGATGGTCAGGTCACCATATTTAAGCACATCATCTTCTTTCGATTTTTCGGCATGGACAAACATCCTAAGTTTCTTGAATTGCCTGAAATCAAATTCAGCCGTTTTGTAAGCGGCCGCAACATCACCGTCAACCAAGTCGCAGATATCCATCACCATGGACTGTTCGTTCAAACGGGTAAGGTTGGTCGTTCCGATATTTATTTCCTGTTCAATTCCGGGAGGGATGACATATTTAATGGGGATACGGTTTGCATTTTCTTCAACGTTGACGGCGGAGAGGTCAAAAACCTTTGAGTTGGTCGTGGAGTTGGGGATATATTCACCGGGAGCCAATAAATCCTCGCTTGCCGGGTATCTCCTCCATTCGCCCCTTACCAGGTCGAGGGTTGCAAAACGGAGCACAACGGGTGTGCTGAAATTTTTCATGAACATCCGCATAAACCGGATCGACCTGAAATCGGTTATACTGCCCACGGTTTTTTCAGGTTCCCTGATGGGCACTTTGAACTGGTACCATTTCACCGATCCCGTTTCCCCGTTTGCAAGAGGGATGCCCACAGCTTCGCGCATATCGGTGATGAAGTTTTCGCCCACGTTCATTTTGTTGGGCCTCAACTGTATCCGGTACTGGAAATAGCGTTCGCCTTCGTTCAGGGTATTGTCGCCGTTAAGGTCTTCCATGTTTGGCTGCCGGGTGTTTCCATCATATACGCCGCCTTCGTTGTTTTCCGGTGAGTTGCCCTCGGGGCCGGTGTATTGTTTATACCTTTCCAACACACTGCTGTACTTATTGTCAATGTCATAATCATCGCCCCGGTAATTATGGAAATTGTCAGAAGAAGGGTCTGCAAAAGCATCCAGATAAGCTTGTGATCCCGGGCCGAAAGCTGCTTCCATCCGGTCAAGATAATCGGTACTGTAAGGCGAAAGTGATTCACTGGAAAAGAAACTCCTTTCATCAATATCCCTCAAACCATCATACCCAACATCCTGTAAGGCCCTGGCACCGGGTTCGTTTGAAAAGGATTGCACCAGGTCAAGTTTGTTGGGCACGCGTCCCCAACTTGTAGTGTCAAAATCATCAATGGTCGGGTTTTCGGTAATGGGAAGCCCATGCTCGTAAGCTTTTCTTGAATCTTTCAGCACATCTTCGGAAACATCGCCAAGGTTAAAATAAAGGTCTCCACCACTTCCGTCATTTTCCGAATCTTCTGCAAAGGGGTCCATCACCCAAAACTCAATGTACTCGATATTTGCGGCTTCAAAGTCCGAAGTCTCTATTTTCCGCATCATGCCGCCCCACCGTGATTGCGGGTCGTTGAGTTTTCCATCAGGGGTAAGTCCTGCGGAAATATTGGTGGGTGTTACGTCGTAGTTATAGGGCCCTTTGGTATCAGGGTAATAAGCAACGTTCAACACGCCGATGTTTGTCGGTGTTCCGTTGGGGATATCCCTGTTCGGGAAAACTTCAGTTTCGAGTATCTGCCTTACATAATTATCTGATAACTCGTCATTCGAAATATTCTCCGGCCTGATGTTGCTGTTCCTGTCGTAAAACACACTTGGGTCGATGGTGTACCAACTCATCTTTGCACGGTTGTAACCATATGCAAGGCTTGTGTCCTGCGCTTCAGGAAAGAGGTTGTCCTGGAACTGTGGTGTACTTGCCAGGAACCAGGTGCCGAAATTCCGCATGTCGATGGTTGATTTGGTCCCTTCAAAGTCATCAATATACGAAGTCCCTGTTTTGCCGACCGCTTTGGCGTGGCCGGGGATAAAATGGGCAAATTCGCCGTCAACGGCAATATTGGATTTGGCAGATGTGCTGATGAACGGCAGTGCGTCCACCAGTTTGGTAATAAACCTCGACTCGGTCTGGTAGCTGTAATCCATCCCCCAAATCGTATTGGAAATAGGGTCGTTGCCATAATTTACTTTTTGGGTAAGTGGCCTTTCGCTAAGGTTCAGTATCGTTCCGCCCAAATGGAAATCGCGGCTCACATCGTAATCAACATGTGCGCCCATCAACCGCTTGGTCTGTATGCTGAACATGCTGTTGCTCTCCAGTTTTACATTGATGGGCGTACCTGAATTCAAAATTCCCTCGTTTATGATTTTCACCCTTCCCAAGGTATAATCAACGGTATAGTCCACATTTTCGGAAAGTGGGACACCACCTGCCGTTACCGTAACCGAACCCTGAGGGACGTTCAGGGCATTCAATGAGATTTCGGAGCCCGACTGGGATTTATAATAACCCGAAATCAGGAATTTGTTTTTCTCGGCATATTGTTCTGCCCCTGTTTTCGTGAGGGTGTAGAGCGAATCGTAGCCATATTTTTCGGCCAGATCGGAAAATCCTAGTTTGTTCAACGTATCACTTAAATAAGAGCCAAAAGGTTCAAGGACCGTGAAGAAAACCCGACCGTTGGCTGAGTTGATGGTCCCGCCCTGTGTTGTGGCATTATCCAAAAAGTCGAACACGGCATCGGGGACGGGGTTCACCTGTGCATTCAAATTATCGAGGTTGAATACCTGGATCAAAGGTTCGCCTTTAAATGGGCCTTCCTCAAAATAACCTGTCGGGACACCGTTTTCATCACCCGAGTATAAAATGTTCAGGGTGAAATCATCCCGGTTTACCTGGTAAGCACTCAGGGAATAAACGTTTTTCATCATCAGGTCCCAAATAGGGTTGAGGGTGTTCACATGGGTACTCCTCAATAATTTCATGATCAACGCATCCTGCCCGGTAATCCCTTCATCCGAAAACTCACCCACCTGGAAAATGAGGGAATCAAAGCCAATAACCTGATATTGGTAAGCAATGGCAAGGGTTTGGTTTTCGTTTAGAGTGGTGTTCAACGAAATAAAACCAAGCTTGCTGTTATAAGTATATTCAGAAGGGCTAAGTTTCCGGGCCAATTCCACTTTGTCAAAATCCTCACCGGGCAAAAAGCCTTTGCTCAAGAGGTAGTTGTTGATACCGTTCATGTTGCGCACCCTTGATGAGTCAAGGATGGCTGATACGCCAGTCGAACTGAAGAACAGGTTGTTCGATCTCGTGTCGGGGAAATTTGCACCTTGGTAATTGGAAGGTTGTATGGTGTTTTTGTAAATATTTGAAGGATCGAATTCAGCAAGGTCGTTAAAGGCAACGATATTTCTGTTTTGGGTAACCGCCGACCCGATATTGGTGACCCAGACCTCGATCTTCGTAATATTGATGTTGGAGGTAACAATGGGGAGATCGGCCAGGGCCCGCTCGTAATTTTCCCTGAAGAAATGGGCAATAAAGAAGTGCTTATCGGATTCGTATTCATCGGCCCTCAGCAAAAAATCATGGGTCTGTGCCCCGCCCTGAACCGTGATATTTGAGGTTTCGCTTTCCTGTTCCGAAAAAATACTGGTAACGGTCACTTTTCCAAAACGCATCTTTGTTTTAATACCGAACAAACTCTGGCTTCCTGTGATCAAGGTACTGTTAAGTGGAAGGTTTACGTCGCCGGCCTCCACCAGTTGCAGAATCTCATCTTCATCGCCTTCGTAACGGAGGTTGAGCTTGTTCTCAAAATCAAAAGTCGCTTCCGTATTGTAATTGGTACGGAACTCGATTTTGTCACCGATCTTGGCGATGACGTTCATTTGGATATTTTCCTGGAAATCGAAGTTCACCTGCCTTCGCTGTCGGACATCGAGCGTGGGGTCGTCGCGGCTATTTCCGATAACCCCAAAAATCAATTCCACCGAACCTGAGGGCCGGATGTCGATGGTATGCCCGCCAAAGATGCGGTCAAAGGCTTTTCCCCCAATATATATAGAAGGGATGATCCCGCTGCGGGAACCTACGCCGGAAGCTTTGGCACGTTCGCGCCAATAATCTTTCACTGAATTTTTAAGGTCGTAATCCCGGTAATCGTCCAGGGTCATGTAGGTAGGGGAGCGGTAGTCTATTTCATCCCCTATTTTGTGTTCCAGCATATATTCGCCCGTTTCGGGGTCGTAGGTCACATCGGATTTAACGTTTTCGGGTTGGTTCAGGAAAAGGGGATTGGTGTTTTCGTTTCCGGTGTAGGGGAATTGCTCTTCGTCAGGGACATAGGGCATGTTCAAATGTTGGACAGTGTCCGGTGAAAGGCTGTCGGGCGGAAATAAAAACTTGTCAACCCGGTAATGGTTGTCCCGAATATTTTCCCCCTCCGACGAAAACCCAAAAGCCACGGAAAATGAAAGAAAAAACAATAAAGTCAAACTATTTCCAATAAACCTCTCCAAACAAATAGTCTTTATAAAAATTAGAAAACTTTGAACAACAACCTGGATCTCCCAGAAATAGCCATGTCGTTCAAAGAGTTAATAATCAGTCTTATTATTACAATAATTTAAGTGCTTCCTTAATTAAAAGTTCAACTGCCAAACCGTTTCCCTGCTTTCCGATAACCCGGTTCAAAGCCTTTTCTGCAACTACTTTGTTAAACCCGAGAACAGTTAACCCAGATAACGCCTCATCCTTGTTCGTATTGTGCGAATTACCCATTATTTCAACAGGGATATTCCCTTTCTCCAGTTTGTCTTTTAAGTCGATAATTATGCGCTGGGCCGATTTGGCCCCAATGCCTTTAACCGACTGTAAAACCGGGGCATCTCCCTGTATAATCGCATTGTAAATTTTATCGGGCGACAAGGACGACAGCATCAGCAATGCCGTTGCACTGCCCACGCCCGATACTGAAATCAGGTGACGGAACAAAAGCCTCTCCTGCTCATCGGCGAAGCCATATAAAACAAAGCCCACGGGTGTAGTGGCCTCATTTTTTATGGCATGGTGCACATAAAGCCGGAAATTGTTTTTGTCCTTTAATTTCGAGAACGTGTTCAGGGTGATATTTATCAAATAGCCGATACCGTTATTGTCGAGAACAACGTAGGCCGGGTTTTTTTCCTCAAGTTTCCCTTCGATATAGGAATACATCTATGCTTTCTGTTTTGTAAATATTGGTTGCGAAAGTAAAAAAATAATCAATAAACAACAGATGTCTTTTTTAATAAGGTTAACCGGGTTTTGTTGAAAAGTTTATGGGGAGGGTTTGGGTTATAATGAAGTAAAGGCCAAAAATTATAATCGAAACGGTTATCACATCGGAACAAATTAAAAAGTGGGCTCTCGATTTTCATCATCAGTTCGGTCGCTCGCTGTTTTTTTAGAAAGGCATCCTGGTTTCTTTTGGTATATCCAAATAATCCGTATCATTGACAAACAACAAGAAGACCGGTTCTCCCTGAACTTGTTCTTTTGCACAGGCCGGGTTTTTACTGCTTTGATCTCTTTGGGCCAGGAAGCTCCACAAGCCTTATTTATACCCTGTAAAAATTAATAATATTATGGAATAATTGTATCTGTTACAATTACTTATTTCATAGTTTTGCGCATTGTTAATTCATTCACAAAAACATAAGAAAAATGGATAGTTTATTTCGTAAAGATGCGTTCATCTACCATTCAAAAGGAAGGCCGGGGAAAATAGAGGTTGTCCCCACAAAACCTTATTCGACACAAAGGGACCTTTCGTTGGCTTACACGCCTGGCGTTGCCGACCCTTGCCTTGCCATTCACGACAATCCAAGTGATGTGTATAAATATACGGCCAAGGGAAACCTGGTCGCAGTGATTTCAAACGGGACGGCCGTCCTGGGATTGGGGGATATTGGCCCCGAGGCCGGAAAACCGGTGATGGAAGGCAAAGGCCTTTTGTTCAAGGTTTTTGCCGATGTGGATGTTTTCGATATCGAGGTGAACCAAAAAAATGTGGATAAATTCGTGGAAGCCGTTGTGGCCATTTCGCCCACTTTTGGCGGTATCAACCTCGAAGATATAAAAGCCCCGGAATGTTTTGAAATTGAAGAGCGGGTGAAAGCCGCCGTTGATATTCCGGTAATGCACGATGACCAGCACGGAACGGCGATTATCACATCTGCCGGTTTGTTGAATGCCCTGGAGATAAACGGGAAGGATATCGGGAAAATAAAAATTGTGGTGAACGGGGCCGGGGCGGCTTCTGTTTCCTGTACAAAGCTTTATATAAAGTTGGGCGTGAAACCCGGGAACATCATCATGCTCGACAGCAAGGGCGTATTGCATAAGGACCGTACCGATTTGAACAAAATCAAGCAGCAGTTCGTGACCGACAAGGATGTGCACACGCTGGAAGAGGCCGTGAAAGGTGCCGATATGTTCCTGGGCCTGTCGGTGGCCGGTGCGCTCAAAAAGGAATGGCTGAAAGAGATGGCCGATTTCCCGATTATTTTTGCCCTTGCCAATCCCACACCTGAAATTTTGCCCGAAGAGGCTTTTTCAGTCCGCGATGACATCATTATGGGAACGGGCCGTTCCGATTACCCGAACCAGATCAACAATGTACTGGGTTTCCCGTTTATTTTCAGGGGAGCGATGGACGTTAGGGCCACCGCAATTAATGATGAAATGAAACTGGCAGCTTCCAAAGCACTTGCCGATTTGGCCAAATTGCCCGTTCCAGAAGAAGTGAATGTGGCATTCCATACACATAACCTTAAGTTTGGGAAAGAATACATTATCCCAAAACCTACCGACCCGCGTTTGATTGAGCACGTGGCGCCGGCAGTGGCAAAAGCTGCAATGGATTCAGGCGTGGCGCGGAAATCCATTACGGATTGGTCAAAATACCGGGAAGATTTAAGGAAACGCCTGGGATTGAGCAACCCGCTTATCCGTCAGATAAAATCAAGGGCAAGGCGCGATCCAAAAAGGGTGGTTTTTGCCGAAGCCGAAAATTATAAAATGTTGAAAGCTGCCGAGATTGTCTGCAATGAGAAACTGGCAATACCTGTTTTGTTGGGGAACGAAAAAGTGATAAAGAAACTGATAAAAGATAACCACCTGGAGTTGAATGATGTGGAAATTATCACACCCAAGTCGAAAAAAGAGAAAAAGAGAAGGCAGGAGTTTGCTGAGATTTATTGGAAGAAACGCCAACGAAAAGGGGTTACGCTCACATCTGCCAAGGATTCGATGCAGCACAGGAACTTCTTTAGCCCGATGTTGGTGGAGACGGGTTATGCCGATGCCATGATCTCAGGCTTAACGCGCAACTATCCCGATACCTTGAAACCGGCCCTGGAAATTATCGGACGTAAACCGGATGCGAATATTGTTTCGGGGATGTATATCATCAACACCAAAACAGGGCCCTATTTCCTGTCAGATTGTACGGTGAACAAAAACCCGACTGCTGAACAGTTGGTGGAAATTTCCCTGCAAACGGCTTATGCTATCCGGCAGTTCAGGATCGAACCACGGATGGCCTTCGTTTCCTATTCGAATTTTGGCTCCAATGATGGCCGTATCCCGAAACTCCAACGTGAGGCCGTTGCCACGTTGCACAAGGAACACCCTGAATTGATAGTGGATGGTGAAATGCAGGCCAATGTTGCTTTGAACGAGGAATTGCTGAACGAGACATTCCCCTTTTCGAAATTGAAAGGCCAAAAAGCCAATACATTGATATTCCCTTATCTTTCCGCTGCCAACATTGCTTATAAGCTCTTGCAAAATGTGACGGACAATAAGGTAATCGGCCCGATTATAAACGGAATGAACAAAAGTGTGCACGTATTGCAAATTGGCAGTAGTGTGAACGAAATCGTGGATATGGTGATGATTGCCGTTATGGACGCACAGTGTGCCGAAAAGAGGGCAAGTGGCAAAGACTGTGTTTAGTGGAAGGTGGAGGGCTTATTCTTCGTCCATTTTTTCCATGGGATGTTGGAAACCGGTTCCATCATATATACACCAATAATTGCTAAAACAGGTGCGGTTGCTATGGCTGGAATGACTTGTGCCAAAGGGGCAAAAAAGATAAAAGGGAGTAAACCCGGCAAGCAATTCGGTATGGATATTTGTCTTGTTTTCCCGAAGTTTGAAAAAATCATTTCGCATATGGGGATTTATACCGGATTAATTGAAAAATGTTTTTTCAACCCTCAAAAAAAATTAAAAGTAGAAATTGTAAACGTGGCCATCATCTAATCAATCGGTTCCCATTCGGCAAAGTGGTCGGAAACCACGAATGCCTTGGGTTCGGAAGTCCAGAAGTCATTGGAGTTGTAAGTCCATTCCATGGTTTCGGAACCACCGCCACCTTCAGTGGTTATCAGGAAACGGTTGGCAAGATGCCCGATATAATTGGCCTGATCGGCAGGTCGGGAATTGTCGCCGCCGGAAGGGTCAATGGGAATCCAGCCATAATTCGGCAGGTAAACTTCCACCCAGCGGTGAAATACATCATCGAAAGAAGCGTAATCACCACGGACGACAACAGAACCCACATAACGGGCGGGCAATCCGGCAGCACGGCACATCGAAATATAGACAAAGGAATACTCGGAACAAGAACCATTTCCCCTTGCCAGGACGGTCGGGGCCGTGTTCCATCCCCCCGACATTTCGTAATACATATTGTCGATAAGGTAATTGAAGATTTTCCTGAAAATCCAGTAGGAATTGGTTTCTTCACCAATTGCTTCTTTCAGTGCATTTTGGATAATCGGGTGATCGTATTGGAATTTCACATTGTTCTCCAGGTATTTGTCCTTGATTTCCTGGGGGATTTCATCGACAGAGCCCACATCCTCCGGGTAAATAAAATAGCGCACCTCGCTTATTTTTGCTTCCAGGGTCATTTCCGCCACAGCGGTTTCCCCAGCCCTGATATTCTTGAAATGAAAATGGGCTGTTCGCTGGCCCCATTTATCGGTTATCTTATCCGTTGTTTTTGGGCTAAATTCTGGAGGGCTGGTTATGCTTTGGTTTGCCCGGTCATGGGGAATGGCAATATGGATATCCGCATCGAGGATTTTCCCCGGGCCAAAATTGGTGATTTGATCCGTTAACGTGATCCTGGCTTTATGCGAATTGGAAATCCTGTATTTTTCCCCGTCACGTATTTTGAGTTGATAGAGTTGGTCGCGCTGGTAATCCACCGCCCAAACGTTTTTTCCATCAAAGCACAAACCCCTTGTGAATTCCCCCGGTGCATCGGCTATCAGTATGACGTTCCCGGTTTGGGGTTCCACCATATAGATTTCATCTTTTCGGCGGTCGGAAACCCAAAGGTATTTCCCATCAAAGGTAATTCCCCGTGGATCGTATGCAGGGGATGGGAAAGAACGGATCGTTGTCCCGTCCTCGGGACTGAACTGGATCAACATTTCGGAAGCATCGTCCACGCACCAAAGATATTCCCCGTCCCAGGTAAGTCCCCTTGGTGAAGATGTCGGGGCCTGGATGGTTTTTAAAATTGTCCCATCTTCCGGATTTATTTTGTAAACTTTCCCATTGTAGTTTTCCGATAAAGGGATTCCCCCTTTGATGTCCACGTTCCAAAGGTATTCGCCATCCCATGCCAAACCTTCCGGCCAGTAAGCCGGTGAAGGGATACTTCGTAGCACCTTTCCGGTTTCGGGATCAATGGAATACAGCTTGTCCGTTTTGTAATCGGCAAGCCAGATGTTTTTTCCGTCAAAAGTCAATCCGGTGGGAAAACTTCCGGGAATATCAAATTGTTTGATGATTTCGCCCGTATAGCAAAAAGCCATAACCGGGAAAAGGATCGTGAGGAGAAGGGTGGTTTTTTTCATTGGGATAGAACTCTGTTGGTAAATTATTTGGATATCAATATTAACGTAAAATTAACGAAGCCAATAAACAGTTAGATTAATTCAATTTCATAATTTTTAAAGTATATGTCATTTGTCATTATTGATAGGTTTTCTTCCATTGCCTGGGCAATTAATAACCTGTCAAATGGATCCCTGTGATGCAATGCGAGATTTTCCAGTTTTTGGATATGGTTAATTTTTAAGTCCAGAAGGTGGATGCCATAAGGGATAAGTCTCGCAATGGGTTGGGAAATTTTAAGTTTGCCGATACGTGTTTTTATTGCAATTTCCCATAGGCTGATTATGCTGAAGAAAACTTCATTTTCAGTATCTTCAATTATTTTGCTCTTTGCTAATTTTAATCGTGGGTCGTCAGCTAAATGCCAAAGTAGTATATGGGTGTCAAGTAATATCTCCATTTACATATATTCTTTGAAATCTGAAATTGGTTCTGTGAAATCATCGGCTATATAAGTTATTGTTTCTTTTGCCGAACCCCGTTTTATTGAAATTTTATTTTGATATTTCTGAGGTTTATTGGATTGCAAGAAATACCGATATGCAATTTCCAGTTTTTTTATAAATTCACTATCCTGTAGCAATTCCAGTTTCTTCTTCAGTTCAAGAATATTTTTCTGCATGTTGTTATATTCCTTTTCCGGGATTGTAATTGTTTTCATTTAAGTTTTATTTACATTATGGTTCTACTACCATTTTTGTGGGTAGATATAATCTTTTGTTTATCCTATTAACTATATTTAATGCTTCAATGAATTCAATGCAAGAATGCGAGAATAATTGTATTGTGCAAAGCTTTAGCATTATGCTATTTACATCCATGTTCTTTTTGATTCCCGCATTGAAGCCTTCAATCATAGTCACATTTTTTAGTGATTACGTATAATCATATTTTCTTGTTTTCCTCTAAATTCGCAGTAGTACCTTATATTATACTTTGTGGCTCACAAATGTACGAAATAAAGCTCAAAATGTACCTGAAATGAGCTTTAAGTGACAATATGTTGAGCTTCATTTTTTACAATTTTAATGTGGAAGCAAACTTCAGCAATAAATTACCTGCTGCCATGTTCCTGAATTCTTTTCCCGAACGGGCATCGGAAATGGGGTTGAATTCGCTCTTCAGGATTGCAACGGCTTTTTCGGTGTTTTCCCTGTTCCAATCTTTACCTAAAAGAAAGCTTTCTGCTTTTATGGCCCGGGATGTAACGGCGGCCATTCCGCCAAAGGCAAGGATGATTTTTTCCACAATCCCGTTTTTCAATTTCAAGCTAAACCCGGCACTCACGGTCGAAATGTCGAGGTCTTTTCGTTTGGATACTTTGTAAAACTTAACAACCGTATCTTTTTCAGGTTTGGGAATTGAAACGGAAAGGATTATTTCATCATCCCGCAAAGCGGTTTTCCTGTATCCGGTGATAAAATCCTCAATGGCCAATTCCCGGCTCCTATTTGTGCCAACGAGCCTCAACTTTGCCTTATAAGCAAATAGCAAAGGCAATGTGTCGCTGATAGGGGAGGCCGTTCCGACATTTCCCCCCAGGGTTGCGAGGTTCCTGATTTGTTTGGAAGCAAATACATTCAATAAACCGTGAAGGGCATCCAGTTTTTGTTTTGCGAACAACCTGACATCTTCAAGTGAGAGGCCACTTCCAAAAACGATTTCATTTTCTGTTTCCCTTAATTCCTGCAGTTCCTGAACAGCAGACATATCGAGGATTTTTCCCAAATGCTCAAATTTCTTGGTTTGCCTGAGGGCAATGTCCGTTGAGCCGTTAATGAGAATCGCATCGGGATGGGATTTCCGCAGCTCCAACAATTCCGTTAAGTTTTGAGGTTGGAAATAAAACTGATCTTTTGCAGAAATCAAAAGGCTATTTCCTGATTGATTTATTTGCTGTAATTGACCTATTGTTGCATTAACATTTGAATCAAATTGGTCGGTGGATTTATACTGGAGTGAAATTTCCGTGGCTTTGATGATGGGCTGGTAACCCGTGCAGCGGCAAAGGTTTCCGGCCAAAGTGTTCTCGATTTCTTCCCTGTTGGAAAAGCTGTTGTCTTTGTACATTGCAAACATTGACATGGTGAAACCCGGAGTGCAATAACCACACTGGCTACCACCTGTTTCAACCAAAGCCTTTTGTACTGGGTGGAGTTCCACATCGTAGCCATTTCGTTCAGCAAGGTTTTCAACGGTAATGATTTGTTTTCCATGGATCATCGGTAAAAAAACCAGGCAGGAGTTAAGGGCCTTGTAATTGATTTTTCCATCTTGTAATTCAGCGATCACAACTGTACAGGCACCGCAATCCCCTTCGGCACAACCTTCTTTTACACCTTTATGGGCAGGCAACGACCGGAGATAATTGAGCAGGGTGGTCGTGGGTTTTAGGTTTTGCTTCTCAAAGTCAATGGAAATAATTTGATTGTCCAGAACAAACTGTACCTTTCCTGATGTTCCTTTTGTTGTTCTTATAGGTTTGTCCATTTGAAAGAATTATAAAAAATAAAAGCTAATCCCTGAAAACAGTAAGATTTTGAAGCAACAACAAAATCTGCATTTTCAGAGGTTGCCAAAATTACAATTTTTTACTGTTTTTGACATCGATCATTTTGGCCAGGATACTCAGGGCGATTTCCTCTGGTGTTTGCGCATTGAATTTAATCCCGATGGGCATATCCACCGCATCCAGCTCTTTTTCCGTCAGGGTTTCGTCAGCAAGATATTTGTTCCTGGCCTTGGCAATTTTCGACTTGCTGCCGATCATCCCAAGATAGGCAAAGGTTTTTTTTGCACATTTGGCCAGTATATCCTCATCAAATGAATGCTTGGGCGTAACAACAACCACAAATGTGTTTTCATCAAAAGTCAGGTTATCCGTGGCATCGAGGTAATTGCTTTGCAAACAATGGATTTTGGTTTCCTGGCTTTCATCGAAAATATCTTCCCTGTGGTCAATCAATGTTACGGTAAAACCAAAATCGGGGGTGTAATGGGCCAGGGCTTTCCCAATATGTCCCGCACCAAAGATGTACAGTTTGTTTTCGGGGTTGATGGGTTCGATGTAAATCAGGTGATGTCCTCCACAGGCCATTCCCAAATCCTTCGCGAGCGCATGTTTGAAAACCTGGGGCTCATTGCTGAAAATAACCCCAACGGCATCTTCGATAACCTGGAGTTCCAGGCTGCCGCCACCGATTGTCCCTTCGATATCCCCATCATCAAAGACAATCATTTTGGAGCCGGTTTTCCTGGGCGTTGAACCTTTTGTTTCGATGATAATGCAAAGGGCGGCCTTTCGCCCCGATTTTTTTATTTCGTCAATTTTTGAAAAGATAGATGCCATATTTGTATTGATTGTTTTTATACAAAAGTATCATTAATTTAATTTGATAAACGATGAAAGCTTATTTTTGGCTTTTCGTATTTTGAAAAAGGAATGACAAAATTACAAGCAAACTTATTATTGTTCCTGACGGCAATAATCTGGGGGTTCTCATTCGTGGCGCAACGAGCGGGAATGGAGTTTGTTGGCCCCTACACATTTAATGCGGTTCGTTTTGCTTTGGGCAGTTTGTCGCTTGTCCCATTGGTGTATTTCCTGAAAGGGAAAAAGCGCAACAATCTGAAACGGGAAACAAAACCCTTGATAATAGGAGGATTGCTCGCAGGTTCCGTTTTGTTTATCGCATCTTCTTTTCAACAGGTGGGGATTGTTTATACGTCTGCCGGAAATGCCGGCTTTATTACCACTTTATATGTAATTATTGTTCCTGTATTGGGACTGTTCCTAAAACATAAAATCAATAAGCAGACCTGGGTCGGTGCAATCCTGGCCATCATTGGCCTGTACCTGCTTTCCGTAAAGGGCAGCTTTTCATTGGGAAAGGGTGACAGTTTGGTCCTTGTCAGTGCTTTCTTTTTTGCCGCCCATGTCATCATAATAGGATTCTATACCGATAAGGTAAACGCCATCAAGATTTCGATTGTCCAGTTTGCTGTTTGTTCATTGTTGAGCCTTGCCGTTGCTGTTTTTATAGAGGAAATTGTCTGGGCCACCATTAAGCAAGCTGCAATCCCGGTTCTTTACGGAGGTCTGATGTCGGTTGGGGTTGCTTTTACTTTGCAGGTCGTTGCCCAGAGAAAAGCATTGGCATCCCATGCTGCCATTATCCTTAGTTTTGAATCTTTGTTTGCGGTTTTGGGCGGTTGGCTGATTTTGAACGAAGGCTTTACCACGAGGGCACTTATCGGATGTTGGTTGGGTTGGTAGTTTCACAGGTCGATTTTAAGTCACGGTTTGATTCATAATCAGGGCTTGACTCAAAGTAAAACCCTGAATTTAAAAAATTAAAATACAAACTCAACAAGCTTATCGGCATTGTGGTCATTTGAAAAACGGAGGTTCAATTTTTCCTGCCTAAGTTGGATTTGCCCTTTTTCGAAATCCTGCCTGAACAATTCCTTCAGTCTTGTTTTTAATTCCTGCGGAGTGTTGGCAATGGTGCACAATGATTCTAAATTTGTTCCATTGAGCATCTTGTCGTTTACAAGGCAAAACCTGCCTTTATAGAGTGTGTTCAGCAGTTTAAGTTTTAAACCTGTTGCCTGAAACGTAACCAAAATGTTCACATGGGCATTGCGGATAAGGTCAAACATTTTTTCATCGGAAGGATTGGGGTCCAGGCTGATGTTTTTGTGTTTGGAAACCAAATCAATTATTTCCTGTGGTGGGTTCATTCCGGCCACTTTTAAAGGGATGTTCAAATTGCCAAAAATTTCATTGATGAGGTATTTCACCGCATGGGCATTTTCGGGGACTTCGATGTTGCCGTTATAGAGTGCATAATCCCCTTTTCCGGTGAGGGAATCGATTTTGTTATTCGCATGGAAACTGGGCAGGAATTCAACTTTTTTCCCGGGGAAATGTTTTTGCAGGTAATGCGTGTCCTTCTCCGAAACAACCAGCATCAAGTCCGCATGGGCCAATACCCTCTGGTACATTTTCAATTTTATGCTTTCAGCAAGGAAATAGGCTTTGTTCCCCATTTTCTTATCAACCTTGAACAAATTAAAATAGTAGCGGTGTTCTATATTGCTTTCCCTGTAAACCTTGAACCTCTCCTTGATCCTTTTGTCATCGAGGTAAAAACAAGAATGGAGGCCCTCAAAAAGAATTGGGTAGTTGTCTTTCATCAATCTGTTTATCATTTCCTCCGAACGGCGACTGGAAACGATATAAGGTTTAGGGCTTAAGGCCGAGT
The DNA here is from genome assembly GCA_013151015.1 of Chlorobiota bacterium. Classification (GTDB taxonomy): domain Bacteria; phylum Bacteroidota; class Bacteroidia; order Bacteroidales; family JAADJA01; genus JAADJA01. The sequence goes on from JAADJA010000114.1 coordinate 27,856, forward strand.
TCAATCCGGTAAGGCGAGGATAATAAAAAACCTCTGTACAATACTTGTCAAGTTCAGTGCTGCGCGGCCTCCCGGGATATTCATAGCAATGAAGATGGATATTAATGCCCTTTGAGTGGAGTGCCTTCAATTTGTAGAACACATCTATTACCCCTCCGTAATTGGGTGGGAACGGGATATCAAATGCAACGATATGTAAATGTTTATCAGGCATATTTCTTATAAACTTCTTTCAATTTTCCTTCTTCCTTTTCCCAGGAAAGTTCCTTGGCGGCAAACTTAAGATTTTCTTTCCACACCGCTATCTGTTTTTCATCCGAAAGGATTTTGTTTATTTTTTCTGCAATATGTTTGGGCTGATGATTTTCAATCGTATCGCCAATTTGATACTTTTCGATGATCCTTTTTACCTCGGTAAGAGGTGAAGCCAGTACAGGGATGCCGGCATGGATGTAATCGAAAAGCTTGTTTGGCAGACTATAACGGTAATTGATGTTGGTATCCTTGTCCAATGAAAGCCCCAGGTCGGCCAACCTTGTATGTTGATGTAAATCAGTAAATGAAAGCCTGGGCAAAAATTTGATCTTATCTTTCAGTTCAGGCTTTTGGGCCATTTCTTTCAGGATGGAAATTACATCGCCACCACCAATAATCAATAACAACGTATTGTCAACAAACCCCATTGCCTCGATGAGTTCTTCGGCACCACGTTGGATATTGATCCCCGAACCTTGCAGGATAATGATTTTTTTGTTTTCGGGCAATCCCAACATCTTTCGGGTCTTAAGCTCTTTGATCTCAAGTATTGGGGGAATATTTCTCACGACTTTTACATCTACCTTGTATTTGTCCCTAAACGCTTTGGCAATGGAATCGCTCACGGTAAAAACATCAGTAAGTTTTGGGAAAATCCAGCCTTCAATGCCGCTCCAAACGTTTTTCACAAATTTCCGGTCAATCACTTCAGGCGTTTCCGTAAAATATTCATGACTATCGTAAACAATGGGAATACGTTTGAAAACATGGACGAGATAATTGGGGAGAAGGGTGTCTAAATCGTTGGAAACAAGTAATCTCCCTTTGCGAACCTGTAAAAAGAAAAAGAGGCGGATATTGAACTCGGCATAAAACAGAGGCCCTTTTTCAAAAAGGAGTTTCATGCGGTGCATTTTGTATTCCCGCTTGTCAAGGGGCGGGCTTTTTCTTTTCTTTCTTCCGACCAACAACACATCGAAGCCCAGCTTTGTGAGGGTCATACAGGTTTTGTTCACCCGCTGGTCAGTTACCAGGTCATTTATTACCGACACAATTGCTCTCTTCAAATTCTTTTTGTTTTAAGGTTGCGAAAATAAGAAATACATTTACGGCAATCGCTAAAAATTCAAATTTTGTCGTTGCATCAAAATTGTAAAATCCTCAATTACAATGGTAAATTCCGGTTTTAAAACTTCTTGCGCCTTAAACTTTACAATTTTTAGCAATTACCTTTATCTTTGACCGATGGAAATCATAGAAAACTTTTCGTTAAAAAAACTCAACACCTTTGGTTTAAGTGTAGATGGGAAATATTTTGCACACGTTGCTTCCATGGATGATTTATTGGAAACAAAAGATTTCATTGCCGAAAACAATTGTCGGTTTATGGTCTTGGGAGGAGGAAGTAATGTGTTGTTCCTGAATGATTATGATGGCCTTATTATAAGTAATGGATTAAAAGGAGTTGAAATCCTGAAAGAGGATGAAGAACATGTTGTTGTAAAAGCCATGGGAGGTGAAAACTGGGACGGTTTCGTTTCGTGGTGCGTGCAGAATAACTTTGCCGGCCTCGAAAACCTTTCCCTTATTCCCGGGAGTATCGGTGCTTCGCCCATCCAGAATATTGGTGCATATGGTGTGGAGATGAAGGATTATTTTGTTGGGTTGGAGGCTTTTCATTGGGAGACAGGGAAAATTCAGACCTGGGCCTACAATGATTGCAGATTTGGATATAGGAACAGTATTTTCAAAAACGAATTGAAGGGAAAAACAGTTATTCTTTCGGTGACTTTCAGATTGGATAAAAATCCAATTTTCAAAACAGGTTACGGTGCAATACGGGAGGAAGTCGATAAAATGGGAATCACTAAGCTTTCCATTGGAGCTATCCGGGATGCAGTAATTTCCATCAGGGAAAGGAAACTGCCCAGTCCTAAAGAAATTGGCAACGCCGGGAGTTTTTTTAAGAATCCGGTTATCCCTGAAATGCAATTTCTATCTTTGAAAAAAACATACCCGAAAATCGTTTCTTATAAATTACCAGATGGAAACCATAAACTTGCTGCCGGCTGGCTGATTGACAGGGCAGGATGGAAAGGGAAAAGGACAGGGGATGCGGGCGTCCATAAAAAACAAGCCCTGGTTTTGGTAAATCATGGAAATGCAACGGGTAAGGAAATTATCCAATTGGCTACTGAAATTGAAAAGTCTGTAAAGGAAATGTTTGGTGTGGAATTGGAGAAGGAGGTGAATGTGATAATATAATTGACATTTAAATCAATTCAAATTTCCTTTTGACTTTAATGAATTTATCAGGGGTTATACTTTTCTTGTTTTCTAATTCCGGATAATCTTTTTGAATGAACTCAATTACAGATTCATTATCAATATCCTGTAATATTTTTGGGCTGTTCAAGATTTGTTTAACAAAATCAAATGATAAGCCTATATTCCTATTTACAGTTTCTTTGTTTGTCATTTTTTAAGTTTTTTACTGTATCTGTTTTTATAAAATTCCCATCTGTCTTTCAAATCTTGCTCTGCATAAAACAAGGCAGTTTCAAGATTGTCAAATTCAATTGCCTGTTTTTCTTTATCCCCATTGGGAATAATTTTTTGAAAGAAATATACTTTGGCGATAATAGGTGTTACAGTATGCTTGCCTTTACCCCCAACCCATCAAAAACCGAAATCACATTCTCTATTTCCTCCTTCGTTGGGGTTTCCATTCCTTCCAATTCAACAGTATTGCCCATCTTGGCATGTTTGCCAATGGCAACATCGTGATAGGGCAAAAGCTGTATTGGCCTTGTTTTTCCGGGAAGGTTCTTGATAAATTTCGCTGTTTGTTCAATATTATCCAAATCGGCATTTACCCCTTTTATCAAAGGTATCCTGAAAATTATCTCCTTGTTTGTCTTGGCCACCTTAATGATATTTCCCAATATCAATTCATTGGGGACTCCCGTAAACTCTTTGTGCTTTGCGCTGTCCATGTGCTTGATGTCGATGAGGAACAAATCCGAGTTTCCGGCAACTTCCATTACAATTGCTTGCTTCGTAAAAAGAGTAGTGTCCACAACCCGGTGAATCCCTTTTCGGCCACATTCCTTCAACAGCTTCAATAATAAATGCGGGTGCATCAAAGGTTCCCCGCCCGAAAAAGTAACCCCGCCACCCGACTGGTCAAAGAAAAGGGTTTCCTTTTCAATGATTTCCATAATCTCCTCCACGGTCATCAGGCTTCCCGACATTTCGATGGCTTTAGTGGGGCAAACTTCCGCACATTTTCCACAAAGATGGCAAGCCTCAATATCGGTGATAATCCCATTTTCGGTCAATACCAAAGCATTGTTCGGACAAATCCCCACACATTTTTGGGAGCCGATACATTTGGAAGCGGTATATAATTTTTGCACGAGGGGTGAAATGCTTTCTGGGTTATGGCACCATTTGCAGGATAAGGGGCAGCCTTTAAAAAAGACCGTAAGCCGAATCCCAGGCCCATCGTTGATGGCATAGTGTTTTATATCGAAAATCAGGCTTGTGTTCATTATTGATATTTTGATTTTCCTACTCCACTTTCCCCTTTTGGAAGTTACCTAAAATGATTCGTTTTCAGTTCGGTCAATAACCTCCTGCTGCAAATCTGCGTTCATATCGTTGAAATAATCGCTGTAACCTGCCATGCGCACCAACAAATCCTTATAATCTTCCGGGTTTTCCCGGGCTGCGTATAATGTGGCCGTGTCCACTATGTTAAACTGGACGTGGTGACCACCGAGTGTGAAATAGGAACGTATCAGCTTCCCCAGTTTCACGAGGTCTTCCTCCTGTTTCAGAAGCCCGGGCAAGAAACGTTGGTTCAATAAAGTGCCGCCCGATTTGGTTTGATCAAGTTTCACAAGTGACCTGATTACCGATGTTGGCCCGTTCACATCACAACCATGTGAAGGGGAGGTGCCGTCTGAAATGGATTTGTGTGCCAATCGCCCGTTTGGACTTGCTCCCATCACTTTTCCAAAATAGACATGACAGGTCGTTGACAACATATTCAAATGGTATTTCCCCCCTTTGATGTTTGGCTTCCCGTCAATGGCGGCCAACAGATCATTGTAAACCCCAATGGCAATGTCATCCGCATAATCATCATCGTTCCCATAAAAAGGGGTGTTGTTCAAAATGAATTGGCGAAGTTCCTCTTCGTGTTCATAATTCTTTGCAACAGCATTCAAAAGGTCTGCCATTGAGATGTTCTTCTCTTCGAAAACATGTTTCTTTAAAACCGAAAGACTGTCGGTTACCGTTCCCAATCCAGTGCATTGAATGTAATTGGTATTGTACCTTGGCCCGCCATCGTAATAATCTTTTCCTTTTGTGATGCAATCTTCGATCACTACCGATAAAAACGGGGCTGGTACATATTTGGCGAACATCCGGTCGATATAATTGCTGACCAAAATCTTCTGGTTTACCATAAAGTTCAGTTGTTTCAGGAAAGCATTGTACAATTCATCATAGGATTTGAATTCTTCTGGATCACCTGTTTCAACTCCAGCCATTTTCCCTGTCAACGGGTCAATCCCATTGTTCAAGGTTATTTCGAGGATTTTCGGGACATTGAGGTAACCTGTCAGTAAATAAGCTTCTTTTCCAAAAGCCCCCACTTCGATACAGCCGCTGCAACCGCCTTCCCGTGCATCATCCAGGGTTTTGCCCTGTTGCAGCATTTCCTGTATGTATATGTCGGGGTTGAAAACCGAAGGATAACCATGTCCCTGGCGGATTACATTACAGGAAGCCATTAAAAACCGGTCTGGTGTCCTTGCACTGATATGAACGGAATTTCCCGGTTGGAGCAAATGGAGTTCCTCGATTATTTCCAGCATGATGTATGAAACCTCGCTCGTACCATCCGAACCGTCCGGTTTGAGACCGCCGATATTGATATTGGTGAAATCGTTGTAAGTGCCGCTCTCCCTTGCGGTGATGCCCACCTTTGGAGGTGCGGGATGATTGTTGACCTTTATCCAAAAGCAGGACAAAAGTTCTTTGGCATTATCCCGTGTCAGGCTTCCTGCTTTAATTTCCTTTTCATAAAACGGGGCAAGGTGCTGGTCGAAATGGCCGGGGTTCATGGCATCCCAACCGTTCAGTTCGGTGATTGTCCCCAAATGGACAAACCAATACATTTGGATGGCCTCCCAAAAGCTTTGGGGCGCATGGGCCGGGACACGGCGGCAAACCCTTGCAATCCCTTTCAATTCTTCGATTCGCTTTTTGTCTTTCTCTTGGTTGGCCATTTCTTCCGCAAGGTCGGCATGACGTTCAGCAAAGAGTATGACCGCATCACAGGAAATGTCCATGGCTTTCAGTTGTTCGGATTTGTCGGTGGCCTCGGGGTCGTTCAGGAAATCCAGTTTTTCTATTTGTTCCGCAATCTCCTTTTTGAAATCCAGCATCCCTTTTCTGTAAATCTTTCCGTCCAAAGCGGTGTGTCCGGGCGCTCGTTGTTCCATGAACTCGGTAAAAATCCCTGCTTCATATGCTGCTTTCCACTCTTTTGGCACATGCCCAAAAATCCGTTCCCTTTGCGTTTTTCCTTCCCAGTAAGGGATTACCTCTTTTTCGTAAATACCAATATCATCCTGTGAAATAGTGTAGCGTTGCATTTCACGTGTGTTCAGCACATGGAAATCTTCGACACTGTGGCATGTAAGCTCGGGAAATGTGGGGACGGATTTTGGTTTTGGGCCACGTTCGCCCACGATCAGTTCGCCATCGCCGATATAGATCGTTTTCTTTTTGCAAATTTCCAAAAAGTTCAGGGCCCTGAGAACGGGAATGGAATATTTCCCGTAATTTTCTTTATAAAACCGGGTTTCTATCAAGGCCCTTTCGATGGACAATGTAGGTTCGGCCTCAAAACTCTCTTTTCGGAGTTTTTGTATCCGTTCGTTCATTCCCGGGCCAATCTTGTTTTTTGATTTCGTATAAAAATTCCCTTCCGCCCTGGCCGGACGTGCGGGATCGGTTTTGTTTTTATTGATATTGATAACTGGTGTTTCCATTTCGATGAAAATATAATTGTTGAAAAAAATAAATTTGTTAACGAGGAAATCCGCCCTGAAAAAGAGGGTTCATCAAAGAGGAAACTTAAACATAGAACATCAGGCATTCGAACAGTCGCCTGTAATGTTTTGTCAAATTGGATATGAAAGAATTTGTTTTCATCTTGATTTGAAAATGATGGGGCAAATTTACAGAAAAACCTTAAATACATACAATTAATTGGCCGTATAATTTTTCCACATGGAATAAGCGTCCACGCTTATTCGTAAAAAACATCACTTAAGAGCAAGTGGCCACATGCTACAGGATTGTGAAGCTTTGAGGTAAAGAATACAAGTATATTATAGGAACATCCAAAATCCAAGGGAGTTTTGGATAGAAACATTCCAAAATCCAAGGGAGTTTATGGAATACATTCGCTAACTTTGCTTATTTTACTATCACTTTTATTTTGTGAATACTAATGGAAACTGACCTATGACCTGGTTTCGATGCCCTTGTTTTTTGCGGGTGGGGCAAAAGATATTTTATGAAACATTGAGATTTTATTATTCTTTAGTAACCATATACCATGATTTATTTTTAAACTTTAAAACAATTCTTGTGTAGTAACCTTCCCAATAAATCCTAAATTTGTAAATTATAAATTATACAGCAATGAACCTAATAGAAAAAGGAATAGAAAAAGGGCTGATAAAATTTGACGAAGACAGAAACTTTATAACCTACATACATCAAAACAAAAAACGGAATTACAATAATCCCGAAGAAAAAGTACAAGCCGAAACATTTTTGACTTTGGTTTTGATTTATGGTTATCCTGAAAAAAGGATTAAACAATTTGTTACCGTACAAAGGGGCTCTGAAACAAAAGAAGCCGACTTAATTGTTTACAATGACGACAAACACGAAGAAACATACATTTTAGTCGAATGTAAAAAAGAAGATTTAACCGACCAACAATTCAATATTGCGGTTGACCAGGCATACGGTTACGCAGTGGCCGAAGGTGCAAAATATGTTTGGACCACTTCCCGGATAAAAAACCAGTATTACGAAGTTCCCGACAGGAAACCAAAAAGCAGGATTGAAATTCCCGATATCCCACAATTTGGAATCGACAAACTTGCACCCTACAAATATGTAAAGGGCGGAATTTCACAGCGAGGGGTCGATGGTGTTTCGGAACCCAAAGTTGATTATGGCAAAAAACAGAAATTCTTTGAATTGGAAATTGTAAGCGAAAGCGAATTAACGAAAATATTCATTCAATCACATCAAGCTCTTTGGGGTGGCGGACAAAGAAATCCAAGTGTAGCATTTGACGAATTAGACAAACTAATTTTCTGTAAAATTTGGGATGAAAAACACCCAAGAAAAAACGGTGAACCATACGACTTTCAATTATTTAGGGGCGAAGACCCGGAAGTGCTTTTAAAACGAATTAAAAAAATCTATGCTATTGGTGAAAAAGAAGCACCCGAAGTTTTTAAAGATGGTATTTCCCTCTCCGCACAAGAAACATTAACAATCGTAAAA
>JAADJA010000206.1 GCA_013151015.1 Chlorobiota bacterium
ATTTCTTTTGGTGGCAATTCTGTCCAATATTCGGCTACCATAATCCCATCTTTGTGCATTTCAAGAAGTTCTATTTGTTCTTTGCTCGCAACTGCACAGAGAATTAGTCCAATTGGGGATTGTTCCCCTTCTTGTTTTTCATATTTGTCCAACCATCTCAGGTATAATTCCATTTGACCTTTGTGCTTGGCTTTAAACTTGTCGATCTTGAGTTCAATTGCAACTAATCTTTTTAGTTTTCGGTGATAGAACAACAAATCCAGGTTGTAATCATCCCCATCAATTATCATCCGCTTTTGCCTTTCAACAAATGTAAAACCATTGCCCAATTCTAAGATGAACAATTCAAGTTCTTTAAGTATTGCCGATTCCAAATCATTTTCAAGGTATCCATCTTTTAATTCCAAAAAGTCAAGGAAATACGGATCTTTAAAAATCCCATTTTCAATGTAATTAGCATTGTGCAGTTGGATGTCCACTTTTTCCGTCCTTTCATGAACTTTCTGTCCTACTTGTTTTCTTAATTCCCTGACACCAATTAAATTTTCATAAACAAGGTTACCATAAAAGTCTCTTGCTTTTGGGTTATCGAGAGGGATAAGTACCAGGAAATGAGACCATGATAAATGTCGTGACAGTGTAACGACATTTTCGATATTGGTATATTTTTCAGCAAATTGTATCATTCTGCGTAAATTCTTTTCTTCGTAATTCCTGCCGTATTTCAAAACTAATTCTCGTGACACTGTAACGACAATTTGTTTTCCATATTCAGCTCTTTTATTTTTTAAGTTATGGGAAAGGATCCGTTTCCCAACATGCTAAAATAATACGGTCAGTTAGCTATTGGCAAAAGAAATTACTTTTGTTTTGGTCTTTTCGATCAGCTCAACTAAATCATTGAGCAAATCTTGATATTCAATTTTTTCTTTTAACATAATAAATTCTTCGATAAAATTTAACTCTACGAAGATAAGGATTTCATAACATAGCAAATAATTGATTTGTTTCTTAATCTATTCTACAGAACTGGGGTCTTTTTGGCCATGGTGTATAACAATTATGTATATCCAATATTACATAATATTTTCACTGTGCTATCAGTATGGTGTTATTTTCAAATATTGTTTATTTGTGTAGATCATTGCCCGTCCGCATATTTCTTCATCTCCACCTTTTCCCCATCAAAAACCAGATAGGAAAAATAGTTAATCCAATCGCCGATGCTGTAATAGGTCGATTTTTCATTTAAACGGATTTCTGCGGGTTGGTGGATATGGCCAAAAACAAAATAATCAATGTCGGGCCGGGTTTTCAATTCTTCGCGGCAAAACCCCGTGATCCGGTCGAGGCCCTCCTGATTCACTTTATCAAGTCCGGTATTCACATTTGCCACCCGGCTTTTGTTCGACCAGTACAAACCCAGCCATGTCCCAATATCGGGGTGCAGCCACCTGAAAAACCACTGGTTCAGCTTATTGCGAAATACCTTTTTCAGGAATTTATACCCGTTGTCACCTTTTCCCAAACCATCGCCATGGCCCAGGAAAAATTTCTTTCCCCCTATTTCCTTCACAAGTGTATCTGGGTAAATCTTGATATTGAGTTCCTCGGTAAAATAATCAAAGGCCCATACATCATGGTTCCCCCGGAAAAAATAAATGGGGATCCCCGCATCGGTTATCTCTGCCAATTTCCCCAGAAGCCGGACATGGCCCTTTTGCACCACCGTTTTGTATTCGAACCAAAACTCGAACAGGTCGCCCATGAGGTAAATTTCCTGTGCATCCTGTTTTACATCGTCCAGCCATTTAATGAAGAGGCGTTCGCGCCTGAGGCTTTGCTCACGGTCGGGAACCCCGAAATGGCTATCGGAGGCAAAATATACTTTCCTATTATTTAATAATTCTGTCAAATTTTTCAAATTGAATTCCCGAAATTAATGTTTTTTTCAGAAATTATTCAGTTCAGTTAAATAAATAAACGAATCCGTCATTGCGAGGAATCGATAGGTTTGCTGCAGAGCGGGTTTTCTAATTCCCCAAAAAATCATCAAGCTTTTTCAAAATAGCATCCAAATCCTTATCCTTGTCAACAATCTTCCCTTTTGCATCTATGATATAATACATGGGCAATTTACTGTTCAAATTAAATTTTATATTGGCGGGCGAATTAAAACCCATCAAATCGCTTCCTTGTACCCACGGTAGTTCATCGAGCCTGATTGCCCCTTTCCATATATGTTCGTTTTCGTCCAGGGAAACGCCGAATATTTCAACGCCCTTTTTCTTCAATTGTTCGTACATAGGCACAAGCTTCCGGTTGTCAAGGCGTGACTTTGCGTTCCATCCCGCCCAGAAATACAATAATACGGTTTGCCCTTTAAAGTTGCGCAGCGAAAACAATTCCCCGGTCGTGTCCTTCATTACAAGGCCCGGGGCACTGTTGCCGGGCGAAAGTTTTTCATCGGCCATGAATTTATCATAAATCCTTGCCTTTATTTCCAACACCCTTTTGTGGTGGTCGATGGCATGTTTGTTTTCGGGATATTTCAGCATCAATGCGCTGTCAAGTGCCTTGAACAGTCCAAAATCCTGCTCCTCGTCCAATACCACCGTATTCCCTAATTTACTGTTCAAAACAAAAAGGGAAGCAAGGGAAGTGGGATGTTCGGCAACAAAATCCCCTACATACCTTTTTTGATCGAGGACAATTCCGCCATAAATGGAATCCAGTTTGAGTTTCAGGGGATAAAAACCGGGCGTGCCAGATGCTTCATTATAAACCATTGCCAGGGAATCAACCCTTTGTTTTTGCCCGTCCATAAAACCCTCAAAACCTTTCAGCAATTTTGAACCGGGGGAACCTGACACTTCGTATCCATCTGTAAACGGGTTTCCTTTTGCTTTCAGTCCAACATTTTCACCCTTTTCCAATAAGAGCAAAATTTGCATCCCGGCCCCGTTCCTTAATAAATAAAAACCCGCAACGCTTAAATTTAGGTCAAAACGGAATTCGCCTTTTTTGCCCAAAACAACCGAATCGAGCTGAATGACATTATGGATTTCCAGCTCATCCAGGAAAAGCCGTTTCCCCGCAAGTCCCGGAAAGTCCCCTTTAATGACCGTGTTCGCTTTCTCGGTTTCATTTTTACATGAAACGATGGAAATCAATATCAGAAGACCAATTATTGTTTTTATCCGCATTGAATATTGATACTATTAAATTGTTTGTACTACTGCGCAAAAATATTCAATTCTTTGATTCAAGTGGAGACAATTATCCCTCGACAAGATTTTCCTATTAACAAAAATTAGGTTTTTTATTTTTACGCTTCCATGATATTCCATTAATTTAGCTCTATAATTTATTGGCCACTATGAATATCATCCTTCATAAACAAGTTTCCCTGATAATGTTGCTCAGTTTTGTTTTTGCGACCGATTCATTTTGCCAGGATATTTTCCTTCTCGAAAAACCGGGAACGGTAAAAAACCATAAATATTACGTAAACGATTTTGTGAAACTCAAGACTTTTTCAAGCGGAAATATCATCAATGGCAAGATTACGGAAATAAGGGATTCGAGCATTGTGGTGGCCTATGCCAATGAAGTATTCATCAAGGACATTGAAGTCTTTTACAAAAAAAGATGGGGTTTTGGTTTCCTAAACGAATTGTTCCTAAAAGCCGGAGGGGCTTATCTTTTCCTGCTTACGGTAAACGGGGTAATCTCATCTGATAACGGCGAAATCAACAAAGTCCCTTTTATTGTTGCCGGAAGCTTCATTGTCGCAGGAATTGCTGTTATCCCGCTTAAAACAAGGAAGATAAAGCTGGCTGATCACAAGTGGAGGGTGAAAATCCTGAAATTCCAATAAGCAATATTGAACACTCCCCAAAAAAATTTGTTTTCGTACCATAATCTAAAAACAATATAAAATGAACAAACGAATCCTAACTTTCACAATCATAGCAGGGCTTTTTATTTCACTCACGGCATTTGTCAGTAAAAATACACAGAGGCCCCTGGAAAAACCAAAAACTGTTTTTACGATCCCTGAGGACGTGAACACCATTTTCCAAAACAAATGTTTTGATTGCCACAACGTGAACGCAGATGGCGAGAAATCAAAGAAAAAACTGTTGATCGATAAATTGCCCACTTTGAGCAAAGCAAAACTTATTGGGAAACTGGATGCCATTTCGGAAGTGGCCGATGAAAAAGAGATGCCGCCCGAAAAATTCCTTGCCAAATACCCCGAATACACACTTACCGATGACGAAGCAAAACGGCTATCGGAATGGGCAACTGCTGCTTCGGATAAAATGATGAAATAGGGGTTTTAAAGTTAGGGGTTAAAAGAAATGGGTTAATTTTGCAACTAATAACTTTTAACTTCTTAACTCATTACTCTAAGTTGTAGCAACCCATAACTTCTAACTTTCATAACGCCTAACTTTTCAACCCAAAAACAATGAAAAAGAAAATCCTTTATGCCCTACTCGGAACTTTGATCGTCATCCAATTTGTCCCTTCGGGAAGGCCGGACAATAAACCCGTTTCAGGAAGTGATATCCATGAACAAATGAATGTTCCTGGCGATGTAAGCACTATTTTAACAAATGCCTGCTATGATTGCCATTCGCAAAAGGTAAACTATCCGTGGTACGCTTCGGTGGCACCTGTTTCTTTCCTTGTGTCGAGCGATGTACGCGAAGGCCGTGAAAACCTCGACTTTAGCCTTTGGGAAAAAATACCCTTAAAGAAAAAACTGAAGGTATTAACCGAAATCGGTGAAGAAGTGGAAGAAGGGGATATGCCACTCCCCGTTTACCCATTTTTGCACCCAGAAGCCAAGTTGAGCCAGGAAGATCGGGAATTGATCCTTAATTGGACCAAACAAGCTTCAGAAGAATTGCTTGACTAAAACCTGTCCATATCCAACCTTTCGATCATCTCTTTTACCATTTTCGTCATTTTTGGCTCTGCCTTGCTCGCGGCCTCAATAACCTCCTGATGCGATATTTCCACGATTTCCCCTTCGATACCCAGATCCGAAATTACCGACACTGCAAAACAGGGCAAGTCCATATGCCTGGCCACAATGGCTTCCGGCACGGTTGACATGCCCACGGCATCGGCCCCAAGTATGCGGATGTATTTGTATTCGGCAGGGGTTTCAAAAGTAGGACCGGTAACGGCCGCATACACGCCAATCTGGAAATGGATATTCAGGTGCCTTGCTATTTTCGATGCAAAACGGATCATTTTTTCATCATAGGCTTCGCTCATATCAGGAAACCGCGGACCCATCCCTGAATGGTTTTTCCCAATGAGCGGATTATTTCCCATCAAGTTAATATGGTCTTTGATAATCATAAGGTCACCTATGCGGTAATTGGGGTTCACTCCTCCGGAGGCATTGGAGAGCATAAGCAATTTTATCCCGAGAAACTTAAGTACCCGGATAGGAAAACCGACTTCCTGCATGGAGTAACCTTCGTAATAATGGAAGCGTCCTTGCATGGCCACCACGTTTTTTCCGCCCAGTTTCCCAAAAATCAATTGGCCCTGATGGCCTTCGACGGTGGAAACCGGAAAATGCGGGATATCCTTATAAGGCAATGTTGCCTCGATTTCAATTTCGTTCACAAGGCCTCCAAGGCCTGTTCCAAGCACGATTCCAATTTCAGGTTTGAAATTAACCTTTTCATTTACGAATTTCGTTATTTCTTCTATTTTCTTTAACATAATCAAGTATTTGTTTGTTGAATTCTTTTCGACCTTCCTTATGAAATTCTATTTCAATGGGAACATAAAAAACAGGAAAGTGTTTTAATATTTTTATAAATTCAGGACGAATTAAACGCATGGCGTCCTTTTCGGTTGTAACAATTATCTTGTTTTTCGAAAGCAGGTTGTCAAATATATTCACGATTTTTTCAACATCTTTCAGTACATATTGGTGATGGTCGGGGAAAATCAAGGTTTCAAGTTGCCCGCAAAACTTTTTCAGGTGGTCTTCAAGCGGATAAGTGTTCGCGATTCCCGCAAACATCAATATCATGGCAAACCTGGAACCGGAAGGGGAAATGTCCAATCCCGGCAAAGGCTTTAACTTACCATGCTTTATATGTGAAAAATAGATTTTTTGATATGGTTGTATTTTCAAGGATTCTTTCACATTCCTTTGGGTTATCGGCGACAAAACATTCGAAGTTTTGGTAACAACAATAATATCGGCACGCTTTGCCCCACTTCCAAACTCCCTCAATTTTCCAGTTGGGAGCGGATAATCATTTGAATATAACCTATGGTAATCGGTTAGCAAAACAGACAAACCCGGCTTCACATGCCTGTGCTGGAACGCATCGTCCAAAACAACAACATCCAGGTCAGGGAATTTGTTTGAAAGGATATTGATCCCCCTTGCCCTTTTTTCATCAACGGCAACCTTAACTTCAGGGAATTTTCGGGCAAACTGACACGGTTCGTCACCAAAATCCTCGACCTTGGGGTTATCACCGGCCAATAGAAACCCACTTGTTTTCCGTTTGTAGCCCCGGCTCAAGGTCGCAAGTTTAAAATCATTTTGAAGTAAACGGACCAAATATTCCACATGGGGCGATTTCCCAGTTCCGCCAACGGAAAGGTTCCCAACAGAAATCACAGGAAAAGGATAGGATTTTGAAGGTAAGATACCCCAATCAAAAAACCTGTTCCTAAGCAGGATTACCAATCCATACAGAAGGGAGAAAGGGAACAATATGATGCGCAGTAAATTCACAGCATAAAATTACAAAATGTTTGGTTCTGGGATATGTTTAGATAAAAAATAAATATTTGATAATGTGGGACGAGTAGTTTCCTGCTACTCCGAACACTTCCAGGTCGCCCCCTCAAACTTGACACTTCCAGGTCGTTCCCTCAAACTTGACGCTTCCAGGTCGTTCCCTCGAACTTGACGCTTCCAGGTCATCCGCTCAACTTTGACGCATCCAGGTCATCCCCCCAACCTTGACGCTTCCAGGTCGTTCCGATGCTGGAAGGTGGTCTTACTCCATCTTTTTGGCTTCTTCCCAAAACACGTCCATTTCGGCCAGGGACATATCCTTTAAGGATTTCCCCAGATCTTTGGCCTTGCTTTCAAGATGCTGGAAACGATGGATAAATTTCCGGTTCGTTTTTTCAAGGGCATCCTCGGGATTAACACCGATAAACCTGGCATAATTTATTATGGAAAACATCAGATCGCCCAATTCGTTTTCCATTTTTTCCTTCGATTCGCTTTTGTCCACCTCTGCTTTTAGCTCCTTCATTTCCTCCTGCACTTTGTCCCATACCTGTTCCGGCTTTTCCCAATCGAAGCCGACACCTTTTGCCTTTTCTTGTATCCGATATGCTTTTACGAGCGGGGGCAGGGATTTTGGCACTCCCGACAAAACGGATTCACGTCCCTCTTTCAATTTCAGGGTTTCCCAGTTCTCCTTTACGGTTTGGGCATCATCGACCTCTACATCGCCATAGATATGCGGATGGCGGAATATCAGTTTCTCGCTGATGTAGTTCAGTACATCGGCCATATCAAAATCACCGGTTTCGGAACCTATTTTTGCATAAAACACAATATGGAGCATCATATCCCCTAACTCCTTTTTGATATTGTCAACATCTTTATCAAAGATGGCTTCCGACAGTTCATAGGTTTCCTCAACGGTCAAATGCCTCAGGCTCTCAAAAGTCTGTTCCTTGTCCCAGGGGCAATCTTTACGAAGATCGTCCATGATGTTCAACAGTTTTTCAAAAGCGGATAATTTATCTTTCAATGAATTCATATGTAGAGGTTAAAGGTTGGGCGTAAGAAGTTATGCGTTAAAAAGTTAAGTATTGAGGGTCAATAATTGTGCAATATGAACAATTTGGACTTTAAGTTTAAGCAAGTTGGGGTATAGGTTTATGTAAAACGCTAAAGACCTAACGCTCAACACAATAAACGCATAACCCAAAACACATTTTACAGCTCCAAACCTGCAATCATCCCAATTAATTCTTCCGATTTAAAGGGTTTACTTAAATACATATCAAGGCCGGCATTGAACAACTTTTGCCGCTCCCCGTCCTTCGTATGTGCGGTAACAGCAATAATCTTAATCTTCTTTTTGTTGTTTTCCTTTTCATATTTCCGTATCAAGCGTGTGGCCTGTATTCCGTCCATCACCGGCATTTGGATATCCATCAATATCAGGTCGTAGCTGTTATTCATAAAAAGGTCGAGCCCCACTTTTCCATTTTCGGCTATATCGGTTGCATAGCCCTCTTTAATCAGGATTTTGCTGGTGAGGTGCTGGTTCAATAAGTTGTCCTCAACGAGAAGTACTTTCTTCCCGTTGAAATCCTTCATTTTTGGTTTGTTATTATCATCTTTGCTCGTCTTTTTAACAGTTATTTCAGGATTGACGAGGGAAACCGTAAACCAGAACGAGGAGCCTTCGCCCACTTCGGAATCAATCCCAACTTCACCGTTCATCAAAGCGGCAAGGTTTTTACAAATCACCAGCCCCAGGCCGGTCCCTCCCATTTTTCGCTGCACGGCCGCATGTGTTTGCGAGAAGGGCTTGAACAATTTTGCCTGGCTCAACTTGGAAATGCCGATCCCCGTATCCACCACCCTGAACTTGATCAATACATCGTTCGATTCTTGTGTTGAAATATCTTTATCCTCAAGGATATCGGCATATAAGGTTATTCCGCCAGTATCGGTAAACTTCAGGGCATTGCTCACAAGGTTGACCAAAATCTGCGACAGGCGCGTTGGGTCGCCAAGCAAGCGGTCAGGAATCCTATCCGAAACAACCGCCTTCAAATAAAGGTTCTTCTTTTTCGCACTATATTCGTGCAGGGAAATTGCATCCTGAAACAATTTTGTAATACTCAAATTTTCTTTTTCAAGGATAATCTGGCCAGCTTCAATTTTTGAAAAGTCGAGTATTTCATTGATGATGTTCAGTAGATTATTCCCGGAAACCTGTATCACATCCAGAAAATCTTTTTGTTCCACAGTAAGTGATGTTTCGGCCAACACATCCGAAATACCAATGATGCTGTTCATATGGTTCCTGATTTCGTGGCTTACGCCGGCAATGAACATGGACTTCGACAAAGTGGCTTTTTCGGCTTCTTCCTTCGATTTTATAAGTTCTTTTTCATATACCTTTTGTTTGGTAACATTTTTCAATGTCCCGATTGTCGCAATTTTCCCATGTAGGTTTACCAGGCCTGAATACGCAGTTACGTCAATGCGCTTTCCTGTTTTGGTTATCAGCCTAAATTCCAGCGAAGCAGGGACATCCTCCCCACGGATTTGCTTTGAATAGTAAAGGCTAAACGCACGTAGGGATTCCGGGGCAACGATTTCCTTTGGCCCAATATCGCACAATTCCCCATAGGTGTATTCCGATAATTCGCAAAAAGCCTCATTGGCAAAAATTATTCTTTCGTCCTGGATAATGTAAATCCCATCCTGGATACTTTCGATAAGTGTCTTGTATTTCCTTTCGCTTTCCCTTAACTCGGCCAGGGTTTTTTCAAGCAATATCTTTTGTTCGGTAATTTCGGTTGTCTTGTTCAGGAGCAAGATCCGTTCACGTTTGTTCACGTTTGAACGATAGTAAAAGAACAGAAGCAGGCCCAGAAAAAACAGCCCAAATCCGGCAACAGAATAGATAATATACCGCTGCGATTTTATTTTAAGCCCCTGGACCTCGTTCTCTTTTTCAAAAAGATCGAGCCGCTGTTCTTTTACTATCGTTCTTAAATTCGTAACGAGCTTCGATTTCGCTTATCTGCCGCCTGCTTTCGGAATTATAGATCGTATCATTTAACTCTGCAAACAATTTATGGTACTCAAGGGATTTTTTGTAATCTTTCTTCACTTCATAATATTCAGAAAGGTCTTCATATATCTCCATCGTTAAAATCACCGCATTTACACTCTTGGCTTTTTCGAGGCTCTGTACCAGGAGATCATAAGCTTTATCATAGTCTTTCTTGTCCAAATAAACAGATGCGATATTCCGGAAAGTATTTGCTTCCGACCAAATATCCTTGATTTCCCTTTGTATCTCAAGGGCCTGGTAATAATAATCAAGGGCCTTTTCGTTATCCCCGATTTCATAATAAATACGGCCAATATTGTTAAGGTTATTGGCCATTTTGTCCTTATCGTTTACCGAAAGGCTCAATTCGTAAGAAAGCAATGAAAAATGCAAAGCTTTGTTATAATCTTCTTTTTCGGTGTAAGCGGCCCCCACATTGGAGTAACTTTTGATCAGGCCCGGCTTATCATGGAGTTCATCAAAGATATCCATGCATTTCTTGTAAATATCCAGTGCCTTGTCATATTCCTGGTTGCGGTAATAAATGTTTCCTATGTTCAGGTAGGTGGAGGCAATCCCCTCTTTATTGCTGTTGGCTATTTCAATTTCAAGCGACTTGAAGTAATACTCAATGGCCTTGTCAAACTCCCCATATAATTCGTAAATGAGGCCAATATTATTGGCAGACTTACATATGCCGGGCGAATCACCAATATCCTTGCTCAGTGCAAAAGACTTTTTAAAAAACTCAAGGGCTTTATCATTTTGTTGCAGAAAATAATACCCGACACCTATCCGGTTCAGGGCAAGGGCTTCTTTTTCCTTGTCCCCGGTAACATTGGCCAGTTTTAAGGCTGCATTTGCATAATCAACACTTTTATTGGGATCAACGAACCAATATTCAATTGAAATCAGGATAAGCAAATCAAACTTTTCATTTATGTGGGCTTCATCCAATTCATTCTTAAGGCTATCAATTTGGGGGGATGCAAACACCTGGCTCACAAACAAGAGAGAGAAAAACAGTATTATATGTCCGAGGTACTTAATAGTCATTGGGCAATTTGCAAATTGAATGCAATATTAATTATAAAATCGGTTGAAATGCAATTTTGAAAAGGTTTTCTTTGGGTTGAAATTGATTTTTGGAAGTGCATTTTATACAGGTAAGGTAAATATCACCCGTGTCCCTTTCCCTATTTCGCTTTCGGCCCAAATATCCCCCTTGTTTTTCACAATGAATTCCTTGCAGAGCATCAAGCCCAACCCGCTACCAAGTTCGCCCTCGGTCCCTTTTGTCCTGTATTGTTTTTCAATGCTAAAAAGCTTTTCAAGGTTTTCGGGTTCAATACCAACACCTGTATCCTTCACACAGATTTCCATATGCCCGTTCACCCTTTTAGAGGAAATCATGATTTCACCCCCTTTCGGGGTAAACTTAATGGAATTTGAAATTAAGTTTCGGACAACCGTGGTTATCAAATTTGCATCAGCCACCACCATTGCATCAAAAGGAATAGTTGATTTCAACTTTATCTCTTTGCGATGGGCCATTGACCCCAAAAGTGTTATGTTCTCAGTGGCAATTGCACTCATATTAAGGGTTTCGGGGTTTATCGCCAATTTGCCGATTTGGGCTTTCGACCATTCCAGCAAATTCCGTAAAAGTTTAAACGTACTTTGGGTAGCATTGTGCAAATTCTCGATTACTTCCTTTTTTTCATTATTGTCAAAATATTCAAACTCATCATGTAACAGTCCGGCAAGGCCCATGATTGCGTTCAATGGATTGGTAAGGTCGTGGGCGATTATCGAAAAGAATTTATCCTTTGCGGCATTCGCTTCACGCAATTGTTTTTCTGATTCAATCAGTTTATCCTCCGCCCTTTTCCGTTCCGTAATATTCAACATGATCCCCAACAGACCAGCTATTTCCCCATTGCTGTCATAAAAAGCATTTTTATAGAAAATGACATCCATCCATTTATTTTTGGGCAAAATAACTTTTGATTCCATTTGTTGGGATTTCCCCTTTGAAAGCAATTCGTTATCGCTTTTATGATACCCGGCCGCAAGTTCTTTTGGATATAAATCGAAAACTGTTTTCCCAATGATTTCTTCGTTTTTTCTTTCATGGATTTTCCGAAAGGCACTGTTGCACCCCTGGAACTTCCCATCTTTGTCCATGAAAAACATGGGGTTTGGAATCGTATTGATAAATGCTTCCAAAAAATTCTTCTGCTCTGTAATGCTCTTGTTCTTTTCGAGCAGTTCGCGCTGGGCCTTGTGTTTTATCAAATAACGACTATAGACCAGGCCTATCAACACCAAGATAAGGAAAGTGATGGCAAACAACGAAATAATGAATTGATTTTTTTTATTGATTGAAAGCTCCTGGACTTTGTTTTTTTCCTCCAAAAGGCTATTTTGGGTTTCGATGGTTTTTGTGCGTTGTTTTATCTGAAGCTCCGTTATCTTATTGCTGATTTCATTATTGAAAATTGAATCGTGGATAACCGAAAACTTTTTATAATACCTTAATGCCTTTTTATAATTGTTTTGCGAATTGTAAAGCTTATAATAATTCTCGTAAATCAATGTTTGATATTCAAGGAGCCCCTCTTCCTTTGCCATTTTTTCCGCTTTTCTCAAATAATCCAAAGCTAATTTTTCTTTTTTGAGATCAAGATAAATATCACTAAAGCTGATGTAGGAAAACAAAATCCCGGAGCTTTCAATC
>JAADJA010000170.1 GCA_013151015.1 Chlorobiota bacterium
AAAATAAAAACCGTCGTTACAAGATATTTAACATCAATTTAAGAAATAGTGAATACAATTCTGTTGATTTTAGTTGTGATTGTAAAAAGAGACAACCCTATTTAACAGCCAGTTTTTATGAAGATATTGTTCTCCTGCAGAACTGTAATGATAAACTAAGCCTTTATGATAGGTTAAATGGAAAGATGATAAAGGAATTATCAATTGATTATGATTCGATCTTATTAAATGAAAAAATAGACATTCTAAAATACAGCTATTTACACGATTTTAAGGGTGAATCCAAACGACCAGAGTACCGTTATCTCAAAGGTGATGATCGAAAGATGATAAAATATTCCGACCCAAGTTTTTATTTTGTCGAAGATAGTATAATTACCTACTTGAAAATCAAAACCTTTTATACTATTAATTCTTCTTCTGGTTCATATTGTTATGCAAGGGCTTTTTTACCTTTTGATTTTTCAAGAAAAATGATTCTTTATGGACAAGCATCCCAAAACCTAAAATTTAACGATTATACAATATATCATATTAATAAACTTTCAAAATCAAAAATAATAGTTTCCGGCTATTTCTATGGTTTTCATGGTGAGATATTGTTTGGTTACTTTCCAAACAAAACCAAACAATTTATTATTGAAAAAATGGAATAATTGCCTATACGATAAATCAGCGAACAATATATTTATTCCTTAATTTTGAGCCCACAAAATATTTCAACTATGTCAGCAAGTATCCTACAGTTAAAAATTACCCTGAATAATATCAAACCACCAATCTGGAGAAGGGTAGAGGTAAAAGACGATATTACATTTTACGAACTGCACCACGTAATACAAATTGCAATGGGATGGTGGAACGCCCATCTCTTTGAATTTGAATTGGGCAGTTACAGGATAGGGATCACAAATGATGACTGGGATACCGAAGATACCCTGGAATCCAAAGAGGTAAAGCTTTCAAGGCTTATCGACACCGAAAAAATGAAGTTTGGCTATTTGTACGATTTTGGCGATAATTGGGAACATGAAATCATTGTCGAAAAAATATCACAACCAGAAAAGGGCAAAAATTACCCAACGTGCACCAAAGGCAAAAGGAACTGCCCGCCCGAAGACGTTGGGGGCTTTCCCGGATACCTGTACATGCTTGAGGTTATCAACGATAAAAACAACCCCGAACATGAAGATATGATGGAATGGCTGGGCGAAGAATACGACCCGGAATATTTCGACCTAAAGGAAACAAATGGAGAGCTGCAATTCATTATCAAAACCAAAAAATGGAACCCCAACTAAGTTTTGTCAATTAGTGGGGGCTTGGCTTGTACATATGGATGTGAGTGTGTTTTTTGGCAGGGCACTATCTGGCAATGGGCCAGACACTCCCCATACAGATTTATGACCCATCAATTATTTTTTTATCATTAACCTGCTTTATTCTTATTTTTGCACGTTTTTAATCTTAATCATATTTCAACATGGAAATCACAGGAAGAATTTTAAATAAACTGGATGTAGTGACCGGGGAAGGCAGGAACGGCCCCTGGAAAAAGCAGGACTTTATACTCGAAACCCAAGACCAATACCCAAAAAAAGTATGTATCACGGTTTGGGGCGATAAAATAAACCTGGAGAATTTTGCCGAAAACGAAGAAGTGACCGTAAGCATCAATGTGGAAAGCCGGGAATACAACAGTCGTTGGTACACCGATGTGAAAGCATGGAAAATGGAAAAAGCCGGGGCAGCTACCAGCCAACAGCCTGACTTTGGAAACGTTCCGCCCGAAGCGGCCCCGCCACCCGAAATGACAAGTGAGCCCACTGACGATTTACCGTTTTAACAAAGAAATCAGGATTGACCATCCCTGAGCAATTGCATATACTTTTCAATGTATTGTTGCTTTTGTTTCGATTTGTATTGCATGATATATCGCGGGTGTTCCAAAGGGACGATTTTGTTAAAAAACCCATATTCCCCGTTGAGCTTTTTCAGGAATTTGAAATTTTTTCCAGTTCCAAGACAAAAACAGGTTTTGGTATCGATACCAAATTCCAGTTGGAGCCTGATTGTTTTGAGGATAAACGGGAGAACGGCATTTTGCAAATCCACACGGTCGTAATAATTGAAATTGAGGGCTTTTCCCTTTTCATTGATTTTCACAAACCCCAACGGACTAACGGAACTGATGTAAAAGGATTTGTAAAATAACTCCGTCCCGCCAAAGGCACTTATCATTTCATAAACAAAAACCGAAGAGGGTTCATGCGTTTTGATTTCGCTTACCGGGATATGGCAATCTCCCGAAAGCCGTTTGGTGTCGGTAAAGGGGATTCCCGTTGCACCGGCCCCCAACCTTCCCGGGTTTATCCCGAGGATGAGTTTCCGTGGATGGTCGTCATTGTAATACTTATGGTAAAACAGGGATGTCAGTTTGTTTATCAAATCGGAATTTTCATCCCGGAAAGGGTTCATGGCTTCAATCCTTTCGGGCAAACGATTATTATCAAGCGAGAGGGAAGAATTGAATCGTAGGATTTTTTCGGCAAAGGTCATTTTTGTTTAAATATTCTTTCAATAGTCCTGAAAATTATTTTCAAATCCACCAGCAAGTTTTTCTCTTCGATATATTTTTGGTTCAATTGCAGTTTTGCGGGCATGATGATTTCGATATAGGCTTTTTCCGGGTCGGGGTATTTCGCAAGTATTTCGTTTTCGTCCACATATTCGATGGAAGCATAATCCGTCAATCCTGGCTTTACCGACAAAACCTGCTTTTGCCGCTCATTGTACAAATCGACATATTTCCGCACTTCCGGTCGTGGCCCCACGAAGCTCATTTCGCCTTTCAGGATGTTCAATAATTGGGGCAGTTCGTCCAGTTTGGATTTCCTGAGCCATTTTCCTGTGGAAGTGATGCGGCTGTCCGATTCCCCAACCGTCAGCAAACCCTTTTTCTCTGCACCCGTGTACATTGTCCTGAACTTCAAAAGCTTAAAATCCTTTTGGTTTTTGCCAACCCGTGTTTGCGAGAAAAAAACCCCACCCTTTGATCCAAGGACAATCAGTAGTGCAATTATAACAAAAACAGGGATAAGAAGAAATAGGCCTGCAAAAGATAATAATATGTCGAAAAGCCTTTTTAACATAAGGGCAGGGTTATTAGAAATCAAAATGATGAATACCATTATTCCCCTCTTGAGAGGGGTTGGGGTGTGTCAATAAAACAATCCCATTTATCGTTTTGATTTTATGTACTACTATCTTTATAGTGGTAATTATACATCGGTCACCCGACATCCGTCATCTGAAAATTTCCTATACTGTACTCTCAAATTGTTTCAAAAACCGGATGTCGTTTTCAAAGAAATTCCGGATATCGTTGATCTGGTATTTCAGCATGGTAATCCTTTCGATGCCCATCCCAAAAGCAAATCCGGTATATTTTTTACTGTCGATGTGGCAATTTTCCAACACATTGGGATCCACCATTCCACAACCGAGGATTTCGACCCAGCCTGTATGTTTGCAAACCTTGCAGCCTTCACCACCACAGATAAAGCAGGAAATGTCCATTTCGGCGGATGGTTCAGTAAACGGGAAATAGGAAGGCCTGAAGCGGGTCTTCGTCCCTTCGCCAAACATTTCGGTGGCAAAATAATAGAGGCTTTGCTTGAGGTCGGCAAAGGAAACATTTTCGTCAATGTACAAACCTTCCACCTGATGGAAAATGCAATGTGCCCTGGCGGAGATGGCCTCATTGCGGAACACGCGACCAGGGAAAATAGAACGGATGGGTGCTTGGTTGTTTTCCATGGTCCGTATCTGCACAGAGGAAGTGTGCGTCCGCAATGCAACCTGACCGCCGTCAGGCAGGTTATCGGGATTTTTTTCGATAAAGAAAGTATCCTGCATATCACGGGCCGGGTGTTCTTCCGGGAAGTTGAGGGCGGTAAAGTTATGCCAGTCATCTTCAATCTCAGGCCCTTCGGAAACGCTGTAACCGATGCGCGAAAAAATATCAATGATCCTGTTCCTTACAATGGAAAGTGGGTGGCGGCTGCCCAATTCGATAAATTCTGCCGGCATACTCAAATCAATGTTTGCTTTTCTGGTTTCCTGTTTCGATTCCAGGGTTTGCTTGAGTTCTTCCACCTTTTGCTGGGCCGTGTTTTTAAGTTCGTTCAGGAACAGCCCCATCTCCTTCCTTTTTTCGGGGGCCACGTTTCTCATTTCGGCAAACAAGGAAGGGACAATCCCCTTCTTGCTCAGGAACTTGATCCTGAATTCTTCAAGCTGTTCCTTTCCTGTTGCGGAAAAATCCTTTATTTCACCCAGGTATTGGTTTACTTTGTCCTGCATTGTTCCTTGAATTATTTATCTTCGAGAATTGTGATTTTCATGGTAACATCTTCCACGGGCTTGTCACCTTGCCCCGTTTTGACGGAAGCAATTTTGTCGATAACATCCAGGCCATCGATCACTTCCCCGAAAACGGTATAGCCCTGGTCAAGGAACGGTGTCCCGCCCACTTCCTTATATATTTTCCTTTGTTCTTCGGAATACTTGACGCCAGAACGTTTTTCAAGGTTGTCAAGATCCGTATCGGTTACCGGTTTTCCTTCCACAATATAAAACTGGGAACCGGAAGATGCTTTCTGTGGATTGTTGGTCCGGGCTGCGGCCAGTGCCCCTTTTTTATGGAAATACTCAGGGACAAATTCGGCGGGTACGGTATATCCAGGATCGCGGCGGCCATCGGCATTCATGCCGCCCTGGATCATAAACTGCTTGATAACCCTGTGGATGGGCGAGTTTTCGTACCAGCCATCTTTGATGTTCTTCACAAAATTGTCACGGTGTTGTGGGGTCCCATTGTACAAAATGGCCGTCATGTCACCATATTCGGTACTGATTAGAATCTTGACCTGTTTCTCTTTTTTCTGTTCTTGCGAAAAACTTGTCATGTTAAGGCCTACAAGAGCTACCAGAATTATTAAGATTGTTTTTTTCATTTTTTCATTTTGTTTGGTAAAAGTTTAAATAAATAGTTTTATCCGGCAAATCTTATAAACCCTTGTCGTTGCCGGAGTGTTTCTCTTTTTCGATAATCTTTTTAAGATCAATATAATTTTGAGGAAGATTTTTTTTGGAAATTTCCCAAATCATTTCATAGTCTATTCCAAAATATTCATGTGTGATTAAATTACGTAATCCATACATTTTTTTCCAGGGAATTTCAGGATGATTATTTTTTATTTCGAGTGGCACATTTTTCGAGGCCTCACCAATAATTTCAAAATTCCGAATAATTGCATCAACGACCATATAATTCATTTTAAACTCTCGAAATTCCAAATCCCCGATATATTCTTCAATCCTTAACATTGAATTAAGCATATCTTCAAGATACAAATTAGAGTCTCTTTTTATTGGGGTCATACGTATTTCACGCTATTTAAAATGATTTGTCTCAATTGTTCCTTTAAAGCTTTTTCTGAAACCAAATCAACTTTAAGCTCTAATTCTTTTTCTAATAATTCCTGAAGATCAAAAAATTCCCAACCAAGTGGTTTTCTAAAATGAACTAAAATGTCAATATCCGAGCCCTTTCTTTGCTCATTGCGTGAATAGGACCCAAAATATCCAATTCTATCAACGTAAAACTCTTGATTAAGTATTGGTTTTAATTGTCTTAATTTGTTTTCTATATCGGTTTGCGTATTCATGTCCCAAATTTACAACAATTTATGTTGGTGATAAGTTATGGTCAAAGTCTGGTTTCATAAGAACTACAATTCCACAATACTTATATTCATTACAACAGGCTTAACAGGGACATCCCCTTTCCCTGTCCTGACCGAGGCAATTTTATCCACTACTTCCAGGCCTGAAACCACCTCCCCGAAAACCGTATAGGAATAATCGAGGAAGGGTGTGCCACCAATGGTTTTATAGACCTCCCTTTGTTCCGGGGTATAATTGAACTTTCCCTTTTTTTCGATCATGTTTAGTTCGGCATCGCTCATTTTTTTGCCCTGGACAATATAAAACTGGCATCCCGATGATTCCTTGGCAGGGTTCACATTGTCGCCCATCCGGGCTGCGGCCAATGCCCCTTTTTTATGGATATACCCGTGTACAAATTCAGCAGGGATGGTATATCCGGGATCCACGCGCCCATCGGCATTTTGTCCCCCTTGGATCATAAAGTTTTTGATAATCCGGTGGAATGGTGAATTTTTGTACCAGCCCCCTATTATCAGTTTTATCATATTGTCACGGTGTCCTGGCGTTTCGTTGTAGAGTTTCAACATTATTTCACCGTAATCGGTACTGATAATGATTTTGGTTTCGACATTATTGTTTTCGGAAGGGCTTTCAACTTTTTCAGGGGTTTCTGAAGTTTCCGTTTTTTCAGGTTGGGCCACTTGTTGTTGTTCCTGGTTCGTTTCAGCCTGGGCAGATTCTTGTTTGGCTGTTTCCTTTACGGTCTCCGATTTCTTTGTTTCGTTTGAACATGCAAAAAGCCCAAGAATAAGGGCAAATATGATAATCTTTTTCATCAGTACTAAAATTAATTGTTTGTAAATAAGAAGTGCAAAAGTAATAAAAGATTTGAAGTGGGATTGTATTTAAATTATTGGGCATAAGGTGGATTTCGCACCAGATTGTTGACATAATTTCACCCCGCTAAACCCGGTTTTGACAAATAACCTTTGAATCTTGAAGGGTTTTTCTTATTTTTGGTGCAACCAAAATTTATTTAATATGAAAAACATATTCGCAATCGTTTTTAGCCTGTTCACCCTTGGCGGCCTTGGTCAAGGCTTGAATGGGGAGTTGGCATTTAATGACAGTTACGATCAATATTCAATGGGCATTGTAGTTGTCGATGAGTTTTCTTACTTCGTCAAGGTTCAGGAATATTCGGGCGGTTTCCCTTCTTCGTGTTCATTGGTAAAGGTAGATACACTCGAAAATATTGTCTGGAGCAGCGATATCACACCTCAAATAGCCGAAATAACCGAGGTCTATGAAATTATCCCATCAGAAAGTGGGGGTGTTTACCTTTTGGGTTTTGGGATACCGGTTTGTGATATTGGTGGGGATTGCTTCTGGTTTATCCAGAAATACAGCAAGGATGGATCTGCTATATTGACAAAGGTTTGGAAAACCACAGATTGTTTTGAGGCTCAATTAAGCGGGCTATCTTTGATTTGGGATAATATGGTGCTTTTCAATTATTTCACTTCAGGTGGCTCAACAATATATACGATGGGTACGGAAGGTTCAATCCTTGACAGCATATCCATCGCCAAATCTGGGTTGGAAGGCATAGCTTATTTTGACGATTATGAAAAGCTTGCATTCAAGCATGATTCGCTCTTTGGGTTTGATATGAACGGAGAGGTTTCCTTTTTGAATGGGTTCGGGTCTCCCATCATGGATTTGAAAGTGGTAAACGATACAATGTTTTTATTGACCCAGGACAGCTTGTTTATGTATAATTCCGGTTTTCAGGAAATACTTGGAACAGAAATTACAGGATATTCCGAGTATTCCAAATTAAAAGTATCAAATACCTCCATTGAGATTTTAAGCCATGGAAGTACGGAGCAAACTGTTTTAACCCTGAACCATCAATTTCAATTGACCGGAATTTCAACGATTCCCATAGCTGTGTCCTATGGCAGTTTAAATGATTACAGTGATTCCCATTTTACGGCCACCGTAAATTTTGGCCTTGCACATTATTCTTCTATTCGCCATCTGGATTATTCACGTAAATCAGGGGAGAACACTACTGTGAACACAACCGATATTGGGATAGTCAAAATCCAACCAACCGAAGTATCCGCAGTTGAAAGTTCCTGGGCGCAAAATGTTTATGCAATTAAGGTTTATGCCGATGTCCTGGTCAGGAATTTTGGTGAAAACATTCTGGATGATTGCCGCATTAACCATTATGTTCAATCAGGAGTGGCTTGCGGGAACATTGTGTATAGTCAACACTTTTCTGATCTAAACCTCGCACCGGGCGATTCAGCCTGGATATCTTTAGGGGCAGTACATTACGAGGACATTTATGTTCCTGAGGACACAATTCAAAAGGAAATATGTATTTATTCCAGTCATCCCAATTTTAAAACAGACCTAAATATTTCAAATGATATGGCTTGTAAAAATGTGATCTTTGGTTATGTGGGCCTTGAAAGCAAGCCATTTGATAAGATGGATATTTTCCCCAACCCAGTCAATGGTTTTTTAATTGTAAGATGGAATCCGCACATTGCAACTAATTTGGATTTTGCTATTTTCGATATGCAAGGGGCAATAATCAAGAAGGGTAAGATCGTGTCAAATAAAATTGATGTAAGGATACTACCAAAAGGGATGTATATCCTTCGTGTTTTGTCGGAAGATGGCTCTTATCATTACAACACATGTTTTATTAAACAGTAAAGGCTTATACTGGCCAACAGCATATGTTAAATTACAAGCAGGATGTTTCAGATATTATTTTAAGCTTATTTTTTCTTTTTACCATAACAACTCCTGCATAAGGGAACATAATTATCGGTTTCCCCAAGTAAGACCAAATCATCATTTTTTACGATGCGGTGCGAATATTGGGCAAGGTTGCCGCATTCCATACAAATTGCATGTACTTTGGTAACATATTCGGCGGTGGCCATCATTTCGGGGATGGGCCCAAAAGGTTTTCCAAGGTAATCCATATCAAGACCGGCAACAATTACGCGGATGCCATCATTGGCCAACAAATTACAGACACTTGCAAGTTCATTGTCAAAAAACTGGGCCTCGTCGATCCCTACCACGTCAACGTCATTGGCCAAGAGGATTATCTGTGAAGCTGCGATCACGGGCGTTGATTTTATGGAAGAGGAATCGTGCGATACCACATTTTCCTCATCGTAACGGGTATCAACGGCAGGCTTGAAAATTTCCACTTTTTGTTTGGCTATTTTGGCACGTTTCAGGCGACGGATCAGTTCTTCGGTTTTTCCCGAAAACATAGACCCGCAGATAATCTCGACCCATCCGCTGCGTTTTGTTTGCCTTGTTGTTTCTAAAAACATGTACCGTGTTTGTAAACTTTGTACTTTTGATTCCCCGAATTATCAGACAAAATTAAGTAATTATTGGGGCGAACCCGATTAATAAATAAAATTTTAGAAATGAACAATAAAATCCAGTTGGAACAAACCCTTCAAAAAATTGATGAACTCCGTTTAATGGTCGAAAAACATTTTGACAGCCCCCAAAATATCCCATCCATCGAATCTGCATTGGTCATGGAAAAACTGCAATTTGCCTATGATGTCTATTTCAAAATGGCCAATCAGGCAATACCGACTGCGGCAGATGAACAAAATGAGAGTATTGTTGAAGGTAAAAGCGAAGATGTTTTTGTTGCCCCGCAAATTGAAAATACAATTGAGGAAATAGAAGAAGCTGCCCGTGAATCGGTGATTACAACTTCCGAAGAAGAGGAGTTGGTTTTAGCTGTTGAAAAAGAGGTTGAACTGTTTGTCGAAAACCCACCAGAAGCTATTGACGAA
>JAADJA010000167.1 GCA_013151015.1 Chlorobiota bacterium
AATGCCAGATATTTATTCCTCAATAGTTGGATCTCAAAAATTCTTGAGATCGTATTATGGAATAAGCCAATGGTATTTTGGAGGGGGAAATAGAATATCCGTTTTTTCAAGAAAACCAAAAAAGCCATTTGAAGAAATTAAAAGTATCTACTTGAGTAAAGCGAAGGCATTAAAAGTTTCGGGAACACATACAACGGGAATTTCAAGAGAACAAAGCAAAAGGATAAAAGAGCAAATCAGAAAAGAAATCCGAATTGAAGAGATAAACTCACTTAAAAAAAGAGGGTTTATTTTAATACTCTCAATTGCAATATTATTAGGCCTTTATTATCTCACCATCTATCTTATTGGAATTATTGCAACAGCATTTAGTTAAAAACCCCCTTTACATCTCAAACCATTTCCTTACCACTTCTGTCTTGTCTTCCGGCTCGTTTTTGTGGCGGAATTCGTTGGTGTGTTTGTTATAGATGTAATCTTTTTCCCATTCGTCAATATTGGCGACAATCTGTTTCATGCCCTCCACAAAGATATCCAGCTCTTCATCGGTCATTGTGGGATGTAGCGAGAGCCTAACCCAGCCCGGCTTTTCTGACAAATCACCACTATTGATTTTTTGGGTGATGGCGTGGGAATACTCGTAGCTTACATCCAACAGGAAATGTCCATATGTCCCGGCACAGGCGCAACCGCCCCTTACCTGGATGCCATATTTATCGTTCAATAGTTTTACGATCAGGTTATAATGGATATTATCCACATAAAACGAGATCACGCCAAGCCTCTCCTTGATATTATCTGCAAGGATGTGCATTCCCGGGATTTCATGTATTTTTTCAAAGGCCATTTTTACCAACTGCCCTTCCCTTTTCTTTATGTTTTCGGTTCCCATCTGGTTCTTCAATTCAATGGAAAGCGCCGTACGAATAGCTTGTAGGAATCCAGGTGTGCCGCCATCTTCACGGGCTTCGATGTCGTCGATGTATTTGTATTCGCCCCAACGGTTGGTCCATTCCACGGTTCCACCGCCCGGATTGTCAGGTGCATGGGCTTTGTAAAGGGAAGAACAAAAAATCAAAACCCCCGAGCTTCCCGGGCCTCCCAAAAACTTATGGGGCGAAAAGAAAATGGCATCCAGTTTTTCCATGGGATCTTCCGGGTGCATGTTCATATCTTCGTAAGGTGCCGAAGCGGCAAAATCAACAAAACAGACACCTCCGTATTCATGCATCATTTTTGCCATTGTATGATAAGGTGTGTGTACGCCCGTAACATTGGAACAGGCAGTGAACGAACCAATCTTCACCTTCCGGTCTTTATACTTTTCGAGCAAACTCCTAAAAGCATCCAAATCAACATGCAAATCCTTGTTAGGTGGAATCTGGACCACATCGGTCATGGTCTCGAACCAGGTGGTATGGTTGGAATGGTGTTCCATATGCGAAATGAAAACAACCGGTTTTTCCTTCTCTTTGATACATTCATTGCCCGAAACATAGCCACAGGTTTTTAACCCCAAAATACGGATAAACTTATTGATTACGCCGGTCATCCCAAAACCCGTTGTAATGATAACATCCATCGGTGCGGCATTCACATGTTCCTTGATTTTTTTATGGGCAAGATGGTAAGCCTTGGTCATCAGGGTCCCGGTCTCGGAAGTTTCAGTATGTGTGTTGCCCACATAAGGCCCAAAGGTTTCGCTCATTTTTTTCTCAATGGGGCCGTACAAACGCCCACTCGCAATCCAGTCGGCATAAATCATTTTCCGGTCCCCGTAAGGAGTTGTAAAGGGCAATTCATTGCCAATGGTATTTTCCCTGAATTTCCTGAAATAACTTTCCATATTTCCTATTTTACTGAATTGCATAAATGAACTGAAAAACCATATTAAAAGTTATGGGTTACGGGTTGTAGGTTATGCGTTTCCCCATAAAAAACAACGCATAACCTTATAACTTTAACGCCTAACTTTTTCAAGCCCCAAATGCGAACAAAGTTATTGTTTTTTTCAATGCGCTATTGACAATCGGGAACAAGAATAGGTTGGCAATATCCTTTTTGTTTAACTTTACGCCCATGAAGAGCAACCACATTCGGATAGCGGTAATCCTTGGGTCGGTCTCGATAATCGGGATTATCTTTTTCCAACTGTATTGGGTAAATAAATCATATAGCCTGGAAGAGGAACAGTTTAACCGTACGGTGGAAATCGCATTATACAATGTGGCCGAAAAAATGGCTTCTTTCAATGGGCTGGAACTGCCCAACGAGAACCCCGTAAGGCAAATTTCTTCCAATTATTTCATTGTTGACATCAATAATGTGATCGATTCAAAAATCCTGGACCATTTCCTGAAAATGGAGTTCGAGTACAGCAATATCCGCATTGATTACGAATATGCCATTTACGATTGCGAAACCAACCAAATGGTTTTTGGGAATTACATCCGCCAGGACGACAAGGAAAAACAAAAGGAAAAACAGTTCCAGAAATATGACGAGTTCACCTATTATTTTGGGATACTGTTCCCTTCAAAAACCGGGTATATCCTGAACAGCATGAATACCTGGCTCATTTCCTCCTTTGTGCTTTTCACGGCAATTTTCTTTTTCGCCTATGCTGTTTTTATTATCCTGAAACAAAAAAGGTATTCGGAAGTGCAAAAGGACTTTATCAACAATATGACCCACGAATTCAAAACCCCCATTTCCACCATTGGGATTTCTGCCAATGTCCTTTCCAACCCTGAGATAACAAACGATCCCGAAAGGCTTCGCAATTACACCCAAATAATTGCGGAACAAAACAAACGGCTCGAAAACCAAATTGAGAAAGTCCTTCAATTGGCCACATTGGAAAAACACAAGTTGAAATTAAAAATGGAACGCTTGGACCTCCATGAAATAATCAAATCGGTAACCAAAGGGTTCAGGCTGAACATTGAAAAAAACAAGGGTGTTATCAGTTGTGATATGGGAGCCAAAGAGGCTTTTGTCGTGGCCGACAAACAGCATCTTGTGAACATGGTCTATAACCTTCTGGACAATGCAATAAAGTACAGCAATGGCCCTCCCGAAATCCATATTGAAACAAGAAACAAAAATGGCATGTTATATTTCACAATACGTGACAAAGGGATTGGGATCGACAAAAAACACATAAAGAAGGTATTTGATAAATTTTTCCGGGTGCCAACGGGAAATGTGCATAACGTGAAAGGTTTTGGCCTTGGGCTGAACTATGTGAAAAGCATTGTGAACGAACACAAATGGAAAATCCATATCGAAAGCGAGGTGGGAAAAGGGAGCAGGTTTATTATTGTGATGAAATCTATCAAGTAAAACCCAATCGAAATGAATTGGCTGATTTTTACTTACGGTTATAAAGTTGTTTTCAGTTTCTGATTATAGCTACTCAGTGGTATCATTGATTAGTATTTGTTAACAGACTTATTGCCAGAAAAGAAAACATTATAGCTTTTTGGAAAAGAAAATTTACACATTACTGGGGCTGACAAAAGCCATAGAGGGCATCATTTCAAAATATGCCGCCAAACAGATTTGGGTGAAGGCCGAAATCGTAAAGCTGAATTACTTCAGCCATTCCGGCCATTGCTATCCCGATTTGGTGGAGAAACGGGACGGAAAAATCGTGGCCGAAATCCGGGGGAACATTTGGAACGGCCATTTCAACAAAATCAACAAAAAATTCCAATCGGTTTTAAACGAGGGCCTAAGCGATAATATGACCGTTATCTGCCTGGCTTCCATAAAATACCATCCGATTTATGGCCTGTCGCTGAACATTGTTGATATAGACCCCAATTATACCCTGGGCGAACTGGCAAGGGAAAAAGCCGAAACCCTGAAAAAACTGGAACAGGAGAAAATCATTGATTTGAACAAGAAAAAGCAATTGCCCCTTCTCCCAAAAAGCATTGCCGTTATTTCGGTGGAAACCAGCAAGGGTTTTATGGATTTTGTGAACGTGATCGAAAACAATTCACAGGGCTATAAATTCCATTACAAACTTTTCCCGGCCATTTTACAGGGGGCCAAATCGGTAAGCACAATTACAAAGCAATTGAAACAAATCGAGGCTTTCGCTGATATTTTTGATGCCATAGCTATCATCCGGGGCGGCGGTGGCGAAATCGGCCTAAGCAGCTACGACAATTATCAATTGGCAAAAGCCGTTGCCACCTGTCCAATCCCCGTTTTGACCGGCATAGGACATGCCACCAATCAAACAGTAACAGAAATGGTGAGCTATGAAAGCTTTATCACGCCCACGAAAATAGCCGAATTCCTGATCCAGAAATTCCATGATTTTGCATCAATAACCGATAATAATTCAAGGACGGTAACTGAGTTGTCCAATGAAATTCTCCAAAAACAAAAAAGCGGATTAAGGGAAACTGCCAGGTTTTTCAAAACCCTTAGCGGGCAATTTATCCAAAACGAAAAAAACAAATGGGGCGAAATCGAAAAATACTTAGATTTGTACGCAAGGCAAAGGATTGGAAACGAAAAGGCAGCACTGCTGAACCTGGAAAGCAAAACGAAAATCCTTTCCCCGGAAAATATTTTGAAAAGGGGCTACAGCATTACCCGCTTAAATGGGAAAACCGTGAACAAAGCCGACATTTTAAAACCCGGCGACAAAATAGAATCGTACTTTGCAGATGGGAAAGCAAGTAGTATCGTGGAAGAAATAAACCAATAGAAAATGGGAAAGGAAACAACCTATACAAAAGCATTTGACGAACTTCAGCAAATTGTTGAAGAAATGGAAAACTCGCAAATAAACGTTGACGACCTGGACGTAAAAATAAAACGGGCCTCGGAACTATTGAAAATTTGTAGGGACAAATTGTATAAAACAGAAAAAAGCGTACAAAAGGCCCTGGATGAAATCAGCAATTACCAGTAGGCAAAACCTTTTAGGTCGAAATAGGCCTGTGTGATGGAGACCTGGAAGGTTGAAATAAGAAAGAAGTAAAAGAAAGCAGGCAATCAAAACCTTTCAGGTCGTAGATGGCTTGTGTGGAGGGGTCCTGGAGGGTTGAAGAGAGTAGGTAATTGGCAATAAGGAAGTAGGCAAAAAGGAAATTGACAAAATTGATAGTAAGTATTTAAACAGAATGGGATTTTGATAAAATAACAAATCCTTCTTGAACTCTAAGAACAAAACATCCGATACCAAGCTTCGGGCACCGGACATCAAACAATAACCCAAACATGAACAAACCAAGAATACTCTACGTGGAAGATGATCTTTCACTCGGTTATGTAACGAAGGACAACCTGGAATTAAGGGGGTACGACATCAGTCTTTGTGAAGATGGCAAATTGGCGTTGGCCGCTTTCAGGGAACAAAACTTCGACCTTTGCATTTTGGATGTGATGTTGCCCAAAATGGACGGGTTTGCCCTGGCATCAAAAATCAGGGAAACCGATGAAGATATCCCGATCCTTTTTCTATCGGCCAAGTCCATGAAGGAAGACCGCATCGAAGGCTTGACCGTGGGAGGCGATGATTATATCACAAAACCTTTCAACATCGAGGAACTTGCCCTAAAGATCGAAATATTTTTAAAACGGAGCAGAATCACCAACAAAAAGGAAAAAACGGCTGCCATACTTGAGATTGGGGAATTTCGTTTTGATCCTGAAAACCTCCTTTTGGAACACAAAAATGGAGAAAAAAGGCTGACCTCCCGCGAATCGGAACTATTGGTTTATTTTGCTTCCAATCAAAACAAAGTCCTGAAAAAAGAGCAAATCATGAAAGAAGTTTGGGACAACAGCAGCTATTTCAATAGCCGCAGCCTCGATGTTTTTGTTTCCCGTCTCCGTAAATATTTACGGGACGACCCCAACATCCGAATCAACAATATCCATGGAATAGGGTTTATTTTAACGGTTGTTAAAAACGATGGAACAATGGAATAGCGAAAGTCCTTTATGGTTCAATATCATAAATCCATAAGTTTTTATTGGTTGGTTCATAAAGTTTGTTTGCATATTTAAATCGGAACAGGCCTATTCAATATTTAAACAATCGCACTTACCATAATAAAAGAAAGTAATGTATCTTTGGGGCTGCTGGCCATCATTACTTTTAAAAATTATTTAAACGATCAAAATGCCAAACAAAAACCATAAACTTGCAGCCATCGTTTTCACCGACATTGTTGGATATACAAGGCAAATGGAAGAAGATGAGCAACGCACCATGCAACTTCTCCAGAAACAACGTGAAATTGTTTTTCCCCTCGTAAAGGAATACGACGGGGAAGTGGTCAAGGAAATCGGCGATGGTTTGCTTATCATGTTTTCGAGTGCCGTGGAGGCCGTCCGCTTTGCCATAAAAATGCAACAAGCACTCAAAGACGAGGAGCTCACCATAAGGGCTGGCATCCACATGGGCGATGTGATTTTCAAGGATGGCGATGTGTTTGGTTCTGCCGTAAATACCGCAGCCCGTATCGAGCCACTGGCCGTGCCCAACGGGATCTGCATTTCCGAAAATGTAAAAGAGCAATTGGGCAACAAGGACATCCGCATGATTTCGTGTGGGCGAAAAGAACTGAAAGGGGTGAACAGGCCCATCGAGGTTTTCGAGGTATTTGTTGAAGGTGTTTCGCAGGAAAGGAAAATGACAACGGCCCGCTTTTTAAAAGAGCTTTGGAACAGCTATGTAATCCAGATCACATTGGGTTATCTCCTTGCGGCATGGATTATCAAATTGGCCGTTAGTGCCATCGTTGCACGTAATTTCCTCTCCCCTTACATTGTGGAGCTTACCTGGGTCATTTTGGTTTCACTGCTCCCAACCGTTATCATCATCTCCTATTTCCATGGAAAAAGGGAAAGGAACAAATGGCATAAGGCTGAATTGATAGGCCTTCCAACCAATATCCTTTTATCTGTCCTGCTGGTGGTGTTTATGTTCAAAGGCAAGGATTTGGGAGCCGCTACACAATCAGTAATTGTACAAAATGAAGATGGCGAAAATGTGGAATGCTACATTGTCAAGAGTGAATTCAGGAAAAAGATCTGCCTGTTCAACATTAAGAATATCAGCTCCGACGAAAAGCTCAATTGGCTTCAATATACCCTGCCCACCATGGTGGAATATGATTTGATGCAAGATCAATTTATCACCCCCCTTTCCGCTGTAAAGTTTTTCCAGAAGTTGGTTGAAGCAGGTTTTCAGGATGGCCTTGAACTTCCAATAGGGCTAATGAAGAAATTCTCGAATTATTACCATCTCAATTATTTTATGTCGGGGACATTTGATTATGTGAACGGGGAATATGTCCTCACAACAAAGCTATATGAAACGAAAAACGGAAAGCTGGTAAAAACCCGGACGCTAAAAAACAAGGATATTTTTCTTTTAACCGATGACTTGACCATTGCCATAAAGAAGGATATGGGGATACCAAAAGCCCATATCGAAGAAGTAAACGACCTTCCAATTTCCGAAATTTTCACCAACTCATTCGAGGCTTTGCACAGTTTTTCGATGGCCAATAAAGAATTGGTTTTTGGCAACTGGGGGAAAGCAGGGGATTATTTTGAGGAATCGGTGAAAGAGGACGATGGCTTTACCATTGCATATGTGGCCCTTGCACAGGTTTATTTCAACACAAACCAAATCGAAAAAGCCGGGGTTGCCCTAAAGTCGGCCATGGACAATATTGACAAAGTACCGGAGAGGTTGCAGTTCAATATCAAGTTTTTCAATTACCTCTTGAAACAAGAGCCCGAAAAAGCCCTGGCCGTGCTTAAAATGTGGGCCGAGCTCTATCCCGAGGATGTGGATGCGCACACCATGCTTGCCCAAAGGTATCAAATTGCGAACAGGCTGCCCGAGGCCATTGCCGAATGCAAAACCATCCTTAGGATGGACCCCGAACGCTACAATTATATTTCAGTGATCGGCGACCTTTATGAAACAATGGGAAAACCCGATTCGGCACTTTACTATTATGAACAATATGCCGAAAAATTCCCCAAAGAGTATAAATCCTATGTACATATAGGCAACCATTACAAAAAAACCGCAGATTTCGCCAACGCAAAAAAGTATTATGAAAAAGCCCTGCTCCTGGAGCCCTCAAATGTAGCTATTGCCATAAAACTGGCAAAAACCGAATACCAGTCAGGGAAACTTGACACCATACGGAAAGATTACGAAAAGATTTTGGGCGATTGCAATTCGGCAAAGGACAGCTCGGAAGTTTATTCAGCAATGGCAGATTATTTTAGTCTCAGGGGGAAAATAGACACATCGTTGAAATATAGAGAAAAAGCCATAAGCTTGATGAATACCTTCAAACCGCCATTGCAGGTCACGGCCCAAAAAATATTCTCGGTCGCACAGTATGTTGAAGCGGGGAGAAAAAAAGAAGCTTTTGATTTCCTGGAACAGATAAAAAGCGAACTCAACCCCCCTTTGGACAAGATAGCAGCATTTGGGTATATGTTTGTTTATCTTGAACTGGAGGATGCCGATAAAGCCGAAAAAGAAATCCCGGACGCAAAAGAGCTTGCACGGATTTTTGGTGAAGAGGTATTGTTGGCCAATGTTTATTATGCCCAGGCCAAAATCAACGAGATCAGGGGCGAATACGGCAAAGCCATCGAAAATTACGATACTTTCTTTGAACATCAACCCTCATCCTTTGGACAAAAGAAAAATGTGGCCCGGGTTTACCGGAAAATGAAAGAGTACGACAAAGCCGAAGAAAATATCCTGCTGGCCCTTAAACATTCACCCTATTCGGGAAAGGCAAATTACGAAGCTGCGTTGCTTTACTCCGAAATGGGCGAAAACGAAAAAGCACTTGATCATTTGAAAATAGCAAACAAAGTATGGGAAGATGCCGATCCTGGTTATAAAGAAGCAAATGAAGCAAAGGCCAAACTGAATGAGATGGAATCGGGGAGTTAAAAGCACTTGGCAATAGGCAGTTGGCAAAACCTGTAAGGTCGGAGCTGGTTTTAGCGACGGTGACCTGACAGGTTGAAATCAATAGTAGGCAGTAGGCCAAAAGGAAGTGGGCAGTTGGAGTTGGTAATAATAAAAACCTTTTATGTCGAAGAAGGCCTGTATGGAAGCGATTAAAAAACAGTTATAATTTATTTGTGTCAACATATGGGTTACCAAATCAATTCAACTGTTACAATGCTGAAACAATGTCATGAGAGTAAGGACTTGTTCCTTGAAAAGAATTAAAATACCAACAAATAATTGAAGAAATATGAAAAATACATTATTCCCATTACTAACAGCTATTATTCTTGGCATCTCAACCCATGCCCAGGATATTGCAATCGGTGGAAAGCTTGGAGGCAATCTTTCATCATTCTATAATAAAAAAGGCACCCAATATAGTTTTTTGTTCGGATTAAATTTGGGGGTAATAAACCATTATAAAATAAAAAATCATTTCTATCTAATAACCGAATTAAATTATGAACGAAAAGGTGGGTATATGTTAGCTAATGGAATCACACCGTTTTGGGATCAAAATTTTACTACAAAACTCAATTATATAAGCCTCCCCATATTAGCTAAGATAACTATTGGAAGAGCTGAATGCTTCTATTTTAATGGAGGACCATTTGTAAGTTACTTATTTAGTGCTACAGAAAGAAGTGTACTTACTGAATCTTCAACAGGGGAGTTAGTATCAGATGACACTCAAAATTTTACCACCCTCTACAAACGTTTTGATTTCGGGCTTGGATTGGGTCTAGGAGTTTCAATTGATATTTACGAGCAAATGAAATTAATATTTGATACCAGATATAATATATCTTTTATTCCTTTATTGAAAGATAGTCATTATTCAAATATAAAAAATCATTCAATAAATCTAAATTGTGGGGTATTGTTTATTTTAAAAAATAAGAAAAGTTATGATCAATAAATTTAGTCTTTTTAGGTTCTACTACCATTTTCGTGGGTAAATAATATCTTTTATTTATTCTATTATCTACATTTTTAATGCTTCAATGATTGAATACAAGAATGCGGGAATGTTTGTATTGTGGCAAAGCCATTAGCTTACGCTCATGTGGCGGCCTTTTATAGCAAACGGATTGCCACGGAATACCTGCCGCCATGGATGCCTCGCAATGAACGTGGGTGTGGTTTATTGGCGGGTCTTCCAAAGCACGGGATTATCTTGCGCCAAGGCCATGGCCAAAATCCCTGTTGGCGGTGTTTTTGTTTTGGACAGCATATCGGTTGAAAAACAAATTAAAGTTGTTGGTGTCAACGGATAGTACTATGAAGCTGATGCCGCCATTCCTCTGGTTTTATCTTATCAACTATCTCCATGGCGGCTATGTGTTATGAGCGTATGTTGGCAACTGGCCCTATTTAACTTTTTTCATTTTTACTGGATTCTGTCGTGTGTCAAAAATGTCGGAAATTTCAATCCAGTTCTTTTCTTTATTTAACCAATAAATCCTTAGCCCCATTTTTCAATTTCAGATAATAATTTACTGGATTCGGTTAAACGCCCTTTTTGAGAATCCTCTAGAGAGAGGTCAATTCTTTTATTAAACTCCTCTAAAGTCATTGGTTCTATTTTCTTAGATAAAATTTTCTTTCTTTCTTTTCTCAGTAATTTTTCAAATAATGAGATTATTTCTTCATTCTGCAATTTTAGAAATTCTTGTACAAATGATATTTTCCGTGTCTGTAAATCCATTGCTCAATGATTTTATTCAAAAGTACAATTTTTATTGATTCTTTTTGCGTTTTTTCTTGGACTCGTTGCCAACATATCGATAACCAATCCAATAAAATGAATGTTGGATTTTGGGAAAAACCAAACACCTAACTTACCAAACCCAAAGTTTTTGAGATTACGGATTTTCTGTTTTTTTCTTCTCGTTCAAGATCCGTTGCCCTTCTTCCGACAGACTGAAAAGCTCTGGGTATTTGCCGTTCAATGGACGGTAAAAATCTTCGATGAATTTAAAATCTTTTTCAAAATCCCCGGATGGATATACCATAGGACCCAAACCGGCCTCCTTTTTTTTATAGTCGATCACACCCAACAGAATCGGCACCTTTGCCCGAAGGGCGATATAATAAAAACCCTTCTTCCAATTGGGGTTCAGCTTTCGGGTACCTTCTGGCGCAACGGTGATACACAGGTTGTCATACTTTTGAAAAAGGGCAGCAACCGTTTCCACTGAATTGGTTTTTTTGCTGCGTTCGATAGGGATGCCCCCCATCTTGAGCAAAATCGTTTTAAACGGAAAAACAAATATCTCCTTTTTAATCAGGAATTTTGCTTTCAGGCCCAAAACATAATATCCCATCCGGCCAATAAAAAAATCCCAGTTGCTGGTGTGCGGGGCAACAATGACAACCGCTTTGGTCAACCCTTCAGGAACACCTCCCACAATTTTCCAACCCATCAATTTCAGGATCAGTTTCGATAAAAATTTCATAGCTCTATTTTAAAAATCAATATCCAAATTAAGCTGGGATTTCAGCTTGCCCAAAGCCGGGTTCTTTTTCAACATGCTCTCGTATTTGTCCCTGGAAGTATAGGGCTTATCCACCGAAGGTGTTTTTGATACCACCACATTAAGCTGGACCTGCCAATTGTTCAATTCGTTCCTGATAAAGGAAAGCAAATCCTGCTTCCTGTTTGCCATGTCGGTTTCCTGTACCTTATTGTCCACCTTATGCTCTATTATGAAATTGTCTTTCAGTACTGGTTTGTTTTTGGTAAGGGCAACGTAAAACAAGGCATCGTTTTTATGCTTCTCCACATACCTGCCCCAAACGGCCGTAAAATCCTCCGCCGTAAAACTATCTGCCGGGCGGCGGCCCAAATCTTCTTCAGTTGAGTCATCTTCCTTTTTCACCTCTTGGCTCTTTTTAATGGAAATAGTCCGGGAACGGGATACAGGCTTTGCTGCCGCGACAGGGGTTGGAGGCGTTTCTGAAGTTGTGGTTTTTGGTTTTGCTGTTTCATTTATAACAGGAACCGGCTCATTAACTTGAGGGGTTGTAGTTGGCTGATAGCTTGTTTCTTTCGTTTTTGGTTTGGGAGGCTGGATAACCGCAACAGGCTCTTTCATTTCCATCACCCCTTCCATCGAGCTCATTTGCATCAAAGCCAGTTCAAGGTGGAGTTTCTTGTTGTTGCTGTCCTTATAATGGATATCGCATTTATTGTTTATATCAAGGGCTTTAATGAGGAATTGCAACGAACTTGCGGACGATTGTTCCAGATAGCGGTTTTTGATTTTTTCGCCCACTTCCAGCAAACTAATGGTTGCTTTATCCTTGCACACCAACAAATTCCGTAAGTGGTCCCCAAAGCCCAAAATGAAGTGCTGCCCATCGAAACCATTATCAAAAATATCATTGATAATAAGCAAGGTGTTCACAATATCGCCTGCAATGATGGATTCCGTAATCTTAAAGAAATAATCGTAATCCAGGACGTTCAGGTTTTCGACCACATTTTTATACGTGATCTTCTTCCCGCCCGAACTCACGATCTGGTCAAATATGGAAAGTGCGTCGCGAAGGGCACCATCTGCTTTTTGGGCAATGATGTGCAGGGCATCGGCTTCGGCATCCACACTCTCTTGTCGGGCGACATTTGCAAGGTGAAGGGCAATATCCTCAACGGTTATCCTTTTGAAATCATAAATCTGGCAACGTGAAAGGATTGTCGGGATAATCTTGTGCTTCTCGGTTGTGGCAAGGATGAATTTCGCATAGGGCGGTGGCTCTTCGAGGGTTTTCAGGAATGCGTTAAAAGCCTGTTGCGACAGCATGTGCACCTCATCAATGATATAGACTTTATAGCGTCCCACTTGTGGCGGGATACGTACCTGGTCAACAAGGTTTCTGATATCGTCCACCGAGTTGTTGGAAGCCGCATCCAGCTCATGGATATTGAACGAAGCCGATTGATTGAACGAAACACAGGACTCACATTCATTGCAGGCCTCGATATTTTCAGAAACATTTTCACAATTGATGGTCTTGGCCAAAATCCTTGCGCAAGTCGTTTTGCCCACTCCCCTTGGCCCACAAAAAAGAAAAGCCTGGGCCAGGTGTTCGTTGCGGATGGCATTCTTCAAAGTATTGGTAATGGACGATTGCCCCACAACGGTATCAAAAGTTTGTGGCCTGTATTTCCGGGCCGAAACAATAAAGTTCTCCATCAGGTAAATATTGGATGTGAAATATTTTCAAAGAATCTTCAAAATTACAAACTTTTTATTCAAGGGCAGGTTTGAACAGTAGCTGAATTATTAACAAAGCGGACAAGTCGGCAATAGGCAAAACCTGTTGGGTTGCAGTAGGCCTTTTGCGGCGTGGGCAACCCGATAGGTTGTAATGTTGCCGGTTTTCTTTTCAACTAGTCGGGTCTCCTTCACATGGGCTTTCTTCGACCTGACTGGTTTTTTCTTTTCAACCAGTCGGGTCGCCATCCCTCGGGCTTTCTTCGACCCAACTGGTTACGGATTTAAGACAACAGTAGATAGTTGGCAATAAGCAAATACTTACTCAAAATCCGGCATCTGGACCCAATAAATATTCCCCAGGCCATTTTCGACCCCTTCCATAAACCTTTTGAGGGTCTTGAAATTTTTCCCGTTGTTGTTTTCAAAGGCCGGGCTGATCCTGTTACTGGTGAAGAAAAGGTATTTGCCGTTAGGGCTAACGCATGGGCAATAATCCAGCCGGGACGAATTAATGGTCGGCCCCAGGTTTTTTGCTTCCGTCCATGTAGTGTCATTTATCCGTTGGGAAAAATACAAATCGCCCCCGCCCAAACCATCCTCACGGCCCACAGACGAAAACAACAAGTAAGATTTATCAGGGGCAACATATGCATTGAACTCAGGGTGGGTTGAATTTATTGATTTGCCTAAATTCAATGGTTCTTCATAACGGCCATTGACCCATTTCGAAAAATAAATATCCTCCCCCCCTTTTGAACCGTCTGCGGAAGAAGTAAAAAAAAGTGTTGCATCAGCACTTACAGACGGAAAATATTCGTCCTTTTCGGAATTGATTTCAACACCTACACTTCTTGGTGAAGACCATCGCCCTTCCACCCTTTCCACATACCAGATATTATAATCGGCGGGTTTATTTCCGTTCAATGGCCGGTTGGACGCAAAAAACAATTTCTTCCCATCTGGCGACAAGGCCGGTTCCAAATCGCTGTATTGTCCTGAAAAAGGGGCAACTATCGGCTCGGCCCAAAAATACCCATCGAAATGCATATAAAGGATCACGCCCTTTTTGCCATCGGGGTACATCATTGTATAGTACATTTCAGTCCCTTTTGGCGTAATGGCAAAATCCCTTTCGTTTTTGGAAGTGGAAATCATGTTGGGCGAAAATATCTCAGGGGAACTGCCCGGTAAATGTTGGCCGAAGTATTCCCAATTCTGCTCTCCCAATACTTTTTTATAGTCATTGTTTTTCTGGTTGCACCCAAAAAACAAAATCATCAGAATCAGGAAGCTAAGCTTGGTTTTATGGTTCATTATCGAATAATTTAATACTGGGACAAAGGTCTGCAATTTTTTGTGTAATTTAACACACTAATTAAATGACTTTTTGTTTTCAATAAATTTCAATCTGATAAAATCACAAAGCAGAATATCCAAATGACAAATAAACATCAAATTTCAATCTATGAAAATCCAAACATTTGAAAACTTGAATTTTGGAAGTTGCAGTTTAAGTATATTTCGTTATGTCGTGATTTGAAGTTTTCCTGAAATAATGAT
Organism: Chlorobiota bacterium; assembly: GCA_013151015.1. Taxonomy (GTDB): domain Bacteria; phylum Bacteroidota; class Bacteroidia; order Bacteroidales; family JAADJA01; genus JAADJA01. Next base: position 14,815 of record JAADJA010000167.1, read on the forward strand.
TTTATTCTTTGTCAGCTAAATTACATTTTTTTAATATAAGGTATGAAAAGAAACCATAAATGGAATTAAAAAAGTTAAAATCGGAAGATATCAGCAAGCTCGGTTTGTTCGAGGTACTCCATATTTTAAGTCTGGACGTTGCCTTAGGGGGTTTGGGCGGGGGGATTTTGGCCTCAAAGGTCTTGAACGTGGAACCGGGGTTTGCGTTTTGGATAATCCTGCCAGTCGCTGTCTGGGCCCTTTATAATTTCGACCACCTGATCGATGGGACGAGACTGAAAGAAAATGCACATACGATCAGGCATTTTTACCATTATCATTATTCGAAAAGGATTTTAACTATCATGGGTTTCTTGTTATTGCTGATGGTTCCGGTAATTTTTGTATTCCTTGAAAAACCAATCGTTTTATTTGGCGCAATAGCCGGAACAATCACCGTTGCTTATTTCCTGGTCGTTTATTTTTTTGGGAACAGGAAGTCATTTTTTGTCCAAAAAGAATTATCCGTTGCTTTGATTTATACCTTTGGGATTTGGGGCGGGCCGGCCTCCTTAATGTCCTGGAATTTCAACAGCGGGCAAATAATTCTTGTTATTGCCTTTTTCATATGTGCTCTCACGGCCGTAATCCTTTTTTCCTATTGTGAAGAAGATACGGACAGGGCTGACCATCACACCACATTGGTTGCGCGCTTCGGGAAGCTTTGGGTAAAAAGGATTTTGTATTTTCTGTTTCCCTTGCTTTTTGCATTGAGCATTTACGAGGTAATTTCCGCCAATCAGATTATTTATGCACGCACAGCCAAGCTCTATATGTTAATGGGAATCCTACTTTTAATGATAATGAGCTTTTCGGAAACCCTCAAACAAAACAACCGATACCGTTATCTTACCGAGTTTGTTTTTTGGCTGCCGGGACTTGCTTTTTGGTTATGAAGACTTCATCAAATAGGGATTTTAAACAATCAAAATTGAACCCTAAGGATACAAATTTGTTCTTTTCCTATCAAAGCAAGCAGAATTGAAAAAAATCCAAATACTCCTTTTATTTTTAACATTTGCACTTGAGGTTTCCGCCCAGTTGTCCACAATAGACAGCCTCAAAAACGAACTGGCAAATCCCGGGCTTTCCACCGACCATAAATTGGAATTACTGAAAAGGCTATCGCAACAGGATTTCCCCGATGGCATTTCGAAAAACATACAATATACTGAAAAGCTATTGGCCCTGGCCAAAGAAAGCAACAATTACAAATATGCAGGCGATGCCCTTGATTTCCTTATTTCCATTCATAATCAAAAGGGTGATTTTACAAAATCGGTTGAGTTGGCCACAGAAGCGATTAAGCTCGCGAATGAGAACAATGAGTTAAGCGATGTGGTTTACTTTTCGAACCAATGTGGGGGTGCAAACAATAATGCGGCCAACTATTACGATGCCCTTGAGAACTACAGCTATGCCCAAAAACTGGCTCATGAAAATAAATGGTTCATCTCCGAATCTTCCATCCTGAACAATATGGGCGGGATCTACTATATCCTCGGCGATGAAATTCAGGCCATGGATTATTTTATCCAATCCTTGAACATAAAGGAAGCATTGAAAGAAACAAAACACCTTGCCGGCGCACTCATTAATGTGGGGGGCATATACAATATCCTTGGCGACCATCTCGAAGGACTTGAATTTTTAAAACGTGGATACGAAAATGCCATTGAAAACAAGGATGCCTATTTCCAGGCAAAAGCACTGATAAGTATTGGCGACACTTATATCAACCTGGAAACCTATGATGACGCAATGCGGCAATACGATAAAGCTTTGAGGATTACCGATACCATAGGTGAAGACCAGATGAAAGCCAACATCCTCGGGAAAATAGGCGCGACTTATCTCCAAAAGGACATGAAAGACGAAGCCTTGAAATATTATCAAAAGTCATTGGATTTCAGTGATTCCATTCAGTACCAATATGGAATTTCAGTCGCGGCACAAGAGATAGGTGCCTTGTACACTGAGCAAAAAAAGTATAAAACGGCATTGGGTTTCCTTCTTCGGGCAGAATCGGTTTCCAGGGAAATCAACGCCAATACAAATTTACTCGATGATTATAAATCCCTTTCCAATATTTACAAAAAACTGGGCCAGCCTGAAAAAGCCCTGGATTATTTCACTAAATATGCCACCTTTAAAGACAGTCTCATCAAGCTTGAAAACCACGAAAAATTCTCCGCTATAAAAACCCTCTATGAACTGGACAAGAAACAAAGCGAACTGGATCATTTGAAACTTGAAAATGAAATTACTGGTCTGGAGGCGAAACAATCGAAGTATTTGCTGATGGGTTCCATTGGCCTGATAGCGGTCATTATCCTTGTGGTGATATTGATTTTCAGGCAACACAAAGTAAGGGGCTTGCAGAAAACCATCCACCTTGAACAAAAACTGTTGCGAAGCCAGATAAACCCCCATTTCATCTTCAACGCGCTTACGGCAGTACAGCGGTTCATCTTCGAGAAATCGACAATGATGGCAAGCGATTACCTTGGTAGTTTTTCCCGTTTGATCCGTTTTATCCTGAACAGCTCAACGGTTGACAAAATTGCATTGTCGGAAGAAATCGGGTTCCTGAAAAATTACCTGGAGCTGCAGGCCATCCGTTTCGACAATAAGTTCGATTTTGAAATAAAAATTGATAAAAACATTGAAAGCGAATCGACCTTCATCCCACCCATGCTTGTACAACCTATTATCGAAAATGCGGTGGAACATGGTATCAGGCACCTGGAAGGGAATGGGCACATCAAAATTATTTATAAAAGGACAAACAATCTACTGAACGTTTCCATTGAGGACAATGGGATAGGGAGAAAGAAATCCGCGGAAATCAATGCCGGGAAGACCAAAAAGGACAAATCGCTTTCAACTTCCATAACCAACGAAAGGTTGCTTCATTTGAACAAGGGTTTTGGGGAAAACATCCAAATGGAAATCAAAGACCTTTATAACGATAAAGGGGAAGCAAAAGGGACGAAGGTTGTTTTGAATATCCCGATGAATGTTAAATGAGCAAACGCCCATTCAAATGAAGCAAGTGTACATTAAAATGCAGCAAGCGTCCACGCTTGCGAACAATAAAGAACAATAAGCGTGGACGCTTATTGCATTAGTCCACCAGATGAAGAAAGCGTCCACGCTTGCTTATATATAACTTGGAAATCAATAAGCAAGGCCACTTATTGCAAATGAGAAAAAAAGAAAGCGTTAACTTTGCAACCTAAGGAATTCAAGAATGATAAAAACAGTAATCATAGACGATGAAGCCAATGCCAGGACAATTATCCGTGGCATCATCGAAACTTTGCCCGAACGGTTCCAGGTAGTGGCCGAAGCTTCAAATGTAAAGAGCGGTGTCGATACCATTAAAAAAGAACAGCCCGACCTCGTGATGCTCGATATTGACATGCCCGATGGCAATGCCTTTGACCTTCTGGAAAAAATCGGCAAGATTGGTTTCAGGATTGTTTTTATCACCGCCCATTCCGATTTTGCCATACAGGCCTTTAAGTTCAGTGCCATTGATTATATCCTGAAACCCGTGGTATCGTCCGAGCTTTTCAGGGCCTTGGACAAAGTGGAAAAATCCTTTGAACTGGAAGAAATCAATACGAAACTCAATTGTTTGTTGTCAAACCTCAACCCTGAAAGCAAAAAGAAAAAGCTTGTCCTAAAATCCGTTGATTCCATTCTGTCCGTGGACATTTCCGAGATTTTTTATTGCGAATCCGATGGCGGCAGCTACACCCGTTTTTATTTGAACAACAACCGGAAGTTCCTTGTTTCGCGCCCCTTAAAGGAATATGATGAATTATTGTCGTCCTACGGATTTTTCAGGGTGCACAAATCCTACCTCGTCAATTTGAACAAAATCACCCGCTACGAAAAACAGGACGGTGGTTCCGTCATCCTTAAAAACCAGACGGAAATCCCAGTCTCCTTCCGCAAGCGGGAGCAATTTTTGGAGCGGTTCATGGCTTTGTAACAAAGGGTCAGTCTGAGCTTGTCGAAGAGTGTACGGAGGAGGAATCCCTTTGCTACTACGCTATCATTCCGAACCAATGCACCAGCCATGTGCGATAGCGTGAGGAATCCCCCTACGGCTGCCCTCAATTGCCGTTCAAGGCTTTGTAGCCTTTCATAGTGGGGGGATTCCTCACTCCTGTGCCCATTCCTGCCCTTGGGTTCGGAATGACAGCGGGGGCGTTAATGACAGTGGGAGTACAAATGACAGCCTTTTTTTAATACAGTGGACTTTCAGGAAAACAAAATTCAGAAACAATAAGCGTGGACGCTTATTGCATTATAATGAAGTGGACGTTTATTGCATTAACACGGAAAACAACTCTGGCCACACGTTAAGCAATCCTAAGGATACGGTAAACAATCAACCCCTAAATTCCCGATTACCTCACCTACATTTGCATAAATAACCAAAAAATAATTAAGATGAAGACACACTTACTTTCAATCCTATTCAGCATTTTGATGCTTGGTTCAATTGCCCAGAACAATATCGGTATCAACAATCCAACACCTGACCCATCGGCCGCTTTGGATGTAAAAAGCGATACCATGGGCTTGCTCCCACCACGGGTTGCCGATACAACCGTAATTAATAATCCGGCGGAAGGCTTAATGATTTACGATTTGAGTTCACATTGCATGCGGTATTTCAATGGGACGGTCTGGTCGGGTTGTATGGGGTTTTTCCCGACACAAAGCAATTGGAATTGCGGGGATATTTTATGGGACTCACGGAATAATATCGCCTACGAGACTGTCGAAATCGGGACACAGTGCTGGATGGCCGAAAACCTTAATATAGGTACAATGATTCCAGGGAACATTACCCCAAGCGACAACAGCTACATCGAAAAATTCTGTCAGGATTATGGACTGGGTCCATGCGAAACTTTTGGTGGTTTGTATTCCTGGGACGAAATGATGCAATACAACAACGCAAGCCCTCACGGTATTTGCCCCGAAGGATGGCATGTGCCTTCAAGGGACGAATGGTGCATATTGGAAAATTTTGTGGATGCGGGGACAATCGTTTGTGATGCAACCACAGGATTGAAAGGAACCGATGCAGGAGGAAATTTAAAAGATACAGGCACAAGTGAATGGAATGCCCCAAATACCGGTGCAACCAATTCAAGCGGTTTTACGGCCCGCCCCGGTGGATATTTTTACCCGGGAACCGGTTTCGGTGGAACGGGTTCCACTGCCAATTTCTGGACCTCCACCGAAAACGCAGCTTTTGCAACAACCCGCGGGATGGGCAACAGCACTGCGAAAATAAGCCATGGGAGCAATGATAAGTCGGCAGGGCTGGCGGTACGTTGCATTAAAGACTAAAAAAACAGAAGAAACACATACGATGGTTTCGAAACCTTGTTGAATTAAAACAATCAATAATGAAATTAAAAAAATTTATATCCACTTTATTTTTCGGATTAATGATGGTTGCCTCAATAGCCCAAAACAATATTGGAATCAACAATCCTACTCCCGATGCTTCGGCGGCTTTGGATATCTGGGCCAATGACAAAGGACTATTGATACCGAGAATGACCACGGCACAACGGGAAGCCATCCCCACTCCATCGAATGGCCTTTTGGTTTTTGATAAAAGTTGGGGGAGTTTTTGGTATTATAAAAACGGATCAGAAGGATGGATAGAAATCGGTCAGTCAGTCAATCAGTCAGAAATATTTGACCAGGATCATGATACTTATATCACCACCGAAGAAACAAGTGATGAAAACATTATCCATCTATACATTGCAGGTACTGAAAAAGCAGCATTCAGGGGAAATAATTTCGAGCAACCCAATAATGGCAGTTCTGTATTTATTGGTCGGATGGCTGGAGAAAATGATGATTTATCAAACAACAAAAACGTATTTATCGGGTATTTATCGGGCATGGACAATGGCACCGGTGAAAAAAATGCGGCAATTGGAGAAAACAGCTTAAACAACAATACTACGGGAAGCTTTAATACGGCCCTGGGCAGTGGCTCACTCTTCGCCAATACTACTGGTGAAAACAATGTTGGTATTGGAGGCGCACTTGGTTCAAATACAACCGGAAACAATAATGTTTCAGTTGGAAAAGATGCCCATCCGGGTTTTGGTGGTGATATTAGCGATATTGTGGCCATTGGTTATTATGCCTTACATTCTAATGGTACAGGTGCCAGTAATCCAAATGACGGGCAATGGAACACAGCTGTCGGAACACAAGCCCTTTCGGTCAATTCCACAGGTTATGCAAATACGGCAGTAGGCTTTACATCCCTAAACTCAAACAATGGAAATAACAATACGGCAACAGGATATAGAAGTCTTTTGGGCAATAGTGCCGGAAATAACAATTGTGCTTTTGGTTCGGAAAGCCTTTACGGCAGCAGCAACAATAATAACAATTGCGCATTTGGTTATAACACCTTACATTTCAACTCTGCGGACAACAACACAGCAATAGGCAACCAGGTAATGACAAATAACGCCGGGGCTTCCAATACCGGGGTCGGGAGTTACGCCCTGAAAACAAACGGCAGTGGATACGGCAATGTGGCAACCGGATTTTTTTCCCTTACAAACAATAATGTTGGGTTTAACAATACGGCAGCAGGAAATTATTCACTATACGACAACAGCAATGGATATGACAACACGGCTTTTGGGTATGGGTCTTTATATGCGAACCAGAGTGGCTATAAAAACACGGCCATTGGGAAAGATGCATTTTCTTCGGCAATAAACTTCCACAACTCAACAGCTATTGGCTATGATGCCCAACCAAGTGGAAGCAATACCGTGCAAATTGGGAACAGTGCGATAAGCTCCATCGGCGGTTATGCCAACTGGACCAATGTAAGCGATGGCCGTTTTAAGACCAATGTTAAGGAAAATGTACAGGGCCTGGATTTCATAATGAAACTCCGCCCGGTCACATATAATCTTGATATGGATGCCATAGCAGGGTTTAACAAAACACCTGACACCCTCAGATTGAATGAAAGCGAAAGATTGAAAGGCGCAGAGGCACAAATAGGTTTTATTGCCCAGGAAGTGGAAGAAGCGGCCAAGGAACTCAATTTTGATTTTCACGGTGTTGATAAACCAAAAAATGAAAATTCCCATTACGGGCTTCGTTATGCCGAGTTTGTGGTGCCACTTGTACAAGCCATGCAAGAGCAGCAGGAAATCATTGAAGAATTAAAAAAACGCATTGAGCAACTTGAGAAAAAATAACAATATAAAAACTAAATAACATGAAAAAGATATCCCTTTTGGTTTTACTGTTCGTTTCAGGTTACCTGCCAGCACAAACCCTTACCAACAATGGAGCAAGTCTTACCATTACAAATGGTTCAAGTCTTCAAATCAATGGTGATTTTGAGAATATCAACGGCAGCGTTGACAATTCAGGTGATATGTACGTTACGGGAAATTGGTCAAGTTCCACACTTTCCGGGTTTTTATTGCAGGGGACAACGGGAACGGTCACCTTTAATGGTACTGCTTTACAGCAAATCGGCGGTACGTCCCGGACAGCGTTCAATAACCTCACAATCGGGTCAAACACGGAATTGCAATTCCTGTCTTCTGTTGGAGGACAATTGACCCTTAGCGGAGCCTTGCTTGCATTGAACAACAATGATATGATTTTAGGCGGTTCCGCATCCATCGTTGGGGCAAATAGTTCAAATTATATAATCACCAATGGAAGCGGGCGGCTAAAGCAATACGTTGCAAATTCCAACATTTATTTTCCCATAGGAACCCTCAATTCCTTTCTTCCCATAAGGTTAAAGAACAATGGGGTTCTTGACACATACGGTGCAAGGGTTTTTGAGGATGTCCTTTCCAATGGAACGATCGGCAGCACCATTCCAGAAATCGATCATTGCGTAAATGCCTCCTGGTCCTTGCTCGAAAATGTTAGCGGCGGGTCTGACCTTAGTGTAACAACTTACTGGACCAATGCCAACGAAAACGCTTCCTTCGACAGGACAATGGCAGGTATCGGACATTACACCTCTGGGAGCTGGGTTGCACAAGCTGCCCAAAGTTCCACTGGTTCACCAATACACTCGGTTACTCGTACCGGAATTTCAAATCCGGGCATTTTTGCAGTTGGTGACGTGAATTCGCCCATGGCCATCACCCTCGACCTTATCATCGACCTCAAGGCATTTCTGGAAGGCCCGTTCAACGGAAGCAGCATGAACCCTTCTACAAGCGCAGGATTCCTCCCGTTGGGCCAACCCTACAATGTTGCCCCCTGGAACTATGCCGGAACCGAAAACGTGCCTGCCGTCCCCAATGCGAATATCGTGGATTGGGTCTTGATCGAATTGCGCGATGCGGCAAATGCAGGCTCTGCTAACCCTTCAAGCATAATCGCACAACAGGCCGGATTTGTCCTGAACGATGGTTCCGTGGTCAGTACAGACGGTATTTCGAATATGCAGTTCGATGGCATTGTAAACCAAAACCTGTATGTGGTGGTTTATCACCGCAACCACCTTGGAATCATATCGGCCAATGCACTTATACAGTCTGGCGGGACATACACCTATGATTTTACAACAGCAGCAGGCCAGGCTTTTGGAAGCAGCCCGGCGCAAAAGGAAATAGCAAGCGGTGTTTTTGGAATGTTTGGGGGCGATTTGAATTCCAACGGGAATATTGGCCCTGCCGACAAAACCACCTGGACCGCACAGGCCGGGACGAGTTCCTATACAACTGCCGATGCCAACCTGGACGGGGAAGTTGACAACCGCGACAAAAACGACATTACCCTACAAAATGTGGGCAAAGGGAGTTATGTGCCGGAATAAGGCCAGAATCAATTCACCCCGTGACTCATTGACTCATCCTATAATCCAGGAGTACCCTTAGGAAGCAAATGTAACATCAAAGCGATGCGAAAGAAAATACCTGTCAATCACTCTTGACAGGTATTCTTGATTTCCATCGATGATTTCGGATTAGTTGTTGAATTGAAGGCCTTCACAACAAAGTAAATATCTGCCATAAAAAAACCAATAAATCTTAAAATACTTACCTTTGCTTATCAATTTAATGGTTTTACCCTTGAAAACCCTGACCGTAAAATATTGCCTAATCCTTCTTCTCTTTCTGAGCATTGGGGGATTTTCCCAGAGGTATTATGAAATCCACACTTATACGACAAAAGACGGCTTGTCGCAAGTTTCGATAAACGACATTGTGCAGGACGATGAAGGTTTCCTTTGGATCGCGACACAAAGTGGGCTCAACCGTTTCGACGGGACTTCATTCTATACATTTGACAATGGCGATAATGGAATGGGGAGTTACGGCAATTACATCAATGCGCTTTTGCCGGACCATAACAGGATTTGGATAGGGAACCGTGCCACAGGTTTATGCTATTTCGACAAAAAAGCACATCGTTTTTTCAGTATCGGTGCACTGCGCAACTTCAACATTGAGGAAATGGCCATGGACACCATGGGAAACCTATATGCTACCCTTGAAAACAAAGGTGTTGGCGTTTTACAAACGAAAAACGACAAAAGCGATTTACAGCCCTGGGTCTTCCCTTACTTCAAAAACAAAAATATTACCGCCACCGCCGTTTTCATCTCAAAAACCGGAACACTTTGGCTGGGGACAAAAGAGGGGCGGCTGTTTTATGGGAAACTCAAAAACGATCCCAAAGAAATACTTTTCAACGAATTTCCCTTGTCACGGAAACTTGAAAAGATATTTGTGATCAATAGCCGATCGGCAGATGAAATCTGGGTAGGAACACAAAACAAACTTTTCCGGATCGGGTTACGGGAGCAGCAATTGTCCCCTGTTTCATATGCCGGCCAAAACGCTTCTTCCGTAGTCTATGACCTCAAATGGAACGGCGACACCCTCTGGGTGGCAACAGGGGCAGGTTTATTTGAATACGACACAAAAAGACAAAGCACGATACACACCTATGTACATTCCAGCCGGGATTTAAACTCCATCAGCAACAATGTAGTTTATAGCCTGTTCCCCGACCAAAACGGCCAGTTGTGGGCCGGTACGGGCAAATACCTGAACCTGTTTTACAAAAACAAGGTATTCAATAAGATCCAGAACAAAACCAACTTTCCGGGTTCGCTAAATTCAAATATTGTTTTTGCTATATTAAAGTCCCGTCAAGACCTTTGGGTAGGGACTTCCGGGGGTGGAATCAATTTGATAAGGGACAACCGCCGATACGTTTTCACGAAAGAATCCCACCAATTGCCTTCCAATATCTGCTTTAGCCTTTTGAAAGACAAGGACAACATTTGGGCAGCTACAAGGGAAGGCCTGGTGATTATCCAAAACAGCAATGATGAGTACCGGTCCATGCAGACCAAAAATATTTTTCACGACCCCCAAAATGCCAAGTCCCTGAGCAACAATTTTGTCCGTTATATATATAGTGACATTGAAAACAATATCTGGCTTTGCACTTCGGGTGGCGGGCTCGAACGCTTTACAGGGAACCTTCCCGAAAACACCATTCGGTTTCAACATTACAGGAACCGTCCGAACCAAACAAACTGCATTGCTTCCGACAAAATAAACTATATCTTGCAAACCGACAAAAACATTTACTGGATTGCAACAGATAAAGGATTGAGCATCATGTCTTTTGACAACCTTCAATTAAAAAACCCCAGCTTTTCAAGGTTGCAAACGAAAGATTCTGTCATTTTGGACAAAGAGGTGATTTATACCTTATTGAAAGATAAAGATGCCGGGATTTGGATAGGGACCACCAATGGGCTGTACTATTGGCAAAACCAACAACTATACAATTACAGCATCAATGACGGTTTGCCCGACAATGTTGTTTATGGCATCCTTGAAGATTTTAATGGGGGCATTTGGATATCGACCAACAAAGGTTTGTCGCGATACGATAAGCCCACGAACAGCTTTACGAACTATCACCAATCCGACGGCCTTAGCAGCGAAGAATATGACCTTCACGCAAGGTTCATCGACAAAAACGGCCTGCTCTATTTTGGCGGAATAGATGGCATCACCTATTTCGATCCGGAAAAGCTCAACGGCCACCAAACCGAAAGCAAATTATACATCGACAATATCCAGATAACAAATACAAATAACAATACCATCGAAACCATTCATGCCGGGAACAACCAACAAGTATCGATAAGGCAGGCACAGTTCCCGGTAACGGTAAATTTTTCGGATATTAATTTGAATTATTACAAAAACACGGCTTTCGCCTATCGCCTAATGCCCGACAACAACAGGTGGAACATGATAAAAGACAAAAGGTCGATCCAACTGTTGAGTCTGCCACCGGGTGATTATACCATCGAAATCCAAGGTGTTACCAAAGGCAGGATATGGCAGGGCGATGAGATGTTGCGCATTCCGATAACCATTGTCCCCCTTTGGTGGCAATCGAAATGGGCCTATATTTCTTATGCGGTTTTCATCCTGATCGTTGTTTATTTGGTATTTCGCTTTTCGCTTAGAAGAAAAATAGAACACCAGGAAAATTTAAGGTTAAAAGAAATAAACAAGCTGAAATCGCGCTTATATTCCAACATCACCCACGAGTTCCGTACGCCACTCACAGTAATCAAAGGGATGACTTTTGAATTAAGGAACAGTTTGAACAAGGACGAACAAGGGCATTTTGACAATAAGCTGGAAATGATAGAGAGGAACAGCGACAAGTTATTGCACCTCATAAAGCAAATGCTCGACATGTCGAAGTTGGAGGACGGGAAAATGGAACTCAAGCTTATCCAGGACAACATTATATCCTACCTGCAATATGTGCTGGAATCTTTCCAATCAATGGCCGATTCAAAAAACATCAAGCTGGTGTTTTATCACGAAACCAATAAGATCGTGATGGATTACGACCAGGACAAAATCTTCATAATTGCCTCGAACCTGCTTTCCAATGCCATCAAATTTACACCAAAGGGGGGGAAAATCATTTTCCACGTAAAAAAAGGGAATTACGGTGAAAAGGGGAATTTCGTCATAAAAGTACAGGATTCGGGCATCGGTATCAATGACAGGCACCTTCCCCATATCTTTGACAGGTTTTACCAGATTGACAATACCTCTACACGCAAAGGGGAAGGGACCGGGATAGGGCTGGCGCTCACTAAAGAACTTGTAGAGTTGATGAAAGGGGAAATAAACGTGAAAAGCATCCCGGGGGAAAGGACTGAATTTTGTGTTACACTACCAATAACCAATAATGCTGTCCTGAAAAAATCTAAACCGGTAAAAAACCTACCCATCGATTCCGGGGAAACAACGCTTGATTTGATTACCGAAAATGATGATGACAAGGATTTGCCATTGGCCCTGGTGGTGGAAGACAATCGCGATGTGGCGAAGTACATCATGCTTTGCCTTTCGGGGAAATACCGTGTACTGTGGTCGCCCGATGGCAAGAAAGGGATTGATGCTGCCTTGGAATCCATACCCGATATTATCATTTCGGATGTGATGATGCCCGAGAAAGACGGCTTTGAAGTATGCGAAACCCTCAAACAAGACGAGCGGACCAGCCATATCCCCATCATACTGCTCACGGCCAAGGCCACCGACAAAGACCGCATCGAAGGCCTGTCGCATGGCGCCGATGCCTACCTCACCAAACCTTTCAACAAAGAAGAGCTGTTTGTGAGATTGGAACAATTGATAAAAATCCGACGGCAATTGCAGGAAAAATTCAGTAAGATCGAATTGCCAAAAGAATCAGACAAGCCTTTTAACATAGAAGAATCATTTGTGCACAAGGCGGTACTGATAATTGAAAAAAATATTGATTTACCTGACTTCAATGCGGCTGACCTGGCAAGAGGGGTTCATTTAAGCGAAAGCCAGCTTTACCGAAAGCTGAAAGCCATTTCCGGTAAATCAACGGCCATTTTCATTCGTGGGGTCAGGATAAACAAAGCCCATGAACTGCTTAAAAATTCAGCGCTTTCCATTTCCGAAATCGCCTATCAGGTTGGGTTTAACGATCCTGCCTGGTTTAGTACCGTATTCAAAGAGGAATTTGGAATGTCGCCAACAGAAGCCCGCACGAAATAGGTGAAGGGCAAGGTGATGATTTCCGGCAAATAGGGCAGGTTCCTTCGCATTCGGAGTACGTTGCTGCGCTTGCGATGAAATCTGTGTACAATGACCCATTGCACTTCCAAACCGAATATCCGATAACCAAGAAATACCATTTTGCAATAATACCAAAAGCAATTGCAGAAATACCACAAGTCCGCTTTCCCAATTCAAGCTATTTTAGCTGAATGAAAAATATACTATACAGTCTAATACTAATTTCGTTTTTGGGGATAAGCCCATTAGCCGGATTCTCACAACCAACCTGGAAAAAAACCTTTGGCGGTTTGAACGATGATGAAGGATATTCGGTTCATCAAACTTTTGATGGAGGGTATATCATAACCGGGTTTATCTCGCCTGCCAATTCGTGGAATTCGGATGTTTGGTTGATCAGAACCGATAACAACGGCGATACATTGTGGACCAACACCTTTGGAGGCCCCAATAATGATACAGGAATAGACGTAAAGCAAACTACTGATAACGGGTTTATCATTACGGGCAATACTTCTTCCTACGGTGAAGGGGGCTTTGATGTTTGGTTGATCAAAACAAACGCTAATGGCGACTCCCTGTGGTCAAATACTTTTGGTGGTGCATATAATGAATTCGGGAATTCGGTGATCCAAACTGCCGATAACGGATATGTGGTCATCGGGTCAACTGATTCCTATGGATCGGGCAATTCCGATTTTTGGATGATCAAGACAAATAGTGCAGGTGACTCTCTTTGGTCGAAAACCTATGGAGGTGCCTATAACGATATTGCCTTTTCGGGAGAACAAACTTCGGATGGCGGTTTTGCACTTACCGGATATACACAACCTGCCGGATTTACCAATGCAGATGTCTGGCTGGTCAAAACAGACCACCTCGGTGAAATTGAATGGTCTCAGACTTATGGCGGCAACCTGAACGAGTTGGCCTATTCAGTTCAGCAAACCTATGACGAGGGATACATCATTACCGGATATACCAATTCCTTTGGGGCGGGGAACCAGGATGTTTATCTGATCAAAACCGATATGTTTGGCGATACACTCTGGACAAGGACTTTTGGAGGTGCCTCAAATGATGTTGGAAATTGCGTTATCGAAACTGCTGAAAGTGATTTCCTGGTCTGTGGGTTTAACTTCTCCTTATCACCGGATGGTGATCCTGACCTTTGGCTCATAAAAACAGATATCAGTGGCGACACTTTATGGACAAAAACCTATGGCGGAAGCGGCACGGAAGTGGGCCGTTATCTTGAGGAAACCTTTGATGGAGGATTAATCGTCAGTGGGTTTACCTCATCATATGGTGCAGGGGGCACGGACATATGGCTGCTTAAGTTAGATTTTGCAGGACAAACAGGTGTTCAGGACAATACTTTTACTTACGGGGTAAATTTTGGCCTTGAACAAAATTTCCCCAACCCCTTTAATTCCAAAACCACCATTGATTATTCAATTCCGGAGTCTGGATATGTTTCCCTCAATGTTTATGATTTATCAGGCCGATTGGTGGCCAATGTTATTGATACTTATAAACCCGCAGGGAACTATTCAACCAATTTCAATGGAGAAGACCTAAGGGGAGGCATTTATTATTGTTGTTTGCATACCTCAAAATATAGATCAGTAAAGAAGATGGTTCGGATTCAATAAGCTGCTTGAATCAATAACACCAAGTTAGAACCCGTAAAAACATAAAAATGCAAGAATAGTGCAAGCATTTGACAGTATAGTGCAAGTGTTTTCTTTTCCCCCGACCTACATTTGCCATATAAAAAATCAATTGTTCAAACTAAACACTATTCATCATGAAAAAACAAGTAACGTTATTCGTTTCGCTTCTTTTTGCGACTGCACTTTTTGCACAATCCTTCCAGTTGGAATGGTACAATTCTTACACGGAGATCCCCGCAACCTCGTCCGGGCAGACCATTGTCCTGGATCAAAACGACAGTATCGTAATGGCCGGGAAGGCATCTGATAATACTTCTGGGGGAGGTGCAATGTTTTACCTGAAAGCTGATAGTGACGGGAATATTGCCCGGGTAACCTATGCCGAAAGCCAATACACAAACAGCTATCAGGATGCCCATGAACTTATCGAGGACAATGACGGGAATTATGTGATGGTGGGGAGTTATGACGCCTATGGCGAAGGGACCTATTTTACCAAGATCTCACCGCTCGGCGAGGTTCTCGGTACGACGATCAACGGGGGGCAATTTGACTATCACGAAGCCCATGATGTTGAACACACTTTTGATGGCGGTTATCTTATCCTTGCCCCGGACTTCCCTTATGATTCGGGGTTCTGTGTCGGGATTCGGAAAACAAACTCCCTTGGGCAATATGAATGGAGCAAATCCTATTACAAAGGAAAATTTCTGGGAATGGCAAAAACCGGCAACACGGAGTTCATTGTTACCGGCTATCGCAATTATGCATCCGGGTCAGGACAAGATTTAGACATGATCCTTGCAAAAATAAATATCAACGGGGATATACTTTGGACCAAGACCTATCAGGAACCCGACGGAAATGAAATTGGCACGGATATCCAGGTATTGCCAAATAACGAAGGATATATTATGTGTGGCCAGGGACCGGATTTTAATTATCCAAATTACACCGATGGGATTATCCAAAAAGTGGATTTGGACGGAAATATAATCTGGAAAAAAACCTATACCCGGGCTACAATGTCATACACGGATTTCATAAAAGTCCTTCAGGACGGGAATGGGGATTTCCTTGTACTGGCACGGACACAAGCAGGATCGAGTGATATCAGCCTGCTCAAGTATTCACAAAGCGGAACACTTTTACAAGAATCCCATTTTGACAATGGCTGGAACGAGACCGCATTCGATATGGCCCTGGATTCACAAGGTGCGATTTACATAAGTGCGAATATCGGGGACGCCTCCATTTTAAAGATTATTGATACCTGCCCGGTGGACGCCCCCGAGGCCAGCCTTGTGGACCCAACGCCCGTTGTGGGGGACGATATAATCGTTGCCGTTGCAAATACGAATACCGAATGGGAATACAGCCTGGTACAGATAAATGGCAATGTTACCCTTGGGACTGCAATGGGTACGGGATCGACTTATTATTTCGATGCGGGCGCACTTACCCCGGACGATGTTTTGGAAGGGCTGTTGGTCAGCGTAACAGAAACCACCATTGGTTGTTCCCTGAATTCCGACACCCTGTTCGTTGATTTCATAACAGGTGCAAACCTGAACGACAAAGCAAACTTGAGCATTTCCCCAAACCCCTTTCTGGATTATATTATGATCCGGGACAATGAAAACACGGTCTCAAAACTTTCGGTATTTGATTTGAACGGACGGTTATTGGTGGAAAAGAAACCAATATCCAAAAACCCTAAAATCAATCTTTCCCAACTGTCAAAAGGGATATACTTTTTAGGCCTGACCTATCGATCAGGTGAAAAAAGGTTTCAGAAAATAGTGAAAGAATAAATATATATAAAACTCACAGGCCATAAAAACCTGTGAGTTTTATTATACCAACAGTTCGGTAAATAAATACAACCTATTGGTTTTTAATTTTTTGCAATTTGAAGAATAGCTTAAGCATATTATTGCAATTCAGTACGTTGCGTTCTTTGCGCCGTTGCGCAAGAAAAAATTTCCCGAAGTATTAATTATAAATATTTATCAAATTAAATCCAATCCAATCCCCATGAAAACCTTTACATTCTTAATTTCGGCCTTGCTTCTTTTCTTTTTTACCATGGAAGCCCAATCACAAAACAAATCCCAAACTCCGGGATACAATCTGAACAAGTCAAAAATTAATAAGCAGGCAACAAAAAAAGAGGCTGGCTTCAATCCCGATGGATATTGCATTGCATCTGGTGGATGTGATGAATATATCGGACAGGTAATTTTTGGAATTATCAACAACTCTACATTTTGCAATCAATATAGCCTTACCTCATACGCAAGTGTCGATATCCCCTTAAATGGATTTGAAACCATTACCGTTGTAAATGGCAATCCGTACTCTCCAGATCAATGTGGTATCTGGGTGGACTGGAACCGGGACGAGGATTTTGATGATGCCGGTGAAAGCTTTACGGTAAGCGGAAGCCCCGGAAATGGGCCATATACGGCAAGCATTTCGCCCCCTGCCGGGACAACCTTGGGCATTTGCCGCATCAGGATAAGGATTACGTATAATATGGCTCCTACCCCATGCGGTGATGATACCTGGGGTGAGGTAGAAGACTATTTAATTAATGTTACCCCCAAAGTACCTAACGAATGGACGGGAAACGTAAATCATGACTGGAACGATGGCCTTAACTGGTCGCTAAACCACATGCCAACAGATGATGAAGATGTTATTATTACCAATGCCGGATGGCAGCCCGCTATCTATAACAGTGATGTAGCCTGCAATAACCTGACAATTGAAACTGGCGGGGGACTGGAAGTACTTGGGAAAGCATTGACCGTAAATGGGAATATGCTTATTTCCGGGCAGTTGGCCATGTCCGATACCAATGGGACAATAAACTGCTATGGCAATGTGAACTGGAACAACAATTCAACGGCTGATTTTACTGCTTCAACAATGTTCAATGTTTACGGGAACTGGTTCTTTAATTCCGGTTCGGATGCGCAGATCGAGAACGGTTGGGTGGCTTTCAGGGGAAGCGGTGACAGTCAAATAAAATCAAAATCACCAAGCTGTTATTTACATAGTGTTTATATCAATAAAAGCAGTGCTGCCCTTAGGATTACAAGCGATGCAAACAATCCTTTGGTTATGGGTGGCAATATCAATATTCAACCGGGAAGCCAGTTTATCAACGAATCGACACAGGATATTATTTGCAGGGGCGATTTTTACAACGCTGGTTTTTTTGATTTCTCAAGTTCCGCAGGGACAAACACCTCTTTTATTTTTAACGGCGTAAACCAGAGCATTACCATGGATGTTGCCTTTAGCTTTTTTAATAACCTGAAAATAAACCCTTCGGGATGGGTGAACATGTACTCCGGTGATATAAATGTTGATGGGGACCTGACAATTGAAAGCAGTATTTTTTATGCCCAGGGAAACACGATCTATTTACAGGGAGACTGGATTAACAATGTGGGGACTGGCGCCTTTGACGAAGGAACCGGCAGGGTTGTTTTCAGTGGTACTGCCATTCAAAACTGCTCGACAGAAGTATTTAATATTCTTGAAATAAACAATCCTGCCGGGGCTATATATGTAAGTGGTACAAATGTGATCTGCAACGCTTATGACTGGACAGCCGGGGCAATAGATGTATTCAACGGGGGGACTTTTACTGCCAATGACCTAATTGATAATGGGATTTATGGCAAATATGTCCTTAGCGGTGCAAACAGTACCATAAACCTTACAAACAGCGATGGTTATGTTGACCTTAACGGTGAAATAAACATCAACTGCGGAACCATGAACGTATTTGGTGGGACAACCCCAAGCTACTGGCCTTTTGATCACGATGCAATAATAACAATGATTTGTGGAGTACTGGACTTCCACGATCAGGGGATTTATGTTTACAATTCGCCAACATACCTTTTAACAGATAACATTTCCGGTGGTTTTATCAGGACAGCAGGCGGGTTTATCGGAGAAAGGGCTGATTTTACACCGTCTAACGGTACTTTTGAATTCTACGGCATGGATGACTATTTCCTCAGCCAGGCCAATGGTTGTACCTTGTACAATGTTATTATCGATAAAGGCTCAAAGTCAGTTGCTGGCAAAAAAACCCCTGCCCCCATAATTGACAAAAGGTCGAAAAAGATAATTTCCGATGGTGGAAAATCGAACATCAATATGTTGGGTTCCGATTTTGT
This sequence comes from Chlorobiota bacterium, assembly GCA_013151015.1. Taxonomy (GTDB): domain Bacteria; phylum Bacteroidota; class Bacteroidia; order Bacteroidales; family JAADJA01; genus JAADJA01. Next base: position 33,901 of record JAADJA010000167.1, read on the forward strand.
AATAACAAATGATTTAACAATAAACTCCGGGGAACTGAAATTGGGTGGAAACGGATTGAGCGTTGGAGAGGATTGTTGGGTTGATGGGACTTTGACCATGGACAACAGTGCAGATATCCTAACGATCGGACAAAACTATTGGAATCAGATTTCCTTTTATAGCGGATCCGTTGCAAACCTTGCCAATGGCACTTTGAACTGTTACGGATGGGTAGATCCCAAATCCGGTTGTTCATTTAACGCATCCACTTACAATACAATCGTTTTCAAAGGTGCATCAGGGGGCGGTATATCAAACCATGAACCTACGGCCACATACGGCAATATAGTATTGGATAAAAACGCAAATCAAACAACCTTCATCGATTACAACGCTACAGAACCAATTATTGTAAATGGGTCTTTTACGATCAACCCAAATAATATCCTTATAACACAAGTTAAAACCGTTGTTGTACATGGAAGTTTTACTGATCAGGCATCAAGTGAAATATATGCTTATGTTACAACAAAATCCAACGGGCCCGGATCATCACTGCAAAAACCAAATGGACTGGAAAACAGCAAAACAATTAGTGGTGCGCTTGAGATTGATTCAGATTTTACACTTAAGGGCCTGATGGATTTGGGTCCTGATGGGATGGTAGTTGTACACGGTGTATCCGGTATTGCTGTATCTGGTTCCCTGATAATCGATGGCGGTTCATTTATTGCCGATGGGCCTAATCATCTGGACTGGGAGTATTTTCATGGGAATTTATCAATTTCGGATGGCCTGTTCGAGATAACCAACAACAGTATCAGTTTTGGCCCTACCACAACAACGAATGTCAGTGGTGGGACAATCCGAACCGGCGAAGCATTTAATGCCAGCTTCCCCAGTACGCCTGGTATATTTGTGCCGACCGGCGGTGTGGTAGAGCTTATTGGGAATATTTCTAATTCTTATATTTATTGCCCTACGGGAAATTCTTTTTACAATTTGCGAATAAATTGCCCTTCAGGGAAAACCATGATCCTTAATTCACCCTCTGTTTCAGTTACCAATGACGTAACGATAGATGCAGGGTATTTAGAGATAGGAAGCCTCGATAACATTGAATTATTGGTGGGGGGCAACTGGTCCGACAACGTTGTTGGGGGCTTAATCCCAAATACAGG